>DASSUC010000250.1:0-7184 GCA_035707405.1 Micromonosporaceae bacterium | reverse complement strand
CCGGTCGACCCAGACCGCGCCGCCGGGCAGCCCGATGCCGCCGAGCAGGATGAAGACCACCGGAAGGACGATCGACAGCAGCGGGTGGGTGTAGCGCAGCGGGTTGAGGGTCAGGTAGCCGCGCTCGGCCACGGCCAGGTCACCGGCCCGGTAGGCGACCACCGCGTGGGCGTACTCGTGCAGGCACAGCGACACCACCCAGCCGGCGACCACGAACAGGAACACGTTCAGCCGGGCGTTGCCGACGCCGTTCCACGCCATCCAGCCGCTCGCGGCGAACAGCGCGGCCACGCACAGGAAGACCAAGCTGGGCCGGAACGCCTCCCGGGGCACCCCGCCGACCAGGTGCCCCCGCGCAAAGCGGTCAGAGCCCACGGTCACCCACCGCCCACGTCACTCGCCGCCCACGGTCACTCGCCGGCGGGGGCGAGGCTCATCCGGTACTCCACCCGCTCGTCCTCCATCAGCACCACCGTGGTCACTCCCGACCCGGCCAGCTCCCGCCAGGTCTGCCCGATCCACGACTCCGCGTCGGCCTGGCTGCCGAACGTCTCGCGCGGGCCGTCCACCGGTCGGCCGCTCGGGTTCTCGTACCGCCAGGTCCACGCCATGTCGCCAGTCCCCTTCCCGGCCCCGCAGCCGCTGTCCGCCGGCGCCTCCGCCAGCGTAGCCGGGACACCCGCCGGCAACGCCTTACCGCGCCGCGCCGGCCGCACCACCACAGCTTTCCGCGCGGCGTAACGGAGACCGTAGGGTACGGGAATGACCGATGACGGGTGGAGCAGCGTGCTGGTGCTGGGCGGGATCCGGTCCGGCAAGTCCGCGTTCGCCGAGTCGCTGGTCGCGGAGGCGCTGGTCACGCAAGATGTCGACGGCGCGACCCGGACCGTGCGCTACGTGGCGACGGGCCGGTCGGTCACGGACGGCACGGGCGGTGCGGGTGCCCGACCCGACCGGCCGGAGTCCTGGTCCACCGAGGAGCTGACCAGCCACCCCGACCGGCTCGCGGCCGTCGTGGCAGAGGCCAAGGCGGACGAGGTGGTCCTCGTCGACGACCTCGGCGGCTGGGTGGCGGCGCTGCTGGAGGTCGAGGTCGGCGACGACACCGAGGGCACCACAACCGCAATCGCCGCGCTGGCTGAGGCCGCGCGCACCAGCGCCGGCCGGGTCGTCCTGGTCAGCCCGGAGGTGGGCCTCTCCGTCGTACCGGCGACGCACGCCGGGCGCCTCCTCGCCGGCATCCTGGGTACGGTCAACCGCGCGCTCGCCGACGCCTGCACCGCGGTCGTGCTGGTCGTCGCCGGCCAGCCGGTGTGGCTGAAGGGCGCTCCCGCCCAGCCCGCCGCTCCCAGGGGCACCGCCGACATCGCCGCCCGGGCTGCCGGCACCGTCGGCGTCACCACACCTGCCGGCCGCAGGCTCACCCGGGCACGGCCGGTCCCCGCCGCGCTCGGCGGCGCCACGTCACCGGCCCTCGACCCCGGTGTGGTGTTCCAGCCCGGGATGGACCTCCCCATGCCCGACGAGGCCGCAGCCGCCGCAGCGCGGACCCACCTGGCCACCCTGGACCTGCCCGGCGCCGGCCTCGGCGCGCTCGCGGAGACGGTCGCGTTCGCCGCCGCCACGCAGGGCCGGACGGTCCCGCAGCCCTGGCAGGAGGTCCGGGTCCTGCTGCTGCACGCCGACCACGACGGCGGCGCGGCGGCCGGCGACAGCCCGGCCGAGTCGGCGCGGCGGGCCGCCCGGGCGCGCGCCGGTGAGGACCCGGTCGCCCGGCTGGCGGCCGAGGCCGGGGCGAGCCTACGGGTGGTGGAGGCGATGCCGTCCCAGCCGTTCGAGACCGGGGACGCGCTCACCGGCACCCAGGTGGACGAGGCGCTGGCGTACGGCTGGCGGCTCGCCGCAGAGGCGGCCGACTCCGGGGTGGACCTGCTGGTCCTGGCCTCGTACGGCGCCGGTGCCGAGGCCGCCGCGGCGGCCGTGGTGGCGGCGGCGACCGGGGCGGAGGTGCCCAAGCTCCTCGGCCGGGTGGTCGGCGCCGACGGGCACATCGACGACGCCGCGTGGATGGTGCGCTGCGCCGCCGTCCGGGACGCGCTGCACCGCACCCGCTCCCGCCCGCGCGGGGCGCGCGACCTGCTCGCCGCGCTCGGCGGCGCGGACCTCGCGGTCGCCACCGGCGTCCTGCTCGGCGCCGCCGCGCGGCGCACCCCGGTGCTGCTGGACGGGCCGGTCGGCGTCGCTGCCGGGCTGGTCAGCCGGGACCTGGGCGGCCAGGCCCGGCACTGGTGCCTGCTCCCGGACGACGGCGCCCAGCCGACCGTCCGGTACGCCGCCGACGTGCTCAACCTGCACCCGGTCATGGACCTGCGGCTCGGCCTCGGCGAGGGGGCCACGGCGCTGGCCGCGCTGCCGCTGCTGCGGGCCGCGCTGACCTTGGCGAGCACTGTGCCCGCCCGCCCACCCGCGCCCGAACCGCTGGAGCCGGAGCCGCTGGAGCCCGAGCCGGCTGAGGCCGAGCCAGCGCCCGAGGCGGGCCCGCCCGCGACAGCCGAGCCATCTACAGTGGACGAGACGAGGCCGGCAACCGCCACCTGACTCGGTCTCCACGGTCGTCATCGAACAGCACGTCGACGCGGTCCGCTGCCGCCGCGTGATGCAGAGCCGACGCGTCCCACGCCCACCGTGGTCCGCCCGCACCACCGGTGGTCACCAGCGGTCCTCTCCAGGCAGGTCCTCGATGCTGATGCGGCCACCGAGCAGCTCAACCGCGCGCTGGCCGGTAATCAGCGCTTCGCTGTGCGCACGCAGTACCGCCTGCGTCCATAACGGTCCCCGGTCCCCGAGGGGTAGGTCCGGGTACGGCTCGCGTCCGAGCACCGCAAGGAAGTCGCCTTTCATCGGCGTCTGCGCCCGAAGGCGCTGGGCTTCCTCGGCACTGACCAGCTCCGCACGCCGCGCCCGGTCGACAACGGCCGACCATGACAGCCGGTACGTAGCCGCGATCCCGATCAGAGACGCGCGGGTATCGTCCCCCACGCTCGGCGCCTTGGCGAGCAGGTCGTTCTGGGGCAGGAGAAACTCGCCGGTGAACACGTCGACGAGATGTTCGCGCTCGTCACGGCTGGCAGCCACGCCCACATCGGTGTGGTACTCGTCGCGTATCAGATGATGACCAAGCTCATGCACGGCGGTCCAGCGTCGGCGGCCGGGTTCTACGCAGCCGGTGACGGCGACGCCGTAGGTGTCCAGGAACATCGAGGCGCCGTCTGCGTCCAGGTCCACAACGGTGAGGAAGAGGCCGAACCTTTCCGCGACCTCAGCCAGGGGTCCCACCGGTCCGGACTCGTGCCCCAGGATCCGGCGCGCGTCGCGGGCCAGGCCCGCGGCGTCGTCCGGCGTCCCGACCTGCCGGGCTTCGGGTGGCGCAGGAGGGACCAGAACCCCGTATCCGACCAGCTGTTCGGTGTCGCGCAGCTGCGCCTCCAACGCGGCATCGAGCTGGAGCCGATCCCTCGCCGCGCTGTCCGCCTCGTCTGCCAAAGCTTGCCGCCGCGACCGCATCGCCTCTGGCGGGCGGGTGACAAAGTGGGCCAACGGCAGGCGTAGCGCGTCAGCCACCCGGTACAGCTCCAGGGCCGTCAGCTGCCGTTGCCCGGCCTCGACCCGGACCAGCGCGGTTCGTTCCAGACCCACCGCCAGCGAGAGCTGTCCCTGCGACAGCCCAGCCGCCAGGCGGGCTTCGCGGATACGGTCGCCAACCTCGGCGCCCACGTCTCTACGGCGGTCACGTGTGCAATAATCACACACCCTGGCCATCCATCGCCAGGCACGGCGTGTAGCCAGAAAGTGCCGGACCGGCAGCTACCGCGACCGGCCGGCGTCGTACTGCTTGACCAGCCGCTTCGGTGCCGTACGCCGCCACGCCTGCACGACCAGGTCGCGCAGCTCGTCCTCATCCACAGTAGACAGCTGCACCTCGACCCACCCGAACCGCCCCACATACCCGGCCACCGAGAAGGTCTCCGGCTGCTCGGTCACCAGGATCTCCTGCTCCTCCCTGGTGGCCTTCAGCGACATCGTCGGCAGCCCGGGCCCGCCGGAGGCGAACATCTTGTCCCCGACCCGCAGCGTCGGATGCCCCCACGCCTCCACCATCACCTCGCACCCACCGGGCAGCCCTAGCACCCAGTCCCGCACCTGCTCGTAGGAGACGCCCACCCCTCACCGCACCGAGGGCGTCACGAACGGCGGCTTGACCACCCGCGCCCGGCACCGGCGCCCGCGCACGTCCAGCTCGACCTCGTCCCCCTCGCCGAGCCCGGCCGCGGTGTCCAGCAGGGCCAGCGCGATGCCCACCCGGCGGGTCGGCGAGAAGGTCCCGCTGGTCACCTCGCCAACGGCCGACCCGTCGCGCAGCACCGCCATGTGCGGCCGCGGGATCCCCCGGTCGAGGGACTCCAGGCCCCACAAGGTACGCCGCGCGCCCGCCTCCCGCTCGGCCAGCAGCGCCTGGCGCCCCCAGAACGACGGCTTCTTCCAGCCGACCGCCCAGCCGGCCCGGGCCTGCACCGGGGTGATCTGCCGGGACAGGTCCTGCCCGTGCAGCGGGTACCCCATCTCGGTACGCAGCGTGTCCCGCGCGCCCAGCCCGCACGGCCGGACCCCGTGCGCCGCACCGGCCTCCAGCAACGCGTCCCACACGCCAACCGCGGCAGCGGCCGGCACCACAAGCTCGTACCCGTGCTCCCCGGTGTAACCGGTGCGGCACACGACCAGCGGGGTGCCCGCGGCCGTGGCCTCGGCGAAGCTCATGTACCCGTGCTCCGTGGGCAGCCCCAGCGCGCCCACCACCTCCGCCGAGCGCGGCCCCTGCACCGCCAGTACGGCGTGCGCCTCGTGCTCGTCGGTCACGCTCACGCCCGGCGGCGCCGCGGCGGCGAGCCGGCGCACCACCTCGGCGGTGTTGGCCGCGTTGGGGATCAGGAACACGTGGTCGTCGGCGTAGAGGTAGGCGATCAGGTCGTCCACGACCCCGCCGTCCTCGGCGCAGCAGAGCGTGTACTGGGCCCGCCCCGGCTCGATCCGGCCGAGGTCGTTGGTGAGGCAGGCATTGACGAAACCGGCCGCCCCGGGGCCGCGTACCCGTGCCTTGCCCAGGTGCGACACGTCGAACACGCCGACCGCCTCGCGCACCGCGGCGTGCTCCTTCAGCACGCCGCCGCCGGCGTACTCCAGCGGCATCTGCCAGCCGCCGAAGGCCGCGAGCTTGGCGCCGAGGGCGAGATGGCGCTGGTGCAAGGGGGACCGGCGGAGCTCCTCGCTGGCTTCGCTCATGGTGGAAACTTACCGTGGCCCGTTTCGCCCGTTAGCATCGGCGAAGCCAAACCCGCCCGCTCACCGCAGGAGCCGCCGCGTGACCACCTTGAGCCTCGTCGATACTGACCCGGCCGACCTGACGGCCGACGCGATCGTGGTCGGGGTACACAGTCCAGACGGCGACGGCGGTCTCCTGCTCGCCCCCGGCGCGGAGAGCATCGCCGTCGCCTTCGACGGCCGGCTGGTGCCGACCCTGGCGCTGCTGGGCGCCACGGGCGCCGCCGGCGAGGTCACCAAGCTGGCCACCCTCGGCACGGTCGCGACACCCCTGGTGGCCGCGGTGGGGCTCGGGCCGGCGCCGGCCGCCGGGGTGCCGGCCGCGGAGACGCTGCGGCGGGCGGCCGGCAGCGCGGCCCGGGCGCTGGCCGGCTGCGACGAGATCGTGCTGGCCCTGCCGCTCGACGAGGCCGACGAGCCGGGCGGGGTGCGGGCGCTGGCCGAGGGAGCCCTGCTCGGGGCCTACCGGTTCGCCGGCTACAAGACCAGGCCGCAGCCCGGCCGGCGGGACCCGGTCCGCCGGGTCGCCGTGCACGTGCCGGACGCGGCGGACAAGGCGGTAAAGGCCGAGCTGCGCCGGGCGGCGGCGGTGGTCGAGGCGGTCGCCCGCGCCCGGGACTGGGTGAACACCGCCCCGAACGCGCTGCGCCCGCCGGACTTCGCCGACGAGGTCGCCGCGGCGGCGGCAAAGGCCGGCCTCGATGTCGAGGTGCTCGACGAGAAGGCGCTGCGCCGCGGCGGGTACGGCGGCATCATGGCGGTGGGGCAGGGCTCGGAGGCGCCGCCACGCCTGGTCCGCATCGCCTACACCCCCGCCGGCGGCCCGGGCGCCGTCGGCGCCCGGGTGGCCCTGGTCGGCAAGGGCATCACCTTCGACAGCGGCGGGGTCTCCATCAAGCCGGCCCAGGGCATGTGGGAGATGAAGTGCGACATGGCCGGCGCCGCCGCGGTCGCGGCCACCATGCTGGCCGTCGCGGCGACCAAACCGCGGGTGGCCGTCACGGCGTACCTGCCGATGGCGGAGAACATGCCGTCCGGCTCGTCGTACCGGCCCGGTGACGTGGTGACGATGTTCAACGGCAAGAAGGTCGAGGTGCTCAACACCGACGCCGAGGGCCGGATGATTCTGGGCGACGCGATCGCCCGGGCCTGCGCCGACGGCGCCGACTACCTGCTGGAGACGTCCACGCTCACCGGCGGCCAGGTGATCGCGCTGGGCAAGCGGGTCGCTGGGGTGATGGGCACGGCCGAGCTGTGCGAGCGGGTGCGGGTCGCCGGCGACCGGGTGGGCGAGCCGGCCTGGCCGATGCCACTGCCGGACGACGTGCGCAAGGGCATGGACTCCGAGGTAGCCGACATCACCCAGGTCAACGCGGGCATGGACCGGGCCGGCCACATGCTCCAGGGCGGGGTGTTCCTGAGCGAGTTCGTCGCCGACGAGGTGAGGTGGGCGCACATCGACATCGCCGGCCCGGGCTACCACACGGCAGAGCCGACCGGCTACTGGGCCAAGGGCGGCACCGGCGTGCCCGTCCGCACGCTGCTGGAGGTCATCGAGGACATCGCCACGCACGGGTGAGCCGGGCAGCGGGCGCAGCGGCCAGCGCTAGCGTTAGCCGGCCTCGCCGGAGCGCCGGCGCCGCTCGTCAAAGTCCCGCTTGCGCTTGGGGTAGCCGACGAGGTTGACGTCGTAGACCGGGATGCCGAGGCGGTGGGCGAAGCGGCGGGCGCCGTCCGGGCCGTCGATGCGCCGGCGGGTCCACTCACCGTCGTAGGCGACCAGCAGGATGGTGGTCTCGGTGACGGTG
>DASSUC010000249.1:0-9892 GCA_035707405.1 Micromonosporaceae bacterium | reverse complement strand
CAGGGTGGACAGGTCACAGAGGACACCGGCGGGCGGGTGGAACGCGCCGACCAGGTTCTTGCCCGCGGCCGTGTTGACGCCGGTCTTGCCGCCGACCGCCGCGTCCACCATGCCCAGCAGCGACGTGGGCAGGTGGACCACCGCCACGCCGCGCAGCCAGCAGGCCGCGACAAAGCCGGCCAGGTCGGTCACTGCGCCGCCGCCCACGCCCACAACCGCATCGGTACGGGTGAACCCGGCCGACCCGAGCGCCTCCCAGCACCCGGCGGCCACCTCCACCGTCTTGCCCGCCTCGGTATCCGGCACGTCCACGACCAGCGGGGCGATGCCGGCCGCGCGCAGCGCGTGCGCGACCCGGCCGGCGTACCCGGAAAGCGGCGGGGCGTGCAGCACGGCCGCCCGCGCGGCACCGGCCAGCAGCGCCGGGAGCCGGTCGAGCAGGTCCCGCCCGACCACCACCGGGTACGACCGCTCGCCGCCCACCTCAATGACCGTGCTCTCCACGAGCAGGAGCCTACGAGACGCCGCTAGGCTACAGGTATGACAGCCGCGTTCGGACACGAGTATGAGGAGCTGCACCGGTTGATAGACCAGCTGCCGGTCGACCGTGTCCGGGCGCTCCGCGCCGTCGCAGCCCTTCTCGTCGGGGGGGGCTCCGACACTGAGGCCCAGCTTGGCAGTGGCCCTCGTCGGCGGCTGTCCTTCGTCGGGATCATGGACGCTGAGCCGGACCTGGCCGCTAGGTCCGAAGAGATCCTGCGCGAGGAGCTGGGTCGCGGCACCATATGATCATCTGTGACACTGGTCCGCTCGTTGCGGCCCTCAACCGTAAGGATGCCGACCATGCCCGCTGTGTCGACCTGCTGGAGCGGCACAGCGGCCCCCTTCTGGTCCCGAGCCCGGTTCTCGCGGAGGTCTGTTACTTCCTCGAGAGCCGGGTAGGGCCTGAGGGCGAGGCAACCTTCCTCGCCGCCGTGGCGGATGGCGAGCTACAGCTGGTCGACCTGACGCGCGATGATCTCCGGCGCATGGTTGAGCTTGTGCGGACATATGCGGACTTCCCGTTGGGGGCCGTCGATGCCTCGGTGATGGCAGTCGCCGAGCGCCATAACTGCACCGCCATCGCCACCTTGGACAGGCGCCACTTCTCCGCAGTGCGCCTTCAGCACACGCCAAGCCTCAACCTGCTGCCTACCTAGCAACGCATACCGCTCTTGGCCGGCGCGCGCCTGTCTAGGCTGAGCGGATGAGCGAGTGCAGATCGCTGGTGTTCGACCGGGTCGCTCACTGCTACGACGCCACCCGCGGCGGTGAGAGCCGCGGCGCCCGGATCGCCAGCGATCTCGAGCCGTGGCTCGCGGGCGGACCGGTGCTGGAGGTCGGCGTCGGCACCGGCCTGGTCGCCGCCCCGCTGGCCGACCGGGGTCACCCGGTGTTCGGCATCGACCTGTCCCCCGCAATGCTCGCCCTCGCCGCCGCCCGCCTGGGCACCGGCCGGCTCGCCCTGGCCGACGCCCGCGCACTGCCGGTCGCCGACGGCGCGGTCTCGACCGTCGTCTTCGTGCACGCGCTGCACGCCATCGGCGACGTCAGCGCCGCACTGGCCGAGGCATTCCGGGTGGTACGCCCCGGCGGGCGGGTCGTCGCGACACACGGCGGCGCGACGGACGAGCCGACCGACATCAGCGAGGCGATGTCGCCTTCGGAGCCGTTGCACACCCGCATCGACCGGCCCGACGCGGTCCTCGCGGCCGGGCGTGCGACCGGGCTGGCACTGGTCTGGACCGGCGACACCGCGCCCACACCGGACCGGGAGGGCCCGCGGGAGCTGGCCCAGCTGGTACGCGACCGGGCCTTTGCCTGGCTGTGGGAGGTGGACGACGCGGCCTGGGCGCAGTACGTCGCCCCCGCCCTGGAGCGGCTCGCCGCCCTGCCCGACCAGGACCGCCCGCGGGAGTTCCTGCGGCGCCACCGGGTCACGGTGTGGGACCGGCCACCCGCCTAGCCGCCAGCCCCCGTCCGCCCAGGGCCGCCAGCACCTCCGCGGCGACCTCCCCGGGGTCGCGCCCGTCGGTCACCACGGTGACGGTCGCCACCTGCTCGTAGAGCGGGCGCCGCTGGTCGAGGAGGTGCCGCAGCGTGGCGCGGGGGTTGACCGTCAACAGTGGACGCCCCTGCCCGAGCCCGACCCGCCGGACCGCGTCAGCCAGCCCCACCGACAGGTAGATCACCGTGTGCCCGGCCAGCGCGGCCCGGGTCTCGCCGGCGAGCACCGCGCCCCCGCCGAGGGCGAGCACCCCTTGCCAGGAGGTGAGCGCCGCCGCCACCGCCGCCCGCTCCAGGGTGCGGAAGTGCGGCTCCCCGTCGTCCACGAAGATGTCCGGCACCGGCTTGCCGGCGACCGCCTCGATGTCGGCGTCGGTGTCCCGCAGCTCAACCCCCATCGCGTCGGCCACGAGCTGGCCGACCGTGGACTTGCCGGCGCCGGGCGGCCCGACCAGCACGCACACCGGCCGGCTCACCGGACCACCAGGTGCTCGAGGTAGCCGGCGACGTTGCGGCGCAGCTCGGCCAGCGAGTCGCCGCCGAACTTCTCGATGGCCGCCTCGGCCAGCACCAGCGCCACCATGGCCTCGGCCACGACCGCCGCGGCCGGCACGGCGCACACGTCGGAGCGCTGGTTGATGGCGGTCGCCGGCTCGCCGGTCGCGGTGTCCACAGTGGACAGCGGTCGGTTCAGCGACGAGATCGGCTTCATCGCCGCCCGTACCCGCAGCGGCTCGCCGGTGGTCATGCCACCCTCCAGGCCCCCGGCCCGGTCACTCACCCGCCGCACGCCGTCCGGCGTCGGCACGATCTCGTCGTGCGCCACCGAGCCGCGGGAACGGGCCTGGGTGAACCCGTCACCGATCTCGACCCCCTTGATCGCCTGGATCGAGCAGAGCGCGGCGGCGAGCCTGGCGTCCAGCTTGCGGTCCCACTGGGTGTGCGCCCCGAGCCCCGGCGGTACGCCGTACGCCAGCACCTCGACCACGCCGCCGAGCGTGTCGGCGTCCCGCTTGGCGGCGTCGACCTCGGCCACCATCCGGCTGCTCGCGTCAGGGTCCAGGCAGCGCACCGGGTCGGCGTCGACCTGCCCGGCGTCGGCCGGGGTGGGCCGGGTGCCCGGCTTGGCCTCGACCGCGCCCAGCGCGACGACGTGGGACACGACCTCGACGCCGAGGCCCTGCCGCAGCAGTGCCTTGGCGACCGTGCCGACCGCCACCCGGGCCGCGGTCTCCCGCGCGCTGGCGCGTTCTAGCACCGGGCGTGCGTCGGTGTAGCCGTACTTCTGCATGCCGGCCAGGTCGGCGTGGCCCGGCCGGGGGCGGGTCAGCGGCGCGTTGCGGGCCAGGCCCGCCAGCTCGGCCGGGTCGACCGGGTCGGCCGCCATCACCACGCGCCACTTGGGCCACTCGCTGTTGGCGACGCTGATGGCGACCGGCCCGCCGAGGGTCACCCCGTGCCGCACGCCGCCGACGATATCCACCTGGTCGCGCTCGAAGCTCATCCGGGCGCCGCGGCCGTAGCCCAGGCGGCGGCGGGCCAGCTCGTGCGCCACGTCCGCGCTGGTCACCGAGACCCCGGCGGGCACGCCCTCGATGATCGCGACGAGCGCGGGGCCATGCGACTCCCCCGCGGTCAACCAGCGCAGCACGGGCCCCAGTCTGTCACGCCGGTGCCGGCGCCATACCCCCACGGCGACCGCAGTGCCAGTGAACCCTGCCGTCACGACCGCAGCCGGCTGTCGCCTGCCCGGCCACCGCCGAGCGCGGCCCGCATCGCCGCCACCGGCGCCGGCACACCGGTGAAGAGCGTGAACTGGCGGACCGCCTGGGCGAGCAGCAGCTCCAGCCCGGACACCACCGGCCGGCCGGCGCGCGCGGCGGACGCCGCCAGCGCGGTCGGCCATGGGTCGTAGAGCGCGTCGAGCAGCACAGTGGACGGTCCCCAGGCGACGGTCGGGGCGACCGGGTCGGCCGCTCCCTTCGGGACCGTCGAGACCACCACGTCGGCCTGGCCCGCGGCGGCGACCCGCGCCCAGTCCCCGTGGGACATTGGCAGGCCGAGCGCCGCCGCCACCGGGTCCAGCGCGGCGACCGCGGCTGGCCGGCGGGCGTACACGGTGGCCGAGGCCGCGCCGAGGCCGGCTGCTGCGGCGAGTGCGGCTCGCGCCGTACCGCCGGCGCCCAGGACCGCGACGGAGCGCACGGCGCCGGCGAGGGCGGGCCGCAGCGCGTCGGCCATGCCGGGCGCGTCGGTGTTCTCGGCGTGCCAGCCGCCGTCACCCTGACGGACCAGGGTGTTGGCGGCGCCCAGGGTGGTGGCGAGCGCCGAGGCCGAGGAGGCGACGCGCAGCGCCACCTCCTTCAGCGGCATGGTCAGCGACACGCCCGCCCACTCGGCACCGAGCCCCGCTACCAGGCCCGCCAGCTCAGACTCGGCGCACTCGACCGCGGTGTAGCTCCAGCCGGCCAGCCCGGCGGCGGCGTACCCGGCCCGGTGGATGTCCGGCGACCGGGAGTGGGCGACCGGCTTGCCCAGCACGGCCGCCCGGCGCGGCCCCGCCCTCGCCGGGGCGGCCGGCCCCGCCGGCCCCGCCGGCCGGGCCGACCCCGCCGCCTCCGGCGGTCCCGCCCGCCCCGCCGCCTCCGGCGGCATCAGCAGAGCACGCCGTTGCGGCAGGCCAGAGCCTTGTTGCGCTCGTGCTCCGCGTCGGTCGTCGCGAACGCCGAGTGGCCGGCCTTGTCGACCGCGACGAAGAACAGCCAGGTGCCCTCCGGCGGCGCCATCGCCCCCTCCAGCGCGACCCGGCCGGGGTTGTTGATGGGTGTGGGCGGCAGTCCCAGGTGGACGTGGGTGCTGTACGGGTTCTTCGGGTCCTGGAGGTCGGCCGTTGTCATCTGCGCCGAGGACTTGGTCGGCCGGCCGGTCAGCTCCCAGTAGTAGTTGATGGTGACGTCGAACTGGAGCGGCATGTTCTTCTTGTAGACCCGGTTGTACGCCACCCGCGCGATCTTGCCGATGTCCCCCGGCACGCCCGCCTCGGCCTGCGCCAGCGACGCCACGATCAGGGCCTCGTAGGGCGCGATGCCGCCGCGCTCCGCCTCCACCCGCTGGACGAACTTGACCTCCTCGGCGACCGCGAGGAACTGGCCGACCATGCGTTGCAGGACCTGCGCCGCGGTGGCGCCGGGGTCCAGCTCGTACGTTGACGGGAAGAGGAAGCCCTCGATCGACCTGGTGACCGGCTTCTTGTCGGTACGGGTGAACCAGAAGTCCGGGATGCCCAGCTTGATCGGGTCCTTGGCGGCGGCGGCGAAGTCGGCCGCCTTCAGGCCGGTGGCCTTGGCGAGCAGCTCGTAGGTCTGTTTCGCGGTGCGCCCCTCCGGGATGGTCACCCGGGTCACCAGCTTGTTCTTCAGGTCGAGCAGCATGTCCAGCGCGGCCGAGGCGCGCATGCGCTGGCGCACCTTGTAGACGCCCGGCTGGATGTTCTGGCTGCGCGGGTCCGCCTGGGCCGCCTCCACGAAGGCTGCGGCGCTCTTGACCACGCCCTTGCTGTAGAGCGTGTTGCCGATGTCCGCCGCGGTGTCGCCCTTCTTCACCTCGACCGTGGCCTCGCCGCTGCCGGCGGAGCTGAAGTCCGGCGCCTTGAAGAAGCCCTGCACCTTGCCAAAGCCCCACCAGGCGCCCAGGCCGAGCGTGGCGAGCAGGACCAGGGTCAGGAACAACGCCGCGAAGGTACGACCCCGGCGGCGGCGCTTCTTCTTCTTTTTCCCCTTCTTGCCGTTGCCCACCGCGCTGCGGCGGTGCCTGTGCCGGCCACGATCGGAATACTCGTCAAACGCGAGGTCGAGGTCGTCGATCATCACGTCCGCCTCCGCTGCAGGTCGAGCCAGCTTTGCAGGATCTCCACGGCGGCCGCCTGGTCCACGACCGCACGCTGGCGCCTCCCCCTGACGCCACGCTCGGACAGCCTACGCGCAGCCACCGCAGTCGACATCCGCTCGTCCGCCAACTGGACCGGCACCGGGGCGACGACCTGCGCCAACCGCTGCGCGTAAGCGCGGGCGTGGGCCGCCGCCAGTCCCTCTACCCCCGCCAGTGTCACCGGTAACCCCACCACCACCTCTACCACCTGATGGTCATGGACCAGCCGGGCCAGCTCGGACATATCAGACGGCACCCTACCCTTGGCGGCGCTCTGGTCGCGGGCGAGCGTGGCCAGCGGCGTCGCGAGCACGCCAGCCGGGTCCGAGCGGGCCACGCCCACCCGGACCGTGCCGACATCCACCGCCAGCCGGACCCCCGGGACCCAGCCGGTCCCGCCGGTCTGGGGGCCGTTCTCGCCGGTCACGCCGCGGCGACCAGCCGCTCCACCGCGGCCAGCAGCGCCGGCGCCTGCGCGGCCGGGACCCCGCCGCCCTGGGCCAGGTCGGCGTTGCCGCCGCCGCGACCGGAGAGCGCGCCCTTGACCAGCGCCGCCGCATCCAGGCCGCGCTCGCGCGCCGCGCCGTTCACGGCGACCACGAGCGAGGCCTTGCCGCCGCCGCGGGCCGCCACGGCCACCACCGCCGGCCGGGACGCCGGGATCTTGCCGCGGATCTCCTGGGCGAGGGTACGCACGTCGTTGCCACCGGCTCCCTCCGGCGCCTCGGTCACCACCAGCGCGACACCTGCGACGTCCCGGGCCGAGCCGGCGAGCGAGCCGGCTCCGGCGAGCACCAGCTGGGCACGCAGCTTCTCCAGCTCCCGCGCGGCGTCGCGCAGCTGCGCGACGGTCTGCTCCACCCGGTCGGCGACCTGGTCGGCCGGCACCCGGTAGAGCTCGGCCAGCCGGGTGACGAGCAGGTGCTCGCGGGCGAGGAAGCCGAACGCGTCCATGCCCACCAGGGCCTCCACGCGCCGTACGCCGGCCCCGATCGACGCCTCGTGCAGGATCTTCACCAGGCCGAGCTGGCCGGAGCGGGCCACGTGGGTGCCGCCGCACAGCTCGCGGGCGTAGTCGCCGACCTCGACGACGCGGACCTGGTCGCCGTACTTCTCGCCGAACAGGGCCACCGCGCCGAGCCGGCGCGCCTCGGCCAGCGAGGTGACGAACGCGCGTACCTCCAGGTCGCCCAGGAGCACCTCGTTGACCTGCTGCTCGACGTCGTGCAGCACGCTGGGCGGGACCGCCGACGGGGTGTTGAAGTCGAACCGCAGCCGGCCCGGCGCGTTCAGCGACCCGGCCTGGGTCGCCGACTCGCCCAGGAAGCTGCGCATCGTCTGGTGCACCAGGTGGGTCGCGGTGTGCGACCGGGAGATCGCCCGGCGCCGGTACGCGTCGATCTCGGCGTACCCGGTCTCCCCGGCGCGCACCTCGCCGCGCACCACCCGGCCGCGGTGCACCACCAGGCCGGGCAGGGGCTGCTGCACGTCACGCACCTCGACCTGGCCGCCGCCGACGGTCACCACTCCCCAGTCGGGCTGCTGGCCGCCGCCCTCGGCGTAGAACGGGGTGGCGTCGAGGACCAGCTCGACCTCGTCACCCTCCCCGGCCACGGCCAGCGTCGAGCCGTCGCCGGCCAGCAGCGCGCGCACCCGCGACTCGCGGGCCGCCTCGGCGTACCCGGTGAACTCCACCGGCCCGCCCGCCTCCAGGGCCGAACGGTACGCCGACAGGTCGGCGTGGCCGGTCTTGCGCGCCTGCGCGTCGGCCTTGGCCCGGGCCCGCTGCTGCGCCATGAGCTCGCGGAAGCCCGCCTCGTCCACGGAGAGCCCCTGCTCGGCGGCGATCTCCAGGGTCAGGTCGATCGGGAAGCCGTACGTGTCGTGCAGCAGGAACGCCTGGTCCCCGGTGAGCGTGCCGGACCCGGCCGCCCTGGTCTGCGCCATGGCCGTGTCGAGGATCGTGGTGCCCTGCTTGAGCGTGGCGAGGAACGCCTCCTCCTCGCCGTACGCGTACTGGGAGATCCGGCCGAACTCGCGCTCCAGCTCCGGATAGGACGGCGCCATGGCGTCGCGGGCCACCGGCAGCAGCTGCGGCAGCACCGGCCCGTCCTGCCAGCCGAGCAGGCGCATCGCCCGGATCGCGCGGCGCATGATCCGGCGCAGCACGTAGCCGCGCCCCTCGTTGGCCGGGGTCACCCCGTCGCCGACCATCATCAGCGCGGTACGCACGTGGTCGGCGACCACCCGCAGCCGTACGTCGTCCGGGTGGGACTGGGCCGCGGCGTGGCCGGAGCGGGCGCCGTAGCTCCTGCCGGTCAGCTCCGCCGCCCTGGTCAGGATCGGCCGGACCTCGTCGATCTCGTAGAGGTTGTCGACGCCTTGGAGGAGGGTCGCGACGCGCTCCAGGCCCATGCCGGTGTCGATGTTCTTCGCCGGCAGCTCGCCGAGGATCGGGTAGTCCGTCTTTGTCGTGCCCGGGCCCCGCTCGAACTGCATGAAGACCAGGTTCCAGAACTCCAGGTAACGGTCCTCGTCGACGTCCGGGCCGCCGTCGGGGCCGTACTCCGGGCCGCGGTCGAGGTAGAGCTCGGAGCACGGGCCGCACGGGCCGGGGATGCCCATGGACCAGTAGTTGTCCGCCTTGCCCCGGCGCACGATCCGCTCCATCGGCAGGCCGACCTGCTTGTGCCAGATGTCGATCGCCTCGTCGTCGTCGAGGTAGACGGTGGCCCAGATGCGCTCGGGATCCAGGCCGAAGCCGCCGTCGGCGACCGGCTTGGTGGACAGCTCCCAGGCCAGCGCGATGGCGCCTTCCTTGAAGTAGTCGCCGAAGGAGAAGTTGCCGTTCATCTGGAAGAACGTGCCGTGCCGGCTGGTCTTGCCGACCTCGTCGATGTCCGGGGTGCGCAGGCACTTCTGCACGGAGACCGCGCGGCGGTACGGCGGCGTGCGCTGGCCCAGGAAGTACGGCACGAACTGCACCATGCCCGCGTTGATAAACAGCAGGTTCGGGTCGTCGATGGCCGGCAGCGCGGCGCTGGGGACGACCGTGTGCCCGTTCGCCTCGAAGTGGGCCAGGAACCGTCGCTTGATCTCCGCGGTGCGCATCAGTGGAGCGTGCCTCTCTGGGGATAGGTTTCCGTCTCTTCGGTGGACAGGCCGTCCGGCTCCAGCGCCACGCCCTCGGTGAACGCGGCGTGGATCTGCGCCTCCCGCTCGGCCATGCCCTCACGGACATCGTCGACGAAGCCGCGGACCGAGTCGAGCAGGTTACCCGCTGACGACCGGGCCGTGCCGGCGATGCCGCCGGGGGTGAACGCCTGCGCCTTCCTGGACACCGCCCGCACCACGAGCGCGCCGACCGCCAGCCCTACCCCGAGCCACAACAGCCGTCTCATGTCATCCTCCTCGCCGGCTCACCCGCGCCTCGGCCTACCGGCTGCGCCGGGCCGCCCTGCGCTGGTCCTTAAGCATCTCTCGCACCTGCCGCTCCTCGTCGTGGCGGCGCCGGGCGTTGGTGGCCTTGCGCACCCCGTAGCTGAACGCGGCCACCTTCACCAGCGGGTTGGCCGCCGCCGCGCTGACCACTGTGGATAGGTTCGCCACGTTCGCGGTGACCTGCTGGGCGTGCCCGGTGATCGTGTCCAGCCGCTCCAGCTGCACGTTCACGCCGTCCAGGGAGGTGTTCACCTGGCTCAGTGCCACGTTCATGTTGTCGAGCATCGGGCCGGTGCGGTCGGTCACGTCGTTGATCGCCCTGGTGGCGGCGTCCACTGTGTGGCGCAGCCGCAGGATGGGTACGGCGAGCACGAGCACCAGCATCACGAATGCCCCGGCCGCGACCAGGGCCGCGATCTCTCCACCGGACACGCCTGTTCCCCCTTCGTCGTGAGGTGTTGGCTTACGCACCGCCGGC
>DASSUC010000248.1:0-9333 GCA_035707405.1 Micromonosporaceae bacterium | reverse complement strand
CTTGGCGACGATCTCGCCCAGCTCGTCCGAGATGATCTTCCGTTGCCGCTCCGGCTTGGCCAGGATGTCCTTGAGGTCGGCGATCTTCAGCTCGATCTCGGCCAGCTCGTCGATGATCTTCTGCCGCTCCAGGGCCGCCAGCCGCCGCAGCTGCATGTCGAGGATTGCGGTGGCCTGGATCTCGTCGATGTCGAGCAGCCGCATCAGGCCGGTGCGCGCCTCGTCCACCGTTGGCGAGCGCCGGATCAGCGCGATCACCTCGTCCAGCGCGTCCAGCGCCTTGACCAGGCCGCGCAGGATGTGCGCCCGCTCCTCGGCCTTGCGCAGCCGGTACGCCGTACGCCTGCGGATGACCTCCATCTGGTGTGCCACGTAGTGGCGCACGAACTGGGCCAGGTTGAGCGTGCGCGGCACGCCGTCGACCAGCGCCAGCATGTTCGCGCCGAACGTCTCCTGGAGCTGGGTGTGCTTGTAGAGGTTGTTCAGCACGACCTTGGCGACCGCGTCCCGCTTGAGCACCAGGATCAGCCGCATGCCGGTACGCCCGGACGACTCGTCCCGGATGTCCGCGATGCCGCTGAGCTTGCCCTCCTTGACCAGCTCGGCGATGCGCTCGGCGAGGTTGTCCGGGTTGACCTGGTAGGGCAGCTCTGTGACGACCAGCTGGGCCCGGCCCCGCCGGTCCTCCTCGACCTCGACCACGGCCCGCATCCGGATCGAGCCCCGCCCGGTCCGGTACGCGTCCACGATCGGCGCGGTGCCGACGATCAGCCCGTACGTCGGGAAGTCCGGCCCCTTGACGATCTTGATCAGCTCGTCCAGGGTGGTCGCCTCGTCGGCGTCGGGGTTGGCCAGGCACCACTGCACGGCCGCGCCGATCTCGCGCAGGTTGTGCGGCGGGATGTTGGTGGCCATGCCCACGGCGATGCCGGCCGACCCGTTCATCAGCAGGTTGGGCACGCGCGAGGGCAGCACGCTGGGCTCCTGCGCGCGCCCGTCGTAGTTGGGCCCGAAGTCGACCGTGTCCTCGTCGATGTCGCGCAGCATCTCCATGGCGAGCGGGTCGAGCCGGCTCTCCGTGTAGCGCATGGCGGCCGGCGGGTCGTTGCCGGGCGAGCCGAAGTTGCCGTTCCCGTCGATCAACGGGTAGCGCAGCGACCAGGGCTGGCCCATCCGCACCAGGGCGTCGTAGATGGACGCGTCGCCGTGCGGGTGGAACTGCCCCATCACGTCGCCGACGACCCGGGAGCACTTCACGTAGCCGCGGTCGGGGCGGTACCCCGAGTCGTACATGGCATAGAGGATCTTGCGATGGACCGGCTTGAGGCCGTCGCGGACGTCCGGCAGGGCGCGGCTGACGATCACGCTCATCGCGTAGTCGAGGTACGAGCGCGACATCTCCACCTCGAGCCCGACCGGCTCGATCCGGCTGCGCGCCATGCCGTCGCCGCTGTGGTCCGCGCCGGCGCCGGTCGCTTCGACCGCGTCGTCGTCCCCGGGCATGGTCGGATCCGTCACTGTCCACCCTTATCGTCCAGGCCGGGCACCCCGGCTGTAGCCAACCCGGCAAACCGCTTCCGCGCGCCAGATGTCGTGTCAGATGTCCAGGAAGCGGACGTCCTTGGCGTTGCGCTGGATGAACGAGCGCCGGGCCTCGACATCCTCACCCATCAACACGCTGAACAGCTCGTCCGCAGTCGCCGCGTCGTCCAGCGAGACGTGCAGCAGGGTACGGGTGGCCGGGTTCATCGTGGTCTCCCACAGCTCCGGGTAGTTCATCTCGCCCAGACCCTTGAACCGCTGGATGTCGTCCGGCTTCGCGTTCGCCCGCTTCTCCTGCCGGATCGCGATCAGCCCGTCGCGCTCCCGGTCGGAGTAGGCGTACTGCGCGTCGTCACCCTTCTTGTTCCACTTGATCTTGTAGAGCGGCGGCTGGGCCAGGTAGACGTGCCCGAGCTCCACCAGCGGCCGCATGAAGCGGAACAGCAGCGTGAGCAGCAAGGTCCGGATGTGCTGGCCGTCCACGTCCGCGTCGGCCATCAGCACGATCTTGTGATACCGCAGCTTCTCGATGTCGAACTCTTCGTGGATGCCGGTGCCGAGCGCGGTGATCAGCGCCTGGACCTCGTTGTTCTTCAGGACCCGGTCGATGCGCGCCTTCTCCACGTTCAGGATCTTGCCGCGGATCGGCAGGATCGCCTGGAACTTGGGGTCGCGCCCCTGCTTGGCGGAGCCGCCAGCGGAGTCACCCTCGACGATGAACAGCTCGGACACCCGCGGGTCGGTCGACTGGCAGTCGGAGAGCTTGCCGGGCATCGAGCCGGACTCCAGCAGCGACTTGCGCCGGGCCAGCTTGCGGGCCTGGGCCGCGGCGACGCGGGCCCGCGCCGCGGCGGAGGCCTTGGTGATGACCGTCTTCGCCTCGCCCGGGTTGCGCTCCAGCCAGTCGGCCAGCCACTCGTTGCAGACCCGCTGCACGAAGCTCTTCACGTCGGTGTTGCCGAGCTTGGTCTTGGTCTGGCCCTCGAACTGCGGGTTCGCCAGCTTGACCGAGACGATCGCGGCGAGCCCCTCCCGGATGTCCTCACCGGTCAGCTTCTCGTCGCCCTTGAGCAGCTTCTTGTCGCTGCCGTACTTGTTGACCACCGTGGTCAGCGCAGCCCGGAACCCCTCTTCGTGCGTGCCGCCCTCGTGCGTGTTGATCGTGTTGGCGAAGGTGTAGACCGACTCGCCGTACGACTCGTTCCACTGCATCGCCACCTCGACCGACATGCCCTCGCCTTCGGCGGTGAACTCCACCACCGAGCGGTGCAGCGGGGTCTTGGTCGTGTTGAGGTGGCGCACGAAGTCGGCGATGCCACCCTTGTAGAGGTAGGTCACCTCGCGGGCCGCGCCACCCTCGTCGCGCTTGCGCTCGTCGCGCAGGTGGATGGTGAGGCCGCGGTTGAGGAACGCCATCTCCTGGAGCCGCCGGGAGATGGTCTCGAAGCTGAACTCGGTGGTCTCGAAGATCTTCGGGTCGGGCCAGAAGCTGACGCTCGATCCGGTCCGCCGGGTCCGCTCCCCCTTGACCAGCGGTGTGGGCTTGGCGAAGTGGTACTGCTGGCGCCACACGTGGCCATCCTTGTGGATCTCCACCTCCATCCGGGTGGAGAGCGCGTTGACCACCGAGACACCGACCCCGTGCAGGCCGCCGGAGACCGTGTACGCCTTGCCCTCGAACTTGCCGCCCGCGTGCAGCACGGTCAGCGCCACCTCGACGCCCGGTTTCTTAAGCTTGGGGTGCAGGTCGACCGGGATGCCGCGCCCGTTGTCCACCACCTGGACCCCGCCGTCGGCGAGCAGCACCACGTCGATCGTGTCGCAGAAGCCGGCGAGCGCCTCGTCCACCGCGTTGTCGACCACCTCCTGCACGAGGTGGTGCAGGCCCCGCTCACCGGTGCTGCCGATATACATTCCCGGGCGCTTACGGACCGCTTCCAGGCCCTCCAGGGCGGTCAACGAGGCAGCGGTGTAGTCATCCAGCTTCTTCGGCACCGACGTCGTCCCTCTCTCCGCAGCCGCGGACGAGCTTTCCGCACCCGCGGATGAATGACACCGCCTGCGATGCGCGGCGGCGTTCACCCTTCGATCCTACTGTGCCCGGCCGACAGAAGCGCGCTACGACACCCCTGAGGCCTTCGTAGCGGCCCGAACTACTCGGCCCACGACTCCCCCCACACACCCACGGATCACACCCTGCCGACGGAGCGACCAGCGCCGCCGAGGTCGGTGTCGGTGACTGCGAGGGTACGCCCTGCGCGCCGCCGGCGGGTGGGGTCGCACGCCGGCCCGCGCGTGCCGTAACCTCGCCCCGGCCGAGGTGAAAGGTGTGGTTACGCCGATGGGGCTGGACAACGTCGCCGTGCAGTGGCCACGCACCGGACGCTTCTACGACCCGGTGGCCCCGGCCGAGTTCGTCGACTTCGCCGTCCTCGCCGACGAGCCGCGGGTGCCGGCCCCGGCCGGCGCGCTCGCCGGGCACATCGCCAAGACCGGCACGGTACGGGTGACCGCGTACACCGAGCTCGTCGACCTGATGCTGGGGCTGTCCGGTGTGCTCTACGCCACTGACGCGTCGACCGAGGACGAGGATCCGGTGATCGACCCGGACGGCTGCGCCTGGATCGCGGGTGGGCTGGAACGCTTCGTCGATGGGCACCTCCCGCTCGGGGAGGAGGTCACCTTCGAGACGGTGGCGCAGGTGCTCACCGCCGCCCTCGCCGACAACCGCCTCGCCGAGCAGCAGCTGCGCTGGCTGGACAGCCGCCTGGACCGGCTGCGCCGGGAGGCTGGTGGGGCACCGCAGTGGAGCTTCACGCTCACTGAGCTGGATGTGCTCGGGCGGTTCTACCGGCGGTGCGCCGATCGCGGATTCGCCGTCTACGCCGACTTCTGAACCCCTTCGCTTCTCAAGATCACGACCACAACCACAAATGTGTAGTGCGACTAAACGTTGACGCACCAGATCGTGATCTTGGTGAGTCACCATCCTTGAAACTGGAGTGGGGCGATTTTGCTAGCCGTAGGTGTCTCGGGGGCCGCGGCCGCGGACCCGGCGAGGCCCCCGGGACCAGGACGGTGCCGCCGGTCCGTGCACCCGCAGCCGGGTGACCACGTTGTGCCCCACCGCGGCGGCGATCCGCACCAGCAGCGTGCCGGCGAGCATGCGTAGCTGGGTCGCCCATGCGGTGGACTCCGCCTCCACGGTCAGCTCGCCGCCCTCCAGCTTCACCGGGCGGCTGTGCGCGGCGATATCCGGACCGACCACTCGCTCCCAGGCCCCGAAGACGGTCGCCTCGGCCGCTGGACGCCCCCACCCACGCGCCTTGACCAGCCGTTCGAGGATCGCGCCGAACGGCTGCGGGTCGCGGGGGTCCGGCCCGGCGCCGGAGTAGCCCCGCCGCCGAGCCGCCGGGCGACCGGTCCGGCCCCGCCCAGCCGCCTTGCCGGCCGCGCCGGCGGTATCCCCACCGGCGCCTGCCCCGGCACCCGCACCGCCGGCACCGGTCCGGGCCCCATCCGTGCCCGCGGCGCCATCAGGCCCTCCTGCGCCGGCCGGCATCCCGTCATCGTCGCCCAACGGGTCCGCGCGTCTGCCGCCGCTCCCGGCGGACCGCCCGTATCCCGCTCCGGGCCGGGTGCCCCGGCGGGCCCGGGCCGCGTCCAGCGCGGCCCGCGCCAGCTCCGGACCGCTCACCCGGGCCGCGTCCGGCGCCGCCGGACCTCCATCCCCGCCGACCTGCCCCCCGGCCTGTCCACGGGCCTGGGCAGGGCCGGTGTGCGACGGACCCGGCCCAGCCTGCTCACCCGGCGTGTCACCCGGCACGGCGCACCTCCCCATCCGTCAGGTCAAAGCGCACCCCACGCAGGCTGGCCGGGACATCGTCCGGGACGGCGCAGGTGACCAACACCTGGCTGGCCGTGCCCACCAGGGCGGCCAGCCGGTCCCGCCGGCCGGTGTCCAGCTCGGCGAAGACGTCGTCGAGGACGAGCACCGGCTCCACCCCCTCGGAGCGCAGCAGGTCGTACGCTGCCAGCCGCAGCGCCACCGCGTACGACCACGACTCGCCCTGGCTGGCGTACCCCTTGGCGGGGCGCTCGCCCAGCGCGAGGGTGAGGTCGTCACGGTGCGGGCCGACCAGCGTGACGCCCCGCTCCACCTCGGCCGGCCGGGCCTGGCGCAGCGCCTCACCCAGCGCCTGGGCGAGCGCGGCCCGGTCCACCGCGCCGGGACCGGCGACCGCCTCGCCCAGCCCGCAGCGGTACGCCACCGCGGCCGAGCCCCCCCGGCCCGCCACCGTGTCGTACGCCTTGGCCACGTGCGGGGCGAGCGCGGCGACCAGCTCCAGCCGGCCGGCCAGCAGCGCCGCCCCGTGCTGGGCCAGGTGCAGGTCCCAGACGTCCAAGGTGGACAGGTCGCGGTTGCCGGAGCTGGCCTTGCGGGCGAGGTAGGCGGTGCGCAGCAGCGCGTTGCGCTGGCGGAGCACCCGGTCGTAGTCGGCGCGCACACCGGCGTAGCGGGGCTGCCGGGCAACGAGCAGGTCGTCGAGGTAGCGCCGGCGCTCAGCCGGGTCACCCCGGACCAGGGCGAGGTCCTCGGGGGCGAAGAGCACCAGCCGCAGCGCGCCGAGCACGTCGCGGGCCCGGCTCACCGGCGCCCGCCCGAGCCGGGCCCGGTTCGCCTTGCCCGGCGTCACCGACAGCTCGATGACCAGCTCCCGCCCGTCGTGGACGACCGTAGTACGGATCACCGCGCTTTCCGCGCCGGCCCGCACCAGGGGGGCGTCCGCGGCCACCCGGTGGCTGCCCAGCGTGGCCACGTAGCCGAGCGCCTCGACCAGGTTGGTCTTGCCCGCGCCGTTGGCCCCGACGAGCACGTTGGGCCCAGGGTCGAAGTCGACGGACACGTGCGCGTACGAGCGGAAGTCGACCAGCTCCAGCGAACGTACGTACAGGGAAGTCAGTCCTTCCGGACCGCGTGGCCGCCGAACTGCGCCCGCAGCGCGGCGACCGCCTTCATCGCCGGCGAGTCGTCCTGCCGCGAGCCGAAACGGGCGAACAGCGACGCGGCGATCACGTTCATCGGGACGGCCAGCCGGATCGCCTCCTCAACGGTCCACCGGCCCTCGCCGGTGTCGTCGGCGTAGCCGCGCAGGCCGGCCAGGGTGGGGTCCTCCGCCAGCGCGCGGTCCAGCAGGTCGAGCAGCCAGGACTTGACCACTGTGCCGTCCCGCCAGGACCGGACCACGCCCGGCACGTCGGTGATGAGCCCGGAGGCGGCCATCAGCTCGTAGCCCTCGGCATAGGCGTGCATGAGCCCATACTCGATGCCGTTGTGGACCATCTTGGCGTAGTGGCCGGCGCCGACCGGCCCGGCGTGCACGAACCCGAACTCGCCGGCCGGCTTGAGCGCATCGAAGATTGGCATGCATCGCTCAACGTCCGCGTCGGCGCCGCCGACCATGAGGGCGTAGCCGGCCTCCAGGCCCCAGACTCCGCCGGACACGCCGACGTCCAGGTAGCCGATGCCCCGCTCGGCCAGGCGCTGCGCCCGCGGCGCGTCGTCGGAGAAGCGGGAGTTTCCCCCGTCGATGATGATGTCGCCCTCGGCGAGAACCGGTGCGAGCTCGTCCACGGCCGCGGCGGTGTGCTCGGCCGGCACCATCACCCACACGACCCGCGGCGGGGTCAGCTTGTCAGCCAGCTCGGCGAGGCCGGCGACATCGGAGACCTCCGGGTTGCGGTCGTAGCCCACCACCTCGTGCCCGGCACGGCGCAGCCGCTGGCGCATGTTGCCGCCCATGCGGCCGAGCCCGACCAGCCCCAGCTGCATCCCAAGCCCCCTTCCGCAAGGCCGGCGTCGCGCTGGAGCGCTAGCGGCCGAGCCGGATCGGCATGATCAGGTAACGGTAGCCCTCGACAGTCTCCCCGTCCTCGGTCCCGGGCGCCAGCAGAGCCGGTTTGCTCGGGTCCACCATGGACAGCACGGCGACCGGCCCGTCGAGTGCGGTCAGGCCGTCCAGCAGGTACTGCGGGTTGAACGCCACGGTGATCGGCTCGCCGCTGAACGTGGCGTCCATCGCCTCGCTCGCCCGCGCGTCCTCGGTGCCGCCGGCCTCGACCACCAGGCCGTCCTCGCCGAACGTCAGGCGCACCGGGGTCGCCCGCTCGGCCACCAGTGAGACCCGGCGGACCACCTCGGACAGCGCCGAGACGCTCACCCGAGCCTGGGCGGCGTGCGTCTCCGGCAGCAGCGCGCGGACCTTGGGCAGGTCGCCGTCGAGCAGCCGGCTGGTCGTGCGGCGGGTGCCCGCGGAGAAACCGATCATCCCTTCGCCGACCCCACCGCGGGCCAGCGCGATCGTCACCTCGCCGCCGAGCGGGCCCAGCGTCTTGGCGGTGTCGGCCAGGGTCTTGGCCGGCACCAGCGCGTGCGCGCTGCCGCCCTCGTCAAGCGGTCGCCAGGAGATCTCGCGCAACGCCAGCCGGTACCGGTCGGTGGCGATCAGGCTCAGCGTCGCCCCGTCCAGCTCGATCCGCACGCCGGTGAGCATCGGCAGCGTGTCGTCGCGCCCGGCGGCGATCGCGACCTGGGCCACTGCCGCCCCGAACGCCGCGGCGTCCACGGTGCCCGCGGTGGCCGGCATGTCGGGCAGGCTCGGGTAGTCCTCCACCGGCATGGTCGGCAGCGTGAAACGGGCGCTGCCGCAGACCAGCTCAAGGTGCGAGCCGACGGCTGCGATGTCGACCGGCTTGGCCGGCAGCGCCTTGGTGATCTCGGCGAGGAGCCGCCCGGACACCAGGGCCGCGCCGTCGGAGTCGGCCTGCACGTCAATCGTGACCTGGCTGGAGACCTCGTAGTCAAAGCCGGAGACGTGCAGCGCCCCGTCGCCGACCCGCAGCATCACCCCGGCCAGCACCGGGACTGACGGGCGGCTGGGCAGGCTCTTCGCAGTCCACGCGACAGCGTCGGCGAGCGCGTCACGCTCGACTCGGAACTTCATCAGATGCCCTCCGCGATGAGGCGGCCAGCGCGGCCAACCGGGACACCGTACCGCGCCTTCCCGGTCCAGTTCTCCCCAGCCGTGATGATTGGTTTTGTTTCCCAGTAGAGAGATTTTCATCGTCTTCGTCGGTGTTGTGGATTCTGTGGAGGGGCACCGTCTGCCCAGCTCACAGCGGCCTTGCCGGAGTGCGCGGGGTGTGGACAAACGGTCGTCGGGACGCCTGTTTGCACACAGCCGCATCCGGCGCCGGCGGTTATCCCCGGCTATCCACCGTTCATCCACCGGATGAGCACAGGTTTCTCCCCTGGTTCTGGGGATAACTACCTCACCCGCCGTCGACCGCCAGGACACCCACCGGGTACGTCCACAGGCGCGCCCCCAGACGTTATCCACAACCTGTGGGTACGGCCTGTGGACATGCGAGCCGAACGGCTACGGGGTCTGCTTGATCCGGTTGGTCAACTCGGCGATCTGGTTGTAGAGCGACCGCCGTTCGGCCATCTGCTGGCGGATCTTTCGGTCAGCGTGCATGACGGTGGTGTGGTCCCGACCACCGAACGCCTGGCCGATCCGGGGCAGGGACAGGTCGGTCAGCTCGCGGCACAGGTACATCGCCACCTGGCGGGCGTTGACCAGGACCCGTGAGCGGGAGTGCCCGCGCAGGTCCTCCATGCTCACCCCGAAGTACTCGGAGGTGGCCACCATGATCTGGTCGGCGGTGATCTCCGGGCCGCCGCCGTCCGGGATGAAGTCGCGCAGCACCTCCTCGGCGAGCGCGAGCTCC
>DASSUC010000247.1:0-3832 GCA_035707405.1 Micromonosporaceae bacterium | reverse complement strand
GGAGGCATTACGAGCGCCGGACCGTAGATGCCTCGTAGGGAACGAACGCACCAGGCGTGTCGTTACCCCGCACCAGTTTGCCAGATCCCGCGACGCCAAGCGCGGCAGTACCTTCGCCTTACCGGATGTCGCAGGCGTCTCGCATTCTCCACGTCACAGGTCAAGCATGTCGTCCGCATCGACAGCGCCCGCATACTTCGGCCGCTCTTACGTGGCCAGCAGCGCGCCATGCCGGGAAGCGGCGGTAACGGCCTGGGCCTGGTCGACCGGCAGGGTGCGGGTGAGCCCGGCGACCGGAGCGACATCTGCGGCCAGCAACGGCAGGATCACTGTCGGCCTATCGTCGTCACTGGTCAGCTCCACCAGCTTGGCGTGCTGGTCGGCATCTGCGCCGCGGTAGGCGGCGACACGGCATACGGCTGGGACGGCGCCCCCGGGCGGTGGCGGTCCACGATGGATGAACCGCGCGGCCTGCTTGATGTGGGTGACGGCAACCGTGTCTACTGGGAGAGCCGCGGCAACCCGCACGGGAAGCCGGCCGTCGTCCTGCATGGCGGACCGGGGTCGGGATGCAGCCCGGGGTGGCTGCGGTACCTCGACCTTGACGCGTACCGCGTCGTCCTGTTCGACCAGCGTGGGTGCGGGCGCAGCACGCCGCACGCCAGCGACCCGGCTGTGGACCTTTCCACCAACACGACCCATCACCTGCTCGGCGACATCGAACGGGTACGGCTCCACCTGGGCATCGACCGGTGAGGGTGCCCTGCTGCGGGACGCCGGCAACCTCGCCGGAATCCCCGGAGTGCTCGTCAACGGCCGGCTCGACGTGAGCGGCCCGCCCGACATCGCGTGGCGGCTCGCCCGGGCCTGGCCCGGCTGTCAGCGGTGCTCGTGGACGAGGCGGGCCACCCCGGCATGGCCGAGGTCCTCCGCGCGGCCACCGACCGCTTCGCCGGGCGGTAGCCGGCCATTGACGCCGGGAGCGCCGACCGGTGGGGCTCAGCGGTGGGCGAGCGCCCCCGCCGGAGCCAGGGGTGTGACGTGGGACAGCACCCGTCCGGCCACCGCCGGCCAGGACAGCCGCTCACCGAGGCGGCTCGACGCGGCGCGGGCCCGGGACAGCAGCGTGCCATCGCCGAACAGGCGGTTCAGCGCCGTCGCGATCGCGTACGGGTCCTCCACCGGGACCACCGCCCCCATCTCGGCGGAGACGAGGTCCCGCGCGTAGTGGTAGTCGGTCGACACGATCGCGCAGCCGGCGGCGACGGCGAAGGTCAGCGTGCCGGACGAGATCTGCTCCCGGTTGGGGTACGGCGTGAGGTAGACCGCGGTGCGCCCGAGCAGTGCCGCCAGGTCGGCCTCGGTGAGGAAGTCATCGACGAACCGGATGTTCTCCTCCAGACCCAGCTCCGTGACCCGCTCCAGCAGGCTGTGCCGGTATCTCTCCCCGTGCTGGCGCACCTGCTCCGGGTGGGTCGCCCCGGCCACCACGTAGAGCACGTCCGGGTGGCGGCGGGCGACCGCGGCCAGTGCGTCGATCGCAGCCTCGATGCCCTTACCGGGCCCGATCAGGCCGAACGTGGAGACCAGCGGGCGCCTCCGCGCCTCGGCCAGCACGGCTGCCAGCGCGGCCGAACGCACGCTCCGCGGCGGCGAGTAGAGGATCTCTGGCGCTCCGTGCGGCACCACCACGACGCGGTCGGCCGGCACCAGGTCGTTGCGCTCCAGCAGCCGGACGGCGGTGGGCGAGAAGACGGTGACCGTCTGCGCGCCCTCGCACAGCGCGCGCAGCGTCGCCGCCTGTCCCGCCGACGGGCGGGACAGGACGGTGTGCAGGGTCACCAGGTAGGGCACGCCGAGCCGGCGCAGCTCGCCCGCGAGGATCAGCACGTACTCCCCGTCGTCGCCGCCGAAGATGCCGTACTCGTGCTGGATCAGCACCGCATCGACGCCGAGCGCGGCCATCCGGCGCGCCGCGATGCGGTAGTCGTCCGGGCTGTCGGTACGGATGACCGTCTCGACCTCGTCCGGATGCGCCAGCGCGTCCCGTTCCACCGCGCAGATGGACACGGCGAGATCGGGCGCCACCTCGCCCAACGCCGTACGCAGGTCCTCGGAGAAGGTGGCGATCCCGCAGCGGCGCGGCGAGTAGGTCGATACCATCGCGAGGCGAGGCCTGCGTCCGCGCGGCTTCGGGTCGGCGTCGGTCAACAGGACAGGGGAGGAGCGGTCGAGGGTACGGGCTTCGGACGCGTTGATCATCGATCTCCTCGGGGGGCGTCACACACTCGGTCGGCGGGTCACGTCGATGTGGGAGTGCAGGCCGGGTGCGACGCTTGACGCGGCCCTGCCGCCTGTGGAAACACCGCAATTATGCGCGCCGATTCTCCGGCTGTCTGCGATTTAGGTCACTTTCCTGGACCGCCTGACCTGGGAAGATGCACGCCTGCCGACGCGGGCGGGGCGAGTCTTATGCGCATCCGGATAGGGTGTGGTGCATGGCGGTCGTGAAGATCAACGCAATCGAGGTCCCTGCCGGCGCCGGCCCGGAGCTGGAGAGGCGCTTCGCAGCCCGGCGCGGGGCGGTCGAGGGCGCCCCCGGCTTCCTCGGTTTCGAGCTCCTCCGCCCGGTGGCCGGGGAGACCCGCTACTTCGTCTACACCAAGTGGGAGAGCGAGGAGGCGTTCCGGGCCTGGGCGGACGGTCCGGCCCGGCAGGCGCACGCCGGCGAGGGCGCCCGACCGGTCGCCGCAGGCGCCAGCCTGCTGGAGTTCGAGGTGGTCCAGGACGCCGTGCCGACCGGCGGCTCCTGACCGCCCGGCACACCGGTTACCGTCACCGACGTGTACGCGATCACGATCCCGAAGCCCGGCGGCCCGCAGGTCCTGACCTGGACCGAGGTCCCCGATCCCAGCCCCGGCGCGGACGAGGTGCTCATCGATGTCGCCGCGTCCGCGGTCAACCGCGCCGACCTGCTGCAACGACAGGGGCTCTACCAGCCGCCGCCGGGCGCCTCGCCGTACCCGGGGCTGGAGTGCTCGGGGACGGTGGCCGCGACCGGCGGCGAGGTGACCGGGTGGCGCGTGGGTGACCAGGTGTGCGCGCTGCTGGCCGGCGGCGGCTATGCGCAGCGGGTCGCCGTACCGGCTGGGCAGGTGCTGCCGGTGCCCCCCGGCCTGGGCCTGGTCGACGCGGCGTCGCTGCCCGAGGTGGCGTGCACGGTCTGGTCCAACCTGACCGGCCTGCGCGCCGGGCAGCGGCTGCTGGTGCACGGCGGGGGCAGCGGCATCGGGACGTTCGCGATCCAGTACGCCAAGGCGCTGGGCGCGACCGTGCTCACCACCGCCCGCGCCGCCAAGCACGCGGCACTGCGCGACCTCGGCGCCGACGTCACCATCGACTACCGCACGCAGGACTTCGTGGCCGAGGTGGGCGAGGGCGGCGTGGACATGATCCTCGACATCATGGGCGCGGCGTACCTCGGGCGCAACGTCCGTGCGCTCGCCACCGGCGGCCGGCTGGTCGTCATCGGCCTGCAGGGCGGGCGTACCGCAGAGCTGGACCTCGGCGCGCTGCTGGCCAAGCGGGCGTCGGTGGCGGCGACGGCGCTGCGCTCGCGGCCGGTGGCGGAGAAGGCCGCGATCGTCACGGGGGTACGCGAGCAGGTGTGGCCCCTGGTCGAGCGCGGCGCGATCCGGCCGGTCATCGACCGCCGGGTGCCGATGGCGCAGGCGGCGCTGGCGCACCAGGTCGTCGAGTCCAGCGACCACCTGGGCAAGGTGCTACTCGTCGCCGAGTAGCATCCGCGGCCCGGGCCCGCGCGCGGCCATCC
>DASSUC010000246.1:0-4131 GCA_035707405.1 Micromonosporaceae bacterium | reverse complement strand
GGACAGGTCGTCCAGCAGCGGCGGCGGGTTGGGGGTGGCGCACGACACCAGCGTCAGGGCGTTGCCGACCAGCCGCTCCATGCCCATGTCCACGAGCAGGTCGAGCATCCAGTCGGCGGCGAACGCCGCGTCCTCCCGGGGCACTGTGGTGATCACGAGCTGGTCGGCCGTGTGCAGCACGGCCTGCCAGTTCGGGCTCTCCACGTTGTTGCCGGTGTCCACGCAGATCACGTCGTGGGTGCGGCGCAGCAGCTCCAGCAGGCGCCGCACGATGTGCCCGTCGAGGCGCTGGGCGAAGCGCGGGTTCTCCTCGCCGGCCAGCACGTCGTACGACCCGTCGGACGCGTGCCGCAGGTAGCCGTCGAGCGTGTCGCGCAGCTCGTGCTCTGGCGTCGACTCCACCTGGAGCAGGTCGGCCACCAGGTGCCGGATGGTGCGCGCGTGCCGGGCGCTGCCGGCGCGCAGGCCCAGGGTGCCGCGCAGCTCGTTGTCGTCCCAGGCGATGACGCCGCTGCCCCGGACGCTGCCGACGGTCGCCGCGGCGAGCACGGTCGCGGTGGTCTTGTGCACCCCGCCCTTGGGGTTGGCGAACGCGAGCACGCGTGAGGTGCCCAGGCCGCGGCGCAGGACGGCGGCGGACGGGTCGGCCGCCCCGTTGTGGTGGTGCGCCTGCCGCCACTCGATCGTGCCCGGGTAGCGGGTCAGGCCGCCGTCGAACTGGGGCGAGACCCGGGTGCCCGGGACCGACGCCCGGCCCACGGTCGGCTGCTCACCGCTGTGCTCCAGCAGCACCCGGTCGCGCAGTAGGCGCCAACGGTGAGCCGGCTCGGCGACCGGCTCCCAGCCGGCCTCGGTCCGCTCCACGCTCGCCTCCCCGTGCACCGTCTGCCTGACCAGGCTACGGAGCTCCACCCTAAAGCGGCCATGCCGGCACCCACCTCGGTCACGAAGCTCGATGCAGTGGCCACCCGGGCCGCCCCCGGCAGCAGCTCGGCTGTTACCGTACCCCCTGGTCATCGGCGGGGACCGGACGGTGACGGACAACCGTCGCGATCTGGCGGCGCCGCTACCGCCCGTCGCGCAGGATCCGCAGCGTGTCAGCCAGGTCCTGCGGGTAGTCGCTGACGAACCGCACCTGCGCTCCCGTCGCCGGGTGCTCGAAGCCCAGCTCCCGGGCGTGCAGCCACTGGCGCTCCAGCCCCAGCCGGGCGGCGAGCGTGGGGTCGGCGCCGTATGTCAGGTCGCCCACGCACGGATGGCGCAGCGCCGCGAAGTGGACCCGGATCTGGTGGGTACGGCCGGTCTCCAGCCGCACCTCGACCAGGCTCGCCGCGGCGAAGGCCTCGATGGTGTCGTAGTGCGTGACGCTCGCCTTGCCGCCGGACACCACCGCCCACCGGTAGTCGTGGGTGGGGTGCCGGTCGATCGGCGCGTCCACCGTGCCGCGCAGCGGGTCCAGGTGGCCCTGCACCAGGGCGTGGTAGCGCTTGTCCACCTCGCGCTCCCGGAACGCCCGCTTCAGCACCCGGTACGCGTACTCGCTCTTGGCCACCACCATCAGGCCCGTGGTGCCCACGTCGAGCCGGTGCACGATGCCCTGCCGCTCGGCCGCCCCGCTGGTCGCCACCGTGTGCCCCGCAGCGGCCAGCCCGGCCAGCACGGTCGGGCCGGTCCAGCCGGGGCTCGGGTGCGCGGCCACGCCGACCGGCTTGTCCACCACGACGATGTCGTCGTCGCTGTGCACCACCCGCAGCCCGGCCACCCGCTGCGGCTCGACACCGGGCGGCACGGGCGGGCCGGGCAGGGTCACGTCGAGCCAGGCGCCCGAGGCCACCTTCTCCGACTTGGCCGCGGTTGCGCCGTCCACCCGTACGTCGCCGGCCGCCACCAGGTCGGCCGCTGCCGTGCGGGAGAGCCCGAACAGGCGGGAGATGGCCACGTCGAGCCGGGTCCCGTCGAGCCCGTCCGGCACGGGCAGGGACCGCAGCTCGCGGCGGTCAGCCATGGTCGCGGCCGGGCGCGCCGGCACCGGGTCGGGCGTCGACCTGGTCGGGTGCCGGATCCGTCCGGTCCCGGTCCGCCGGGTCTGCGTCGGGCCCGGCCGGGTCTGTCGGGGGGTCCGTGTCCGCTCGGTTCGCATCCTCCGCGTCCGCGTCACCCGGGTCAGTGTCACCCGGGTCAGTGTCACCCGGATGCCGGGTGCCGTCCCGGCGCCGGCCGGTCAGCTCCAGCAGGACCGCCAGGGCCACGCCGCTGACGAGTGCCATGTCCGCGACGTTGAACACCGGGAAGACCTGGCCCTGCTCGTCGAGCAGGCTGAGGAAGTCCACCACGTGCCCGACGAGCGGGCCCGGCGCGCGGAAGACCCGGTCCACCAGGTTGCCGGTGGCGCCGCCGAGCACCAGCCCGAGCGCGAGCCCCCACGGCACCGACCGCAGCCGGCGCGACGCCCACGCGATCCAGCCAACCACCACGACGGTGACCACCGGGAACACGAACGTGTAGTCCCGGGCGAGGCTGAACGCAGCTCCGCTGTTGCGGGTCAGCACGAGGTAGAGCGCGCCGCCGAAGAGGCGTACCGGCCCGCGGTCGGTCAGCTGCGTCACCGCCAGCTGCTTGGTGGCCAGGTCCACGACGAGGACGGCCAGCGCGGCCACCGCGAGGACCAGCACGGCCCGGTGCCGGTACGAAGGTCCGGCCGGACCGGTCCCGTCCCGCTCCGTGCCGGCCGGGCCGCGCAGATCATCCGGGTAGTCCGGGTCACCTGAGTCCGGGTCACCGGAGTCCGAGGTGCGCGTCACCGCCGGCCGTGGCGCGGTCTGTCCGGGATCGACCTGCTTCGTCGCCGGTTCTGTCGCGACCGGCTGCCCGCCGGGGCGCTCGGCCGTGCCGCTGTCGTTCAGCTCAGTCCTCCATCCACCGCCGTCAGCGGCGCTCCTCCAGCTGCTTGCACGACACGCACAGGGTCGCGGACGGGAACGCGGCCAGCCGCTCCACCGGGATCTGGTTGCCACACCGTTCGCACCAGCCGTAGCTGCCGTCGTCCAGCCGCTCCAGCGCCCGCTCGACCTGGTTGATCCGTTCCAGGATGTTGTTGGCGAGAGAGATCTCCTGCTCCCGCTCGAACGTCTTCGTCCCGGTGTCGGCCTGGTCGTCTCCTGCCGAGTCGGTCAGCCGGTCGCGCTGCAGCTCGGCAATCTCGGCGAGCGTCTGGTCGTACTCGCTGCGCAGCTCTTCCCGTCGGCCAGCCAGCGCGGCGCGGATCTTCTCCGTCTCCGCCACGGTGCGGGTGGACTTGGCCGCCGCCTTGGTGGCGGTCCGGCTCGCGGCGGTCTTGGTCTCGGCTGGCTTGGCCATTGTCGCTCCCTCGGCCGCGCGGTTGGCGGCGGTTGCGTGTGGCTGAACGGTGTGCTCCGCGGCCGCCCGGCGGGCGGATCCGCCGGACCTGGCCGTGCGACCCTCGGCGCCGTTGCCGGCCGCAGTGGCGCTTTCAACGGGAGTGGCTGGAGTCCCCGGCACCCCAGCAGCACCGGTCGGCGCGGCCTTGCGGCTGTCGGCCCGGGCCGCCTTGGTCGCCCCGCTCCGGGCCGGTCCCGCGGCCGTGCCCCGGGTCGCCTTGGCGGCCGCCTTGCTCGAGGTTCTCGCCGGTGCCGCCGTTGACGGTGCCGTCCGGGCCGCGCCCGCCGGGGCCTGCTTCGCCGCTGCTGTCCTGGCCGGTCCCGCCTTGGTCGCCGCCTTCTTCGCCGGCGCCGCCGGCGTGGCGGGTGCCGTCTTCGACGCGGCCGGTTTCTTGGTCACGGGGTCCGTCACCGTAGCCTTCTTCGCGGCGGCCGCCCTGGCGGCCGGAGTGGTCCGGGCCGGACCAGCCGCCGCGGCGCCCTGTTCCGGGGCGGCCTTCGTACCCCCGGCCCCTGCCGGCCTAGCCGCGCGGCCGGACTTCTTCGCGGCCGGCGGCGCCGTCGTATCCGCCTGGTCCGCGCCGGCCGCGCCGGCCTTCGTCGTCGCCTTCCGTGCGACTTTCGCCCGCTCGGCCATGGCGTCCCCCACATACAAACGGGCGCGCGGCGCGGCGCCGCGCACTCCGGAGGTTGGCAAGGATACGGAACGTACGCGCGTCCGACAAACATGCCA
>DASSUC010000245.1:0-3941 GCA_035707405.1 Micromonosporaceae bacterium | reverse complement strand
CCAGACCGTACGGCTGTGGGACCCGACCACCGGCACCCACCAACACACCCTCACCGGCCACACCAGCGCGGTCACCGGAGTATGCCCGGTCAGCGTGGGCGGACGAACCCTGCTCGCCTCCGCCAGCAACGACCAGACAGTACGGCTATGGGACCCGACCACCGGCACCCACCAACACACCCTCACCGGCCACACCTACTGGGTAAGGGGCGTATGCGCGGTCAGCGTGGGCGGACGGACCCTGCTCGCCTCCGCCAGCAACGACCAGACGGTACGGCTATGGGACCCGCACACCGGAACGCCTGCGCGAGGATGGCACGGACTCTTTGGATGGGTCCGTCGGCGTGCCAACCGCCACACCGGCTGGGTCACCGGGGTATGCGCGGTCAGCGTGGGCGGACGAACCCTGTTCGCCTCCGCCAGCTACGACCAGACGGTACGACTATGGGACCCGACCACCGGCGAACCGATCGTGACCATCCCAGTCCACCACCAGGCCACCAGCTGCGTCGCCGTTGACGACACCCTGGTCGTCGGGCTCAGGACGGGGATCATCGCGATAACCCTCGCCGTATGAGGAGGGGCGACGAGCGCTGGCCCTGCCCAGCGGCGGCTAGGCCGTGGTGATGATCGCGGCTCCGGCCGTACGGTTGGTGGCCTCGTCGATGAGGATGAACGAGCCCGTGGTGCGGTTGCGGTGGTACGGGTCGACCAGCAGGGGCTGGGTGGTCCGCAGAGTGATCCGACCGATCTCGTTCAACGCCAGCCCGGTCGCGCTGTGGTCCCGGTGCAACGTGTTGATGTCCAGGCGGTAGTGCACGTTACGCACGATCGTGCGGGCCGACCGGGTGGTGTGCTTGATGGCGTACCGGTTGCCCGCGGTGAGCGGCCTGGTCTCGTCCATCCAGCAGACCAGCGCGTCAATATCCTGGCTGGGCGTTGGGGCGTTGTGCGGGCGGGCGATCATGTCGCCGCGGGAGATGTCGATGTCGTCGGCGAGCCGGACAGTCACCGACAGCGGCGGGAACGCCTCGTCCACCGGGCCGTCCGCGGTCTCTATCGCAGTGATCGTGGAGGTGAACCCCGATGGCAGGGCGACCACCTCGTCGCCGGGACGCAGCACGCCGGACGCCACCTGGCCGGCGTAGCCGCGGTAGTCCCGGTGGGTGGACGACTGCGGCCGGATCACGTACTGCACCGGGAAGCGCACGTCCACCAGGTTGCGGTCGGAGCCGATATGCACGTGCTCCAGGTGGTGCAGCAACGTCGGCCCGTGGTACCACGGCATGTTGGCCGACGGGGTGACGATGTTGTCCCCGTGCAGGGCGCTGACCGGGATCACGGTCAGGTCCGGGGCGTCCAGCTTCGCTGCGAACCCGGCGAACTCGGCCGCGATCCGCTCAAACACACCCTCGTCATAGCCGACCAGGTCCATCTTGTTCACACACAGCACCAGGTGCGGCACCCGCAACAACGAGCACAGGAACGCATGCCGCCGCGACTGCTCCAACATCCCCTTCCGCGCATCAACCAAAATCAACGCCAGGTCCGCCGTCGACGCCCCAGTCACCATGTTCCGCGTGTACTGAATATGCCCCGGCGTGTCGGCGATGATGAAGCTACGCCGCGGAGTGGCGAAGTACCGGTACGCCACATCGATCGTGATCCCCTGCTCCCGCTCCGCCCGCAGCCCATCGGTCAGCAGCGCCAGGTCGGTGTACTCATCCCCCCGCGCCGCCGACGCCGCCCGCACCGCCTCCCACTGGTCCTCAAAGATCGCCTTCGTATCGTGCAGCAACCGACCGATCAGTGTGGACTTACCGTCGTCCACACTGCCCGCCGTGGCGAAGCGCAACAGCTCCACTAGAAGTACCCCTCCCGCTTACGGTCCTCCATCGCCGCCTCGGAGACCCGGTCGTCACCCCGGGTGGCCCCGCGTTCGGTGATCCGCGTGGCGGCCACCTCGGCGATCACCTTCTCCACCGTGTCCGCGTCCGAACGCACCGCCGCGGTGCACGACGCGTCCCCCACGGTGCGGTACCGCACCCGCTCGGCGAAGACCGCCTCCCCCGGCCGGGCCCGCAGGAACTCGTTCACCCCGTAGAGCATCCCGTCCCGCTCGACCACCTCCCGGTCGTGCGCGAAGTAGATGCTGGGCAGCTCGATGCCCTCCCGGGCGATGTAGCGCCACACGTCCAGCTCGGTCCAGTTCGACAGCGGGAACACCCGGATCGACTCACCCGCGGCCACCCGGGCGTTGTAGAGCGACCACAGCTCCGGCCGCTGGTTCTTCGGGTCCCACTGCCCGAACTCGTCCCGGAACGAGAACACCCGCTCCTTCGCCCGAGCCTTCTCCTCATCCCGCCGCGCACCGCCGAACAACGCGTCGAACCGGTACTTCTCCACCGCCGCCAGCAGCACCGGCGTCTGCGCCCGGTTGCGCGAGGCCCCATCGGGGACCGTCACCAGCCCCGACTCGATCGCCTCCGGCACGCTCGCCACCACCAGCGGCATGCCCAGCTGCCCCACCACCCGGTCCCGGAAGTCCAGCACCTCGGCGAAGTTGTGCCCGGTGTCCACGTGCATCACCCCGAACGGCACCCGCCCCGGCCAGAACGCCTTCCGCGCCAGCCACAGCATCACCACCGAGTCCTTACCACCCGAGAACAGCAGCACCGGCCGCTCGAACTCCGCCGCCACCTCGCGGAACACGAAGACCGACTCCGCCTCCAGCACGTCCAGATGGGTAACCCGGTAGTCGAACGTGGTCATGCGTCTCTCCAGCTCCCAGCGGTGGCGGTCAGGGTCGACCGTGGACATGGCGCGGCGCCAACGCGGTGAATCGTACTCGTCAATATGCGCCGGCTCCGCGCGAGACCGCGGTCACGGTCCGCAGCATGATCACCAGGTCCAGCGAGAGCGACCAGTTCTCGACGTACCGCAGGTCGAGGCGGACCGCCTCCTCCCACGGCAGGTCGGAGCGGCCGGACACCTGCCACAGCCCGGTCATCCCCGGCTTGACGGCCAGCCGCCGGCGGGCGTCGTCGGGGTAGGCGGCCACCTCCTCCGGCAGCGGCGGGCGGGGGCCGACCAGCGACATGCTGCCGAGCGCGACGTTGAACAGCTGGGGCAGCTCGTCCAGCGAGTAGCGGCGCAGCCAGCGCCCGATCGGCGTCACCCGGGGGTCGTTACGCATCTTGAACAGCACGCCGTCGTAGTCGTTGAGGTGCCGCAGCCCGGCCAGGCGCGCCTCGGCGTCGATGTACATCGTGCGGAACTTGTAGATGACGAAGTCCCGCCCGCCGCGGCCGACCCGTACCTGCCGGAACAGCACCGGGCCGGGCGAGCCCAGCTTGATGAGCAGGGCGATGGCCAGGAGCACCGGGGACAGCACGGCGATGAGCAGGATCGCGCCGGCCCGGTCGAAGATCTCCTTGACCACGCGCGGGCCGCCGGTGAGGCGGGGGTGGTCGACGTGCAGCATGGGCAGCCCGTCCACCGGGCGGATGGTGGTCCGGTCACCGGCGACGTCAACCAGCGAGCTGGCCACGATCAGGTCGATGTCGTCCCGTTCCAGCTGCCAGGCCATCCGGCGCAGGGCGTGCCCGTCCAGCTCGGGGCAGGAGAGCACGATGACCGCGCGCGCGTTCGCCGCCGCGACGGCGTCCGCGACATCGTCGAACGAGCCGTACACCGGGATGTTGACCTCGCCGTCGTGCCCGGGTGGCAGGCAGGCACCGACCACCTTGAGCCCGTGGTACCTCTCCCGGCGCAGCTGGCGGGTGATGTGCAGGACGGCCAGCTCGTGACCGACCACGACGACCCGCTTCAGGCAGGCGCCCTGGCCCCACCGCCGGTGCAGCCGGCGGCGCTGCACGAACCGGGCCGCGAGGCAGGCGAAGGTCGCCAGCGGCAGGGCGATCACCATGTAGCCGCGGGCC
>DASSUC010000244.1:0-5514 GCA_035707405.1 Micromonosporaceae bacterium | reverse complement strand
CACCACCTTCGCCCACCTGGACGCGACCACCAACCTGGAGCGGCGCATCTCGGACAAGGGCATCTACCCCGCGGTCGACCCGCTGGCCTCCTCGTCGCGGATCCTCGCCGCCGAGTTCGTCGGCGCCGACCACTACGCGGTGGCCTCCGAGGTGAAGCGGGTCCTCCAGCGCTACCAGGACCTGCAGGACATCATCGCGATCCTCGGCATGGACGAGCTCTCCGAGGAGGACAAGGTCACGGTCGGGCGGGCCCGGCGGATCGAGCGATTCCTGTCGCAGAACACCTACGCGGCGACCCGGTTCACCGGCATCGAGGGCTCGTTCGTCCCGGTCAAGGAGACCGTTGAGGCGTTCAAGAAGCTGACCGAGGGGGAGTACGACCACTATCCCGAGCAGGCGTTCTTCATGTGCGGCGGGCTCGAGGACCTGGAGCGCAAGGCGCACGAGCTGAGCCGCGAGGAGTAGGCCGTCCCGACCCGGCGGCGGTCGGGTATCCCCCGCCCTTGATCAACGCAACTTCCGCGAAATTGAACCCAAGGCCTGAGTTAACCCCATTTTCGCGGAAGTTGCGTTGACCTTGGAGCATTCGCCTGCCAGCGCGCGCAGCCGGGCAGGCTACCTGTGGTTCGGCGACTCCTGGTCGCAAGCCCTGGCGCGGGGCAGGGGCGGAACCGTACCAGAAGGCGCTGGCGGGCGACGGTGTCAGAAACCTGGCCGTCCAGGGTCCGAACGGGCGAGGGACTGAACGTGCTGTTTCTGTAACGCTATGCGGCATGTTGACGCTGAAAAAGGGTAGTTGGCCCGGTTGGCGTGCGGCCAGCCGGGCTGCGGTTGTGCTCGCCACGGCCCTCGGTTGCCTTGTGGCGGCCGGCGTTCCGGCATCCGCTGTCAACGCGACACACCCGACGGTCGTCAGCGAGGACCCGGCGAACTACACCCCGCACATGCTCGACGGCACTGTCTACAAGCTCCTCCAGATCGGCGACCGGGTCTACGTCGGCGGGTCGTACACCCGGGTCCGCAACGCGAGCTCGACCACCGAGTACGCCCGCCGCTACCTGGTCGCCTTCAACCGGGTCACCGGGCAGCTGGACCTGACGTTCAACCCGGTCCTCGACGGTGCCGTGCACTCGCTGGTGGCCGCGCCCGACGGGCTGTCGCTCTACGCCGGGGGCAGCTTCGGGACCGTCAACGGTACGACGTCGCGCAGCGTGACCCGGCTGAACGCGGCGACCGGGGCGCGCTGGGCCGGCTTCACGCCGGCGGCCTTCTCCGGCGCGGTGGCCGACATGCGCCTGCACGGCAGCCGGCTGCTGGTCGGCGGCGCGTTCCAGTACGTCGCCGGGGCCAGCCGGCCAGGCCTGGTCGCGCTGAACGCCGCCACCGGCGGCGTCGACCCGTTCCTGCACAACATGGTGCTGTCGGAGAAGCGTACGACCCACACCGGGGTCACCTCACCATTGAAGATCATGGGGATGGACGTCTCGCCGGACGGCAGCCGGCTGGTCATCATCGGCAACTTCAACCGGGTCGCCGGGCAGCTGCGCTACCAGCTCGCCGTGATCGACCTGACCACCAACCCGGCCAGCCTGCACAGCTGGGCCACCACCCGCTACCAGCCGAACTGCTCGGGCACGGCGCCGACCTACACCACCGGGATCGACATCGCACCGGACGGCACGTGGTTCTCTGTGGTGACCAAGGGCTACATGTACACCGGTCGGCTCTGCGACAGTGCCACCCGCTGGCAGCTCAACCGCACCGGTGGGGGCCAGCAGCCGGTGTGGGTGAACTACACCGGCGGCGACACGCTGCTGTCGGTGGCGGTCACCGGCGCTGCGGTGTACGTCGGCGGTCACCAGCGCTGGCTCAACAACCCGTACGGGCGTAACTCGGCCGGCGCGGGGGCGGTGCCGCGCCCGGGCATCGGCGCGATCCACCCGACGACCGGGCTGGCGCTGGCCTGGAACCCGGGCAAGACCAGGGGCGTGGGCACCCAGGACATCTACGGCACGCCGCAGGGCCTCTACATCGGCAGTGACGGGAGCTACGTCAACGGCGAGTACCACGGCAAGATCGCGTTCTTCCCGCTGCCGTAGCGCGGCTACGTGGCGCGTGGCAGCCGGGCGCGTCGTCCGGTGCCGGGGCGCATAACAAGGCCCGGCACGGACCGACTAAGCTCAACGCGTCCGGCGTACCCCCGCGAGGAGTCCCGTCCATGGCGAAGCAGTTGCACGTCCAGCTCGTGGCCGTGGAGGAGCAGGTCTGGTCCGGTGAGGCCGAGATGGTGGTCGCCCGGACCACCGAGGGTGAGCTTGGCGTGCTGCCCGGCCACGCGCCGCTGCTGGGCCAGCTCGCCGAGCCCGGCCAGGTGCGCATCAAGCTCGGCGGGGGCGAGGAGCTGGCGTACGAGGTGTCCGGCGGCTTCCTCTCGGTGAGCCCGGCCGGGGTCACCGTCCTGGCGGAGACCTGCACCCCGACGGCTGCGGCCCGCTGAGTGCGCACGCCGGTAGGGGTCTTCCTGGGGATCGGCATCGGCCTGCTCATCTTGCTCGTGCTGCTGGCTGGCTTTCTCATCCGGCGCAACCTGATCGTCCGGCGCGGTGGCACCATCAAGCTTTTTCTCCGCCTGTCCACGCTCGTCGAAGGGCGCGGCTGGGCTCCGGGCGTCGCGCGTTTCGAGCACGACCTGCTCCGCTGGTACCGGATGTTCAGCCTCGCCGTCCGGCCGCGCCGGGAGCTGTGCCGGCGACGGCTGCGCGTGGTGCGCCGCCGCCCGCCCAGCGGGCCGGAGCGGCTGGTCCTCCCGCCGGGCTGGGTGGTCCTGCACTGCCGGGCGGACCGCTCGCCGGTCGAGATCGCCATGGCGGAGTCCACCGTGACCGGCTTTCTGTCCTGGCTCGAGGCCGTCCCTCCGGGGGCGGCCTCGCCGCACCGGAACCCGTCGGTCGTCACCGAGGCCCCCGGCTCCCGCTCGCCGGACCCGGACGCCGAGGACGGGCCCGCCGCGCGGGAGCGCCGGGACCGGTACTGACCGCGGGCCATCCGGACCGGGCCTGACCCCGTCGGCAACGGGCCCACCTCGGCTCGCCGGTTCGGTTACGCTCCGCCCGGAACCCACTTCACGTCACCGCCCGGGTTCGCCACCCGGGCGAGGATGAACAGCAGATCCGACAACCGGTTGAGATACTTCGCGGCGAGCGGGTTGGTCCGGTCCGGGTCGACCTCCACCAGCGCCCAGGTGGCGCGCTCGGCGCGCCGGGCGACGGTACGGGCGACATGCAGCAGCGCGGCCCCCGGGGTGCCCCCTGGCAGCACGAAGGAGTCCAGTTTGGACAGTCCGGCGTTGAGCTCGTCACACCACTGCTCCAGCCGCTGCACGTACTCCTCGGTCACCCGCAGCGGCGGGTACTTCGGATCGGGCTCGATCGGGTTGCACAGGTCGGCCCCGACATCGAACAGGTCGTTCTGTACGGCGGTCAGCACGGCCCGTACCTGCGGAGGGAGCTCGCCCATTGCGAGCGCCACGCCGATCGCGGCGTTGCACTCGTCGGTGTCGGCGTACGCGGCGATGCGCCGGTCGGTCTTGGTGACCCGTTCGCCGTTGCCGAGCGCGGTCGTGCCGGCGTCGCCGGTCTTGGTATAGATCCGGGTGAGGTGGACGGCTGCCATGGTCATGAGCCTACGGGTAGTGAACGACGAGCCTACGATGGCCGGCGTGGACGTGATTCGGGTCGTGGGGGGCGCCCGGCTGGCCGGTGAGGTCGGCGTGGTGGGGGCGAAGAACTCAGCCCTCAAGCTGATGGCGGCGGCCCTGCTCGCCACCGGCCGCAGCGGGATCACCAACGTGCCGCGGATCACCGACATCGCGATCATGGCCGAGGTGCTGCGCCGGCTCGGCTGCACCGTGACGTTCAGTGCCGACCCCGATGAGGTGAGCACGGGCGTGGGCGTGCCGCGGGCCAGCACGGTCACCATCGACGTGCCCGAGGAGCCCGGCACGGAGGCCGACTACGACCTGGTACGCCGGCTGCGCGCGTCGATCTGCGTGCTCGGCCCGCTGTTGGCCCGGCGGGGGTACGTGCGGGTGGCCCACCCGGGCGGTGACGCGATCGGCTCGCGCGGGCTTGACATGCACGTCAGCGGGCTGGCCCGGATGGGCGCGGAGATCTCCGGCGAGCACGGGTTCGTCATTGCGACGGCACCGGCCGGGCTGCACGGCGCCACCATCTGGCTCGACTTCCCGAGCGTCGGCGCCACCGAGAACCTGCTGATGGCCGCCGTGCTGGCCAAGGGCATCACCGAGATCGACAACGCGGCCCGGGAGCCGGAGATCGTCGACCTGTGCGCGATGCTCACCCGGATGGGAGCGCGGATCTCCGGCGCCGGCAGCTCCACGCTGGTGGTCGAGGGCGTCGACGAGCTGCGCCCGGTCCGCCACCGTACGGTCGGGGACCGGATCGTCGCGGGCACCTGGGCGTTCGGGGCGGCGATGACCCGCGGCGACGTGACCGTGCACGGGGTCAACCCGACGTTTCTCGATATCGCCCTGGACAAGCTGGTGACCGCGGGCGCCCTGGTGGAGACGCGGCCACAGTCGCTGCGGGTCTCCATGGACCGGCGCCCCACCGCGGTCGACGTGGTCACGCTGCCGTACCCGGGCTTCGCCACCGACCTGCTGCCGATGGCGATCGGGCTCGCGGCGGTGAGCGACGGCGCCTCGCTGGTGACCGAGAACATCTTCGACGGGCGGTTCATGTTCATCAACGAGATGGCGCGGCTCGGGGCGGACATCCGTACCGATGGGCACCACGCGGTGGTCCGCGGCCGGGAGCGGCTCTCCGGCGCGCCGGTGCGGGCGACGGACATCCGGGCCGGCGCGGGGCTGGTCGTGGCGGCGCTCTGCGCCGAGGGGGTGACCGAGATCAGCCACGTGCACCACGTGGACCGCGGCTACCCGGAGTTCGTCGCCGACATGCGCTCCCTCGGCGTCCAGGTGGAGCGGGCGATAGCGGCCGAGGAGCCGACGTACGGCTTCTGAGCCTGGCAACGGTCCACTAAGGTCATCCGGTCGGCGGTGTGGAGGGAGACAGTGATGGCGGGGCGGTTGGCGGTCATCGGCGCGGGCCTGATGGGCTCCGGCATCGCCCAGGTGGCCGCGCAGGCGGGGTGGCGGGTGACGCTGCGCGACCTGGACGACGCCGCGGTGGGCCGCGGGCTGGCCGCGATCCGGACCTCGCTCGGCCGGTTCGCGGCCAAGGGCTCGATCCCGGCCGAGGAGGTGGACGCGGCGCTCGGGCGCATCACGGCGACCACCGAGCTGGAGGCGGCTGCGGACGCGGACATCGTGGTCGAGGCGGTGTTCGAACGCGTCGACGTCAAGCACGACGTGTTCCGGGCGCTCGACAAGATCTGCAAGGCCGACGCCGTCCTCGCCACCAACACCTCGGCCATCCCGATCACCCAGATCGCGGCGGTCACCGCGCGCCCGGAGTCGGTGGTGGGCACGCACT
>DASSUC010000243.1:0-20111 GCA_035707405.1 Micromonosporaceae bacterium | reverse complement strand
GGACGGTGCCGGTGTACTCCACCGTGCGCGGCGCGGTGCTGCGCGGTGCTGAGCTGGACGCGCAGTACTGGGTGGACAACCTGCGCCAGCCGGTGCGGTTCGCCCCGATGGTCGAGCGGCTGCTTGACGACGGCATGACCTGCTTCCTCGAGATCAGCCCGCACCCGACCCTCACCGCAGCGGTCGAGCAGAGCCTGCGCAGGCAGGGACACGACGGTGCGGTCCTGGCGTCGCTGCGGCGCAGCACCGACGAGCGGCTGATGCTGCTGGAGACCGCCGGCATCCTCTACTGCCTGGGCCTACCCATCGCGTGGGGCCAGCTCTACCCGGCACCCGGCACGGTGCTGCGGCTACCGGACTACCCGTGGCAGCGGGAGCGGTTCTGGCTCGGCGACGAGGCCGTGCCGGGACCGCGCAGGCTCCGGCGGACGACGGGACATCCCCTGCTCGGCGAGCACGTCGAGTCGTCGATCCACTGGGGAACGCATTTCTGGGCCACCGAGCTCGCGGCGGACCTGCTGCCGTACCTGGACGACCACCGGGTACGCGGCCAGCGCGTCCTTCCGGCGGCGGCCTACGTCGAGATGGCGCTGAGCGCCGCGACCGAGGTCTTCGGCGCGCAGGCGCGCGTGGTTGAGCAGCTCGACCTCAAGCAGGCGCTCTCGCTCCCCGGCGAGCGGCCCCAGGCGGTCCAGGTGACGCTCATCGCGCGCACGCCCGGCGTGCTCGAGTTCCAGTGCGCCAGCCGGCAGCCGGGTGCGGACGGCCGGTCGGCCGAGTGGCTGACCCACGCCAGCGGCACGGTCAGGCACGCCGCGGACCGCGACGAGGACCAGCCGGTCGAGACCTCAAGCGCGCAGCTGCGGCAGCGGTTGGCGGCGCAGGACGGGCCGGCCCACTACGCCAGCATGCAGGCGCGTGGCCTGGAGTACGGCCCCAGCTTCCAGGGCGTCCGCCAGGTCTGGCGGGGCGACGGCGAGGCGTTGGGAAAGGTCCAGCTGGCAGCGGAGCCCTCCGGCGCGTACGCCGTGCATCCGGCGCTGCTGGACAGCTGCCTGCAGGTCGCGGTCGCCGCGCTGCCGGACGCGCCGGTCGCCGACACCTACGTGCCGGTCTGCATCGAGCGGCTGGAGGTGGCGGAGCTTCCCGGCGCCGAGCTTCCCGGCGCGGGGCTCTCCGGCGCGGAGCTGTGGTGCCAGGCCCGGATCCGGGCGCAGGCATCCGGCGACGCCGACCGCTACGCCGCCGACCTGGTCGTGCTGGACGAGGACGACCGGGCACTGGTACGGGTGACGCGCCTGGTCCTGCAACGGGTGGAGCAGGCCCAGCCGGCCCTGCGTGACCTGCTCTACGAGATCCGCTGGCAGCGGGCTGACGTGCTCACCGCCGCTGCCGGGAACGCGGACTGGCGCGGCAGGTGGCTCATCTTCGCCGACCGCGGCGTGGCGCCCCTGAGCGCGGCGCTGTCGGCGCGCGGCGGGACCTGTGTCGTCGTCCGGCCCGGGGAGACGTACCAGCGGCTGGGGCCGGATGAGTACCAGGTCGACCCGGCGCGGCCGGAGCACTTCCGGGCCCTCCTGTCCGACGCGTTCAGCGCCGAGCAGCCCTGCCGGGGCGTGGTCCACCGCTGGGCCATGGACGCCGCCGCCGCGGACATCGACGCATCCGCCCTGGAGCGGGGCTACCGGCTGGTCCTGGACAGCGTGCTGCACCTGGTCCAGGCGCTGGGCGACGCCGGCTGGACCGAGCAGCCCCGGCTGTGGCTGGTGACCCGGGGCGGCCAGGTGGTCGTCGCGGGCGAGGGCGGTCCGTCGGTCGTCCAGGCGCCGCTGTGGGGGCTCGGCAGGACGATCCAGCACGAGCACCCCGACCTCGGCTGCACCCGGGTGGACCTCGGTGCGGACCTGCCCGACGAGGGCCAGGCGCTGCTCAAGGCGCTGCTGGGGCCGGCCGACGAACCGGAGCTGGCCCTGCGCGGCGATGACGTCTACGTGTCACGGCTGGCCCACCGCACGCCGCTGGACGAGCCGGACCCCGGCCGGCAGCCGGCGGGCGAACGCCCGTTCCGCCTTGAGACCATCCGGCCGGGGTCACTCGACCAGCTCCAGCTGCGCGCCTTCGCGCTGCCAGAGCCGGGACCGGGCCAGGTGGTGGTCGAGGTCAGGGCCGGCGGGCTGAACTTCCGCGACGTGCTCAAGGCGCTCGGCAGCTACCCCGGCCTGGACGGCAGGGAGGTCACCCTCGGCGACGAGTGCGCCGGCGTGGTCGCCGCGGTCGGACCGGGCGTCACCGGTGTAGCGGTCGGCGACGCGGTCGTGGCGGTCGCCAGCCGCTGCCTCGGCACGCATGTGGTCGCCGACGCGCGGCTGGTCGCGGCGAAGCCGGAGCAGACCTCCTTTGCCGAGGCGGCCACGGTCCCGATCGCCTTCCTGACGGCGGCCTACGCCCTGGAGCACCTGGGCCGGATCGGCCCTGGTGAACGCGTGCTGGTCCACGCCGCCGCGGGCGGGGTCGGCCTGGCCGCGGTGCAGCTCGCCCAGGCCGCCGGCGCGGAGGTCTTCGCCACGGCCGGCAACGAGGAGAAGCGCTCGTTCCTGCGGTCGCTGGGGGTGGCGCACGTCATGGACTCGCGCTCGCTGGCCTTCGCCGACCAGGTGCTGGAGGAGACGAACGGCGACGGCGTGGATGTCGTGCTGAACTCGCTGTCGGGCGACTTCATCCCGGCGAGCATCGCCACCCTCGCGCCGTACGGGCGGTTCGTCGAGATCGGCAAGCGCGACATCTACCAGAACCGCCAGATCGGCCTCGGAGAGTTCCGCCGCAACCTGGCCTTCTTCGCGGTCGACCTGGAGCGCATGTTCGTCGACCGGCCCGCCCTGGTCGGTGGGCTGCTGCGCGAGATCGTCGGCCGGGTGGCCGCCGGAGAGCTGCGACCGCTGCCGATGAGCTGCTTCCCGATCGCCGATGTGGATGACGCGTTCCATCTGATGGAACGGGCCGGGCACATCGGGAAGATCGTCCTGACCGTGGCGGAACGCGAGAGTGTCGAGGTCGCGCCGCCCGCGTACCGGCCGGCGCCGGTGCGGGCCGACGCGAGCTACCTGGTCACCGGCGGCTTCGGCGGCCTCGGCCGCAGCGTCGCGCAGTGGCTGGCGGAGCAGGGAGCGCGGCAGGTCGTCCTGGTCGGGCGCGACGGGGCACCGGCCGCCGCGCAGCCAACGATCGACGCGCTGCGCCGGGCCGGGGTGGACGTCGTCGCGCTCGCCGCCGACGTGACCCGCGCCGAGGACGTGGCGCGCGTGCTGGGGCACATCCGGCAGCGGCTGGCCCCGCTGCGGGGGGTCATCCATGCGGCCGGCGTCCTGGACGACGGCATCCTGCTCCAGCAGAGCGCGGAGCGGTTCCGCACGGTCGTCCGGCCCAAGGTGGACGGCGCGTGGCACCTGCACGCACAGACGCTCGGCCCGGCCTCGACCGAGGCCCCGGAGCTGGACTTCTTCGTGCTCTTCTCATCGGTCACCTCGGTGCTCGGCTCGCCCGGGCAGGGCAGCTACGCCGCGGCGAACGCGTTCCTGGACGCGCTCGCCCACGCCCGCCGCTGCGCCGGGCTGCCCGCGCTTAGCATCAACTGGGGTCCGTGGTCGGCGGTCGGGATGGCGGCGCGGATCGAGCGGCGTGGCCGCGAGGCGCTGCGTGGCCTGCGGGCGATCACACCGCAGCAGGGCGTGTCCGTGCTGGGCGCGCTGCTCGGGGAGGACACGGCCCAGGTCAGCGTGATGCCGTTCAACGCAGCCGAGTGGGTCGCCGCCTACCCGGAGAGTGGGCGGGCCAACCAGCTGGCGCTGCTGGACGCGCAGGCAGTGGAGCAACCGGCGCCGGCCAGCGTCCGGGCTGTGCTCCTGGCCCTCGATCCGGGCCGGCGCCGCCGGAGCGCGCTGGAGGCCTACGTCCGCGAGCAGGTGTCCCGGGTGCTGCGGCTCGCCCCGTCCCGGGTCGGCCTGGGCACGCCGCTGCGCAACCTCGGCTTCGACTCGCTGATGTCCCTCGAGCTGCGCAACCGCCTTGAGGCGGGCCTGAAGCTCTCGCTGTCGGCCTCGTTGACGTGGAACTACCCGACGATCGAGGCGCTGGTGCCGTACCTCGCCGAGCGGATGGAGATCCCGCTGGACGGCCCGGAGCGCGAGCCCGCGCCCGCGGAGGCAGCGTCCGGCGGCGAGGCGGCATCCGGCGGCCCGGCGGCGTCCGACGGCAGGGCGGCGTCCGGTGACGAGGCGGCGGAGCCGGCTGACGAGCTGGGCCAGCTCTCGGCCGGCGACATCGAGGCACTGCTGTTGCAGGAGCTCAACGACATCGACTCCCTCAAGGTGGACTAGAAGGCGACATGTCGACGGAACCCAACTCGGCAGCGGCGCTCCAGCGCGCACTGGTCGCGGTGCGTCAGATGCGCGCCAAGCTCGAGACCAGCGAGCGGGCCAGGACCGAGCCGATCGCGATCGTGGGGATGGGCTGCCGCTTCCCGGGCGGGGCGGGCAGCCCGGAGGCCTTCTGGAAGCTGCTCCGCGACGGCGTGGACGCGGTCCGTGAGGTGCCCGCCGACCGGTGGGACAGCGCGGCGCTCTACGACCGCGACACCTCCGCGCCCGGCAAGGTGAGCAGCCGCTGGGGCGGGTTCCTGGACCAGGTGGACCGCTTCGACGCCGGCTTCTTCGGGATCTCGCCGCGGGAGGCCGACCAGATGGACCCCCAGCAGCGGCTCATGCTGGAGGTCGCCTGGGAGGCGCTGGAGAGCGCCGGCCAGACCGTCGACGGGCTGGCCGGCAGCGCGACCGGCGTGTTCGTCGGCGTGCACAGCCACAGCAACGACTACACCTGGCTACAGTTCGCCGACCCCGGCCGGATCGACACCTACACCGGCACGGGTACGTCGCACAGTGTCGTCGCGGGACGGATCTCGTACCTGCTCGACCTGCGCGGGCCGAGCGTGGCGCTGGACACCGCCTGCTCCTCGTCGCTCACCGCGGTCCACCTGGCCTGCCAGAGCCTGCGCGCCGGGGAGTGCCGCACGGCCCTGGCCGGTGGCGTGAACCTGGCGCTGACGCCGCACTTCACCATGGCCACCACCAAGATGAACATGATGGCGGCCGACGGCCGCTGCAAGACCTTTGACGCAAGCGCGGACGGCTTCGTACGCGGCGAGGGCTGCGGCGCGGTGGTGCTCAAGCGGCTGTCCGACGCGCAGCGCGACGGCGACCCGATCCTGGCGCTGGTGCGCGGCTCGGCGGTGAACCAGGACGGCCGGACCAACGGGCTGACCGCGCCCAGCGGCCTGTCCCAGAAGACCGTCCTCCGGCAGGCACTGGCCAACGCGGGCGTCGACCCGGCGGCGGTCAGCGCGGTCGAGGCGCACGGCACGGGTACGGCGCTCGGCGACCCGATCGAGATCGAGGCGCTGGTCGAGGTCTTCGGCGCGGCGAGCGGCGGGAGCCAGCCGGTCACGCTCAGCTCGGTCAAGACCAACATCGGCCACCTGGAAGCCGCCGCCGGCGTCGCGAGCCTGGTCAAGGTCGTGCTGTCGCTCCAGCACCAGGCGACCCCGCCGCACCTGCACTTCACGGAGCTGAACCCGAACGCGTCGCTGGACGGGTCGCGCCTTGTGATCCCGACCGCGCTGCGGCCATGGCCGCGCGGCGAGACCCCGCGGTACGCGACGATCAGCTCGTTCGGCTGGTCAGGGACGAACGGCTGCCTGGTGGTGCAGGAGGCGCCCCGGACCGCGCCACCCGCCGGCGGGCCCGAAGCGCCCGTCACCGCACCGGGGGAGCGGGTCGAGCTCCTGCCGGTCTCGGCGCGCAGCCCGCAGGCGCTGCGTGCGCTCGCCGAGGCGTACCGCTCGCTGCTCGCCGAGGCCGACGACGCCGGTCTCCACGACATCTGCTACACCGCCGGCGTACGGCGCAGCCACCACCCGTTCCGGCTGGCGGTGGCCGGTCGCACCCGCGCGGAGCTGGCGGACCGCCTGTCGGCGCTGCTCGCCGACGGAGCCCCGCAGCTCGCACCGGACGCCGCCGCGCCGGAGGCGCCCACCGGCCCGGTCTTCGTCTTCTCCGGCCAGGGCGCGCAGTGGGCCGGGATGGGCCGCGACCTGCTGGCCCAGGAGCCGGTCTTCGCCCAGGCGCTGCGCCGCTGCGACGAGCTGTTCCGCGCCCACGCCGGCTGGTCGCTGCTGGACGAGGTCAGCGCCGACGAGGCGCGTTCCCGGCTGGACCGCACCGAGGTCGCCCAGCCTGCGCTCTTCGCGATGCAGGTAGCGCTCGCAGAGCTCTGGCGGTCGTGGGGGGTCGAGCCGGAGGCGGTGGTCGGCCACAGCGTCGGCGAGGTCGCGGCGGCGCACGTCGCGGGCGTGCTGTCGCTGGAGGACGCGGTGCTCGTCGCGTTCCACCGGGGACGGGTGATGCAGCAGGCGCACGGGCGGGGCAGGATGGCCACGGTCGCGCTGCCGGCCGCCGAGGCGGCCGAGGCGGTCGCGGCCTACGCCGACCGGCTGACCGTGGCCGCGGTGAACAGTCCAATCTCGACGGTGCTGGCCGGCGAGGCCGACGCGCTGGCCGAGGTGCTGTCGGTGCTGACCGGCCGCGGTGTGTCCAGCCGGATGCTGCGGGTGGAGTACGCCTTCCACAGCCCGCAGATGGAGCCGTTCCGTACGCCGTTGGTGCGGGCGCTGCGGGGAGTCTCACCGCGACCGGCGACCGTGCCGCTCGTGTCCACAGTGACCGGACGACCGGCGACGGACCAGGACTTCGGGGCCGAGTACTGGGGCCGCAACATCCGTGAGCCGGTCCAGTTCGCGGCGGCGCTGGCGCAGCTGCCGGCCGAGACCGGCACCCGCATCGTGGTCGAGGTCAGCCCGCAGCCGGTGCTGGCACGCCCGACCGTCGAGCAGCTCGAGAGCACCGGCCAGGCCGCGGTCGTCCTGGCGTCGATGCGGGCCGGCGCGCAGCCGCGAGCCACGCTGCTGACCGCGCTCGGCGGGCTCTACCGCGCGGGCTACCCGGTCGACTGGCGGCGCCTCTACCCGGTCGCCGGGCGCTGCGTCCCGCTGCCGAGCTATCCGTGGCAGCGCCGGCGCCACTGGCTGCAACAGCCATCGAGGCGCCCCGCCCAGGTGGCGGGGCGGCCGGCGGCGACGGTGCAGCACCCGCTGCTGGGCTGGCGCGTCCGGTCGGCGCTGCCCACCTTCGACAACGAGCTGAGCAGCACCGCGCCGCCGTACCTGGGCGAGCACCGGATCTACGGCGCGGCGCTGCTGCCGATGGCCGCCTACCTCGAGCTCGCCCTGGCGGCCAGCCCCGGTGAGAAGCCGGTGCAGGTCACGGACCTTGTGCTGGATACGGCGCTGGTGCTGCCCGACGACGGGTCGCGGTCGGTGCAGGTCGTGCTGGCGCCCCAGGGCGGCCAGAGCGCGTTCCAGGTCTTCAGCCAGCCGGCGACGGCACCGGACGGGACCCCGTGGACGCTGCACGCGACCGGTCGCGTGCAGGAGTATGCGCAACCGGAGACCGACCGGCGCGACCTCGCGGCAGTGCGGTCCCGGCTGGAGCCGGTCGCGGTCCCGGCGTTCTACCAGCGGCTTCGCGCGGCCGGCATCGGCTACGGCACCGCCTTCACCGGCATCACGCAGCTGTGGCGCGGCACGGACGAGGCGCTGGGCCGGGTTGAGCCGCCCGGCGACGCCGGCGTGGACAGCACGGGCTACCGCTGGCATCCCGCCCTGCTCGACGCGTGCCTCCAGGTGGTGCTGGCCGCGCTGCCCGAGGACCTGTCCGACGCGTACCTGCCGGTGGGCCTGGACCGCTTCGGGTCCCTGGCACCGCCCGCAGGCGAGGTGCTCAGCCATGCCCGGCTGCGCCGGAGCGGCGCGGAGACGGCCGTCGCGGATGTCGAGCTGTGCGCCGCTGGCGGCAGCCTCCTGGCGCGGGTCGAGGGGCTGCTGCTCAGGCGCGCCGACCGGCGCGGCGTGCTGCGAGCGGCCACACCGGCCGAGCCGGGCCTGTTCTACGAGGTCGCCTGGGAGCCGGCGACACTCGACCGGCCCGCCGCGGCGAGCGGTACCGGCGCCTGGCTGGTGCTGGGCGACCGTGGGGGCTTCGGCGCGGCGCTGGCCGACCTGCTCCAGGCGCACGGTGACCAGGTCGAGCTGCTGGCCGCCGGCCCCGGCGCCGACGTGACCGCGCAGCTGGGGGAGCGGCTACGCCAGGACCGGTCCTGGCGCGGCGTCGTCCACCTGGCGAGCCTGGACGCGGCGGCGGACGAGCCGACCCTTGACGAGGTCATGTCCGCCCACGAGCGCAGCGTGCGCGGCGTGCTCGCTCTGGTGCAGGCGCTCGCCCCGGGCGACCGGTCGATGCCGCGCCTCTGGCTGGTCACGCGCGGGGCGCAGGCGGTAGCCGCCGGGGAGCCGGTCGCGGTGGCGCAGAGCCCGGCCTGGGGCCTGGCGAAGGCGGTCAGCCGCGAGCGGCCGGAGCTGCGCTGCACCTGCGTCGACCTCGACCCGGCCGGCGACCGGCAGGCGGCGGCGCAGGCGCTGCACGAGCTGCTGCCGGCGGCGGGCGACGAGGACCAGGTCGCGGTCAGGGCAGGCCGGCCCTACGTCGCCCGGCTGGTGCCGGCCGCAGCCGGCGGTCCTGCCCCGGTCCAGCCGGTGCAGCTCCAGGTACGCGAGCCCGGCGTGCTGGAGCACCTCGCGCTCCAGCCGGTCGCCCGGCGGGCGCCGGAGCCGGACGAGGTGGAGATCCGCGTCCACGCGACCGGGCTGAACTTCCGCGACGTGCTGAACGCGCTCGGGATGTACCCGGGCGACGCGGGCCCGCTCGGCCTGGAGTGCGCCGGCGAGGTCGTGGCGGTCGGCTCGCGGGTCCGCGAGCTCGCCCCCGGCGACCGGGTGCTGGCGCTGGCGCCGGCGAGCTTCGCCACGTTCACCACCGTCGCGGCGCGGCGGGTGGTCCGCGTGCCCGGCTCGATGACGTTCAGCGAGGCGGCGACGGTCCCGGTCGCGTTCCTCACGGCAGCCTATGGCCTGCACCACCTGGCACAGCTCAAGTCCGGCGAGCGCGTGCTGGTCCACGCGGCAGCCGGCGGCGTGGGCATGGCGGCCGTGCAGCTGGCGCAGCAGGCCGGCGCCGAGGTGTTCGCCACGGCGAGCCCCGCCAAGTGGCCGCTGCTCGCCGAGCGCGGCGTACGGCACGTCTTCAGCTCGCGCACGCTCGACTTCGCCGACGCCATCCTGGACCGCACCGGTGGCGAGGGCGTCGACGTCGTGCTCAACTCACTTGCGGACGAGCACATCCCGCGCAGCATCGGCGTGCTGCGCGAGGGCGGGCGCTTCGTCGAGATCGGCAAGCGCGGCGTCTGGGACGCGGACCAGGTCGCGCAGGTACGCCCTGACGTCGAGTACCACCCGTTCGACCTGGGCACGGTCGCCGACTCCGATCCCAAGCTGGTCCAGGCGATGCTGCACGACCTGGTCGACGCGCTCGCCGAGGGCCGGCTGGCCCCGCTGCCGCTGCGCGAGGTGCCGCTGGCCCGGGCCGTGGACGCGTTCCGCCACATGGCGCAGGCCCGGCACACCGGCAAGGTCGTCGTGGTGCCCGAGCCGGGCCCGACCGTACGCGGCGACGCGACGTACCTGGTCACCGGCGGCCTGGGCGGCATGGGGCTGGCCATCGCGCGGTGGCTGGTGGGCGAGGGGGCACGGCACCTGGTGCTGCTCGGCCGCAGCGCGCCCACGGCGCAGGCCGCCGCCGCGCTGCGGGACCTGCCGGACGACGCGCAGGTGGTCACGCGGCAGGTCGACGTCGGCGACGCGCGGGCGCTGGCGGACGTCGTCGCCGAGGTGGCGGAGACCATGCCGCCGCTGCGCGGCGTGGTCCACGCCGCGGGCGTGCTCGACGACGGCGTGCTCGCCCAGCAGACCTGGCGGCGTTTCGCCGGGGTGCTGGCCCCCAAGGTCGCCGGCGGCTGGAACCTGCACCAGCTCACCCGTGAGCTGCCGCTCGACTTCTTCGTGCTCTGCTCGTCGGCGGCGTCGCTGCTGGGGTCGGCGGGCCAGAGCAGCTACGTCACGGCCAACGCGTTCCTCGACGCCCTCGCGCACCACCGGCGCTCGCTCGGGCTCGCCGCGACGAGCATCAACTGGGGCCCCTGGGCCGGTGCCGGCATGGCCGCGAGGATGGGCGGCCAGCAGCAGCAACGGCTGGTGGCGCAGGGCTTCCAGCCGCTGGCGGCAGAGCAGGGCACGCAGGCGCTGGGCCAGCTGGTCGGGGCCGCCGGTGCGGGCGAGGCCGGTGCGGTCCATGCCGGTGCCGTGCGGGCCGGTGCGGTGCAGGTGGGCGTGCTGCCGGTCGACTGGCCGGCCTACCTGCGCCAGTTCGGCGGTGCCGTCCCGCCGCTGTTCGCCCGGCTCGACCGGGCCGGGCCGGTGCCTGCGCCGGAGGCGGCCACCGCCGCGCCACAGGACGGTGCGCGCGAGCGGGTCGAGGCGGCGCACCCGGGCGAGCGCGGGCAGCTGCTGCGGGAGTACGTACGGGCGCAGGCGGTCAAGATCCTGGGCCTGCCGGACCCGCAGGCGCTGGGCCCGCAGCAGCCACTGCGCGAGCTCGGGCTGGACTCGCTGATGGCGGTCGAGCTGCGCAACGCGCTGGGACTGTTCGCCGGCCGCACCCTGCCGAGCACGCTCGCCTTCGACCACCCCACGGTCACGAAGCTGGCGGACTACCTCCTGCGGGAGATGTTCCCGCAGGACGTGGCCGAGGCACCGGCGGGGGAGGCTGCCCCCGGGCCGGACGACCACGGTGACCTGGCCGCACGGGTGGCGGCGATGGACGACACCGACGTCGAGGCGCTGCTGGCGGAGAAGCTGTCTACTTTGGACTTGGAGCGTACCGATGACTGATGCCGGTGCACCCACGGCCGCGCTGTCACCGCTCAAGCGGGCCCTGGTCGCGATCGAGACGCTGCAGGCGCGCCTGGCCGAGGTCGAGCGGGCCCGTACCGAGCCGGTCGCCGTCATCGGCGCCGGCTGCCGGCTGCCCGGCGGGGCGAACAGCCCGGACGAGCTCTGGCAGCGGCTGCGCGACGGTGTGGACCTGGTCTCCGAGGTGCCCGCGGACCGCTGGGACGTGGACGCGTACTGCGACCCGGAGCAGTCGACGCCGGGCACGATGAGCACGCGTTACGGCGGCTTCCTGGACCAGGTCGACCACTTCGACCCGGCGTTCTTCGGCCTGTCCCTGGGCGAGGCGTCGAGCATGGACCCGCAGCAGCGGCTGCTGCTCGAGGTCGCCTGGGAGGCGCTGGAGCACGCCGGCCAGGTCCCGGGCCGGCTGGCCGGGACCAGGACCGACGTGTATGTCGGGATCAGCACCTGGGACTACTCGCTGTTGCTGGGCGGCGCGCCGATCCGGGGACTGTCCGGCACGGCGTTCAGCATCGCGGCGAACCGCCTGTCGTACTTCTTCGACCTGCACGGCGCGAGCATGGCGGTCGACACCGCCTGCTCCTCGTCGCTGGTCGCGGTGCACCTCGCGTGCCAGAGCCTGCGCAGCGGCCGGGCCTGCCTGGCGCTGGCCGGCGGCGTCAACGTGATGCTCTGGCCGGAGACGATGGCGGCGTTCTCGCAGATCGGCATGCTCTCCCCGGATGGGCGCAGCAAGACCTTTGACGCCAGCGCCAACGGGTACGTGCGCGGCGAAGGCGCCGCGGTCGTCGTGCTCAAGCGCCTGTCCGACGCGCTGCGGGACAACGACCGCATCCTCGCGGTCGTCCGGGGCAGCGCGGTCAACCAGGACGGGCACAGCAACGGGCTGACCGCACCCAACGGGGTGGCCCAGGAGTCGGTCATCAAGGCGGCGCTGGCCGACGCCCGCGTCAAGCCGCAGCAGGTCAGCTACGTCGAGGCGCACGGCACCGGCACCGCGCTCGGCGACCCGATCGAGGTGCATGCGCTCGGCGCGGCGCTCGGCCGGGACCGTGGCGCGGACCAGCCGCTGCTGCTGGGGTCGGTCAAGACCAACGCCGGTCACCTGGAGGCCGCCGCCGGCGTCACCGGCCTGGTCAAGGTGGTGCTCGGGCTGCACCACGGCGAGATCCCGCCGCACCTGCACCTGCGCGAGCTGAACCCGCACGTGGACTGGGGTGGGCTGCCGCTGCGCGTGGTGACGCGGCGCACGCCGTGGCCGGCGCCGGCCGGGCAGCGGGTGGCCGGCGTCAGCTCGTTCGGCTTCGGCGGCACGAACGCGCACGTCATCCTCAGCGACCCGCCCGCCGGGCCGGGACAAGAGCCGGGACACCGCGGGCCGGGACATCGCGAGCCGGCCGCCGCGGACGACCGGCCGCTGCGCCTGCTGACCGTGTCGGCCCGTAGCGCTGGCGCGCTGCGGACCCTGGCGGGCAGCTACGCCGACCGGCTCGCGGCCGGCCCCACGCCGGAGCTTGCGGACCTGTGCCACACCCTCAACGCCCGGCGGACCCACTTCGCGCGGCGGGCGGCGCTGCCCGTACGCACGGTTGGTGAGGCCCGGGCGGCGCTTTCGGCCATCGCGGCGGGCGAGGCGCCGGAGCCGCTCGCGCAGGGCGCCGTGCCGGTGGGCGAGCGGCGCCGGGTCGCGTTCCTCTTCTCCGGCCAGGGCGGCCAGCACATCGGCATGGGCCACGAGCTTTACCAGACCCAGCCGGTGTTCCGCCGCGCGGTCGACCGCTGCGCCGAGCTGTTCGACGCCCACCACCCGTGGCGGCTGCTGGAGGTGCTCTACCCGGACGGCCGTGCCGCGCATCCGATCGACGAGACCGAGTACGCGCAGCCGGCGCTCTTCACGCTCCAGTACGCGCTCGCCGAGCTGTGGCGCTCCTGGGGCGTGGTGCCCGACGCGGTGCTGGGCCACAGCCTGGGCGAGTACGCCGCCGCCTGCGCCGCCGGAGTGTTCGGCCTGGAGACCGGCGTGCAGCTCATCGTGGAGCGCGGCCGGCTGACCCGGACGCTGCCGCCGACCGGCATGATGGCCGCCTGCTCGGCACCGGCCGACCAGGTCGCCAAGGCCCTCGACGGCTACGCCGACCGGGTCGCCGTAGCGGCGGTCAACGGCCCCGAGCACACCGTGGTGTCAGGCGAGAAGGCGGCCGTGGCGGCGGTGCTGGAACGGCTGGAGGCCGACTTCGTGCTGACCCGGCCGCTCAAGATCTCCTACGCGTCGCACTCGCCGCTGCTCGAGCCGATCCTCGACGAGTTCGAGCAGGCGGTTGCGAAGCATGAGTTCGCCCCGCCGCGCATCCCGTTCATGTCCACGCACAGCGCGACGATGCTGCGGTCGGGGGTGTGCCACGACGCGACCTACTGGCGGCGGCAGCTGCGCGACCCGGCCCGTTTCCTGGACGCGATGCGCGCGCTCGCCGCCGAAGGCTATGACACGTTCGTCGAGATAGGACCGAAGGACACGCTGGTCGAGATGGGCAAGCGCTGCCTGCCCAAAGGCACCGGCCTATGGCTCGCGTCGCTGGACCCGGAGACCGGCAACTGGCGGACGCTGCTGGGATGCGTCGCGGCGCTGTATGTCCACGGGGCCGAGGTGGACTGGGACGCATTCGAAGGACCGGCGCGCCGGCCGGTCGACCTGCCCACCTATCCGTTCGAGCGCCGGCGGTGCTGGCTCGACCCCGAGCAGGTCCGCCAGTACCGCCTGCCGGTGGGCGGCTGAGGCAATGGGACACCACATGACGGACGTGCTGAACGTTACGACGGTCGAGCCGGGGATCGTGCAGCTCGCCATCTGCGACCCGGACCGGGAGAACCGGCTGAGCTACGAGCTGGTCGACCAGATGATGGACGCGCTGGAGAAGCTCGCGCCCGACCCGTCGACAAAGGTGCTGCTGATAACCGGGACCAAGGAGACCTGGTGCGCCGGTGGCACGCTGCGGATGCTCAAGGAGATGGCGAGCGGCGACTACGACGAGCGGCGCCTGCTCGCCCTCTCCGAGCGGCTGCTGAGCTTTCCGGTGCCGGTCATCGGCGCGCTGGAGGGCCACGCGGTCGGCGGCGGCCTGGCGCTCGCGCTCTGCTGCGACATCCTCGTCGCCGCGGAGAACCGCCGCTACGGCGTCAACTCGGCCAGCATGGGTTTCATCCCGGCGATGGGCCTGACCGTGCTGCTGCCGGCGGCGGTCGGCCACCATCTGGCCAGCGAGATGATTTTCACCGGCAAGTACTACAAGGGGAGCGAGCTGGCGCGGCGCCGGCTGTTCAACACGGTCGTGCCGAGCGACGAGGTCGCCGAGAAGGCGTTGGACTGCGCGCAGCGGATCGCCGAGAAGCCGCGCTACGTGCTGGAGCTGCTCAAGGACGCGCTGGCGCTGCCGAAACGGCACGCGCTGCAGGACGCCATCGCCCGGGAGCCGGTCATGAACCAGGTCTGCTTCAACCGTCCTGATATCGACAAAGTGCTGGAAGAGACGTATCTCGGCTAGCTGGAAACCGGGTCTCGGCTAGCTGGAAACCGGGAGGAGTGCTGATGCGGGTAGGCATCGAGAAGATAAACCTGTACGGCGGCCGCGCGTATCTCAACATCGCCGACCTGGCCACCGCGCGGGGTGGGTCGCTGCACGACCTGACGCGCCGCCAGATGGTGCCGTACGAGGGGCGGGCGATCCTGCCGCCGTACGAGGACCCGGTCACCCTCGCCGTCAACGCCACCGAGCGGCTGCTCGCCGACGAGGACCGGGACCAGGTGGAGCTGGTCGTCGTGGCCACCGAGTCGGCGGTGGACTTCGGCAAGCCGATCTCGACCTGGGTGCAGCGCTTCTGCGGGCTGCCCGCGTACAGCCGCAACTTCGAGGTCAAGCACATGTGCTACGGCGGGACCGCGGCGCTGCGCGTGGCCGCCTCCTGGGTCGCCTCGAACGTGCGGCCCGGCAGGAAGGCCCTGGTCATCAACAGCGACCTGAGCCGCACCCGCAACCACGTGCAGACCGAGGAGGACGACCTGGGCGAGCTGATGGCCGGCGGCAGCGCGGTCGCGATGCTGGTCGGCGGCGAGCCGCGGGTGCTGGAGCTGGAGCTGGCCAAGGCCGGCTACTGGACCAACGAGATATCCGACGCCTTGCGCCCCAACTCGCGTACCGAGATCATCACCGGCCAGACCAGCTTCTACTCGTACCTCGACGCGCTGGAGGAGACCTACGAGCAGTACGAGCAGGCGGTCGGCGGGCTGGACTTCGACAGCTACTTCAAGAAGAACATCTACCACGCGCCCTTCCCGGGCATGACGATGGTCGCCCACCGCACGCTGCTGAACAAGATCGGCGTCGAGGACAAGGCCGCGATCGAGGCGAGCTACCGCGCCCGGGTCGCCGACAGCACCTACTTCATCCGGCGCATCGGCAGCGCGTACGGCGGCTCGACCTTCATCTGCCTGCTCGGCATGCTGCATGCGGCGACCGACCTGGCCGGCGGCGACCGGCTGTCGATCTTCGCGTACGGCTCCGGCTGCCAGGCCGAGCTCTACAGCGGCCTGGTCGGGCCGCAGGCGCAGGCGTACGTGCGCGGCCTCGACATCGACGCGCACCTGGACTCCCGGGTCGCGCTCACGGTCGAGCAGTACGAGCAGATCGAGAAGGCGTGCGAGACAAACATCGACGTACGCAGCTACGAACCGTTGACCCAGGACGTCGGCGACCTGTACGAGCAGCGCTACGAAGGGCAGCGGCTGCTGGTGCTGGAGGGCGTGCGCGACTACCACCGCAACTACCGGTGGAGCTAGCAGCCATGGACCGCGCGGTTCGCTTCCAGGTCGTCGACGGCGTGTGCTTCGTGACGCTGGTCGCCGCGGCCAACGGCAACGCGATCAACTTCGCCCTGATCGACGGGGTGGAGCAGGCGCTCGACGCCGTCGAGGCCGACCCCGGCTGCCGGGCCATGGTGGTCAGCGCCGAAGGGCCGACCTTCTGCCGGGGCCTGGACCTGGAGGCGTTCTTCGTCCACGGCAGCCTGCCCGAGCGCGACCAGCTGCGGCGGCTGCCCGCCTGCCTGGCCCGGATCCGCGGCGCGCGGGTGCCGGTGATCGCGCTGGTCGACGGCGAGGCCACGGGCGGAGGCGTCGGCCTGGTGGCCGCCTGCGACCTGGTGCTGGCGACGGGGAACGCGCGCTTCATGCTCTCCGAGCCGATCGTCGGGCTGGTCCCCGCGACGATCGTGCCGTTCCTGCTGCTGCGGGTCGGCCCGGGGCGGCTGCGCTCGCTGACGCTCGGCACCCGGGGCATCCCGGCGGCCGAGGCGCACGGCTACGGCCTCGTCGACGAGCTGGTCGAGGATGGGGTGGAGCAGGCGCTGCGGGCCCAGCTCCAGCGGGTCCTCCGCTGCGCGCCACCCGCGCTGGCCGAGGCCAAGCGCCACTACGACCGGCTCACCGCCGCCGACCTCGACCAGCAGATCGAGACCGGTCTCGACCTGCTCACCAGCTGGCTGGCGCGGGACGACGTGGCCGAGGGCGTGAAGCTGTTCGGCGACGGCCTGGCGCCACCGTGGTTCACGCGATACCGAGGGCGGATCGATGTCGCAGGTCGTTAGAACTGCCGAGCTGGAGCCGGGAGTTGTCGAGCTGGCGCTGGACGACGCCGAGCACGAGAACCGCCTGAGCGACCGCCTCTGCGATGAGCTGCTTGCCGCGCTGGCGCGGCTGGCCCAGCAGCCGACACTCAAGATCGTCATTCTGCGTGGCCGTCCGGACGTGTTCTGCGCCGGCGCCACAATGGACGCGCTACAACGGGTGCTGTCGGGCCGGCTCCACGTCAAGGATCTGCTGCTGTCGCGGCCGATGCTGGATTTCCCGGTGCCGATTGTCGGCGCCCTGGAAGGCCATGCCGTCGGTGGGGGACTGGTGCTCGCACTCTGCTGCGACCTGGTCGTCGCGGCGCGTGAGAAACGTTACAGTATGAACTTCGCACGCATGGGTTTCACTCCTGCTATGGGTACTACGGCATTGCTTCCGGCGGCGGTCGGCAGCGGCATCGCCGCGGAGATGACGCTGACCGCGAAGTACTATAGAGGGCACGAGATCGGCGGCATGCACCTGTTCAACTACGTGGTGCCCGCGGACCAGGTCTTCGATATGGCACTCGGGCTCGCGCGACGCATGGCGGAGAAGCCGCGCCACGTGCTCCAGCTGTGCAAGGAGAGCCTCGCGACACCGCGGCGGCAGCTCCTCCAGGAGGCGATGTCGCGTGAGCACCTGATGCACCGGGTGTGTTTCAGCCAACCAGAGGTAGCGGAGATTATCGCCGATACGTATGTGGGTCGGTAGCACCGAGCAGAAGGAGATTGTATTATGGATCGCGACCAGGTAATGAGCGTTGTCACCAAGCACATCAGGCTCAACGCCGACGGCCTTGAGGGCACGACGATCGACCCCTCGAAGTCGATGAAAGAATTCGGGTTGAGCAGCCTGGATACGGTCGAGATCGTGTCGGCCGCAATGCGCGAGCTGAAGATCAGGGTGCCGCGTACGGAGCTGGCGAACCTGTCCAACATCAACGAGCTGGTGGACCTGTTCCTGCGCGTCAAGCAGGGCCAGGCGGCGGTGCGTTCCTGAGAGGGTGAGGTTAGGAGCTTATGGCCGAGCCGATCGCCGTTATCGGTCTGAGCTGCCGCTTTCCCGGCGGGCGTGACGCCGACGCGTTCTGGCGGCTGCTCGCCAGTGGTGGCGACGCGGTCACCGAGGTTCCGCGTGACCGCTGGGACGTGGCTGCGCTCTACGATCCCGACCTCGCCACGGCCGGCACGATGAGCAGCCGCTGGGGCGGCTTCGTCGACGGGATCGACCAGTTCGAGCCGCAGTTCTTCGGGGTCTCGGCGGGCGAGGCCGCCAGCATGGACCCGCAGCACCGCCTGCTGCTCGAGGTGGCCTGGGAGGCGCTGGAACGGGCCGGGGTCGTCCCGGCCCGGCTGGCTGGCAGCGCGACCGGGGTCTTCGTCGGCATCGGCACCGATGACTACGCGTCGGTGGGCTTCGATGACCTGGAGAACATCAACGCCTACTTCGTGACCGGTAACGCGCTCAGCATCGCGGTCAACCGGCTGTCGTACCTGCTGGACCTGCGCGGCCCGAGCCTGGCGCTGGACACCGGCTGCTCGTCGTCGCTGGTGGCGGTGCACCTCGCCTGCCAGAGCCTGCGCACGGGGGAGTCGCAGGTCGCGCTGGCCGGCGGGGTGAACGTGATCCTGTCGCCCAAGGCCAACATCGGCCTGTCGCAGAGCTGGATGATGGCGGCGGACGGCCGCTGCAAGAGCTTTGACGCCAGCGCCGACGGCTACGTCCGCGGCGAGGGCTGCGGGATGGTCGTGCTCAAGCGGCTGGCGGACGCCCAGCGCGACGGCGACCCGGTCCTGGCCGTGATACGCGGCTCGGCGATGAACCAGAACGGTCGGGGCGAGGCGCTGACCGCGCCCAACGCGCAGGCGCAGGAGTCCGTCATCCGGCAGGCGCTGCGCGACGCCGGGGTCACCCCGGACCAGGTCGACCTGGTCGAGGCGCACGGCGTGGGCACGCCGCTGGCCGATGCGGTCGAGGGGCAGGCGCTGGCGAGCGTCTTCGGCGGGCAGCGTCCGGCCGGGCGGCCGTGCGCGCTCGGCTCGGTCAAGACGAACATCGGCCACCTCGAGCTGGCGGCCGGCGTCGCCAGCCTGGTCAAGGTCGTGCTGGCGCTCCAGCACGAGGCGATCCCGCCGCACCTGCACCTGCGGACGCTGAACCCGCAGGCCGGGCTGGACGGCGCACCGTTCGTGCTGCCGCCGGCGCCGCTCGCCTGGCGGCGCGGGGATCGGGAGCGCGTGTGCGGCATCAACTCGTTCGGCCTGGGCGGCGTGAACGTGCACATGGTGGTCTCCGAGGCGCCGGCCGGCGGCGTCGACGAGCCCGGCGACCCGCCCCCGGCCCGTACGCCGACGCAGATGCTGCCGCTGTCGGCCCGCAGCGTGGCCGCGCTGCGGGCGCTGGCGGAGCGTTACGTGGCGCTGCTGCGCTCGCCGGACGCGCCCGACCTCGCGGCGGTCTGCGCCACCGCCAGCTCCGGGCGCACCCACTTCACGCAGCGCCTCGCGGTTGTCGCGCCGGACGCGGCCACGGCCGCGGACCGGCTGGCGGCCTGGCTCGACGGCGAGGCCGTGCCGGAGGTGTACCAAGGCACGGCCGGCGAGCCAGGCGATGACCAGACCCGGCCCGAGGGGGCTGCGGTTGACGGCGTGGCGCGGGCCAGGCTGTTCGTCGCGGGTGGCGACCCGCAGCTGCCGGAGGACGCGCCACACCGGCGGGTGGTCCTGCCGACCTACCCGTTCCAGCGCAGGCGCTACTGGGTCGAGTCCGCAGCTGCGCCGCAGCGGGCCGACGCCGAAGCCGTGCCGCAGCGGGCCGACGCCGACCGCGCCGCCGAGCCGACGGCGCTGGTGCGGCAGGTCGGCCAGGCCGCGCCGGACCAGCGGCGGGAGCTGCTGGTGCAGGCGGTCAGGCAGCTGGTCGCCCAGACCCTGGGGCTGGATGACGACGCGCAGGTCGACCCGGAGCGGGGGCTTTTCGAGCTCGGCATGACCTCGTTGATGGCGCTCAACCTCCGTGGCCAGCTTCAGCGCGCGCTCGGCGACGCGTACCGGCTGCCGCCGACGGTGGTGCTCGAGTACCCGTCGGTGGCCGCGCTGAGCGACCACCTCGGGCACCAGGTGTTCGGGCTGGCGGCTTCGGTGCCGCCCGGCCGCGCGGCCGGTGCCCGGACGCTGACGGTCGACCAGCTGTCGGCGCTGTCCGAGGACGAGGCGTGGACGCTGCTGCTCGGGCGGTTGCAGGACGCCGCCATGGAGGGCGGGCCGGAGCTGTCCCCGGTCAAGCAGGCGCTGCTGGGCCTTGACCGGCAGTCGGCTGGGACCGGCCGGCCAGACCGGGCCGAGCCGGTTGCGGTGGTGGGGTTGGGGTGTCGTTTCCCGGGTGGTGCTGATGGTCCGGGGGCGTTCTGGGGGTTGCTGGAGCGGGGTGGGGACGCGGTTGGTGAGGTGCCGCGGGAGCGGTGGGACGTTGACGCGTTCT
>DASSUC010000242.1:0-2169 GCA_035707405.1 Micromonosporaceae bacterium | reverse complement strand
CCAGGCGATCGCGTTCGGCAACGAGGCGCGCGAGCACGGCCAGCAGTTCAGCTGGGCCGACTTCACCCCGCAGTTCCTCGCGTCCACTCTGGAGAACTGGCAGTCCGAGTTCCTCCAGCTGGTCTGGCAGGCCGCGGGCCTCGCCCTGTTCTACTTCTGGGGCTCGTCGCAGAGCAAGGAGGGCGAGGAGCGGATGGAGGCCAAGCTGGACATCCTGCTCCGCGAACGCGGCATCGACCCCACCAAGCTCTAGGGCCGGTAGCACCAGTGTCCGACAGCGAGCTGCGCCGCGTCGCGGCGGAGACGTTCGGCTGGCGGCTGCGCCCGGAGCAGCTCGCCGGGGCCCGGGCGGTGCTCGCCGGCCGCGACGCCCTGGTCGTGCTGCCCACCGGCGCCGGCAAGTCGGCCGTCTACCAGGTCCCGGGCGTGCTGCGCCCGGGACCTACCGTCGTGGTCTCGCCGCTGCTCGCTTTGCAGCGCGACCAGATGGCCGCGCTGGCCCAGTGGGCCGGCACCGCCGCGGTGCAGCTCACCGGGGAGACCGGGCCGGGCGGGGCCCGGCAGGCGCTGGCCGCCGTACGGGCCGGCGAGGCGGAGTTCCTGTTCCTCACCCCGGAGCAGCTGTCCGACCCGCAGCGCCTGGCCCAGGTACGCCGGGCCCGCCCGTCGCTCGTGGCGGTGGACGAGGCGCACTGCGTCTCCGCCTGGGGGTACGACTTCCGCCCCGACTACCTGCAGCTGGGCCGGTTCATCGACGAGCTGGGCGGGCCCGGCGGGCGGCCGCCGGTGGTGGCGCTGACCGCAACCGCCTCCCCGCCGGTCCGCGAGGACATCGTCGCCCGGCTGCACCTCTCCGACCCGGTGGTCGTGGTCAGCGGGCTGGACCGGCCCAACATCTTCCTCGAGGCGGTGCACTGCCCGGACGAGCGCACCCGGTGGGACCGGCTGGTCCGCCGGGTGCTCCAGTCGCCACCGCCGGGCATCGTCTACACCTCGACCAGACGCTCCACGCAGGAGCTGGCCGAGGCGCTGCGCGGCGCCGGGGTAACCGCTGCGGCGTACCACGCGGGGATGCGCCGCGCGGACCGCGAGCGGGTGCACGCGGACTTCATGGCGGACCGGGTCGCCGCGCTCGTGGCGACCTCCGCGTTCGGGATGGGCATCGACAAGCCCGACGTCCGCTGGGTGAACCACGTGGCGCTGCCGGACTCCCTCGACAGCTACGCGCACGAGGTCGGCCGGGCCGGGCGCGACGGTGAGCCGGCCCAGGCGCTGCTGCTCTACCGTACCGAGGACACCGGGCTGCGCAGGTTCTTCGCCGGTGGCACGCCGCCGGTGGAGCAGCTCGAGGCGGTGGCCCGTACCCTCGCTGGCGCCGGGGCCCCGCTCAGCCGCACCGCGCTGCGCGAGCGCACCGGGCTCGGACCCCGCCGCCTGGCCCGCATGGTCGCCCTGCTGGAGCAGGTGGGCGCGGCGGTGCCGCGCCAGCGCAACCGGCTGGCCCGGCCACCGGGCGCGCCACCGCCCGGGGAGGCAGCGCGCCTGGCCGCCGCCGAGGCGGACCGGTTGCGCACCGTCGAGCTCTCCCGGGTCGAGATGATGCTCCAGTACGCGCGCACGACCGGCTGCCGGGGCCAGTTCCTGCTCGGCTACCTGGGCGAGGCGCTGGCCGAGCCGTGCGGGCACTGTGACAGCTGTGCCAGCGGCGCGGTGGGCGGCACGGACGCCGCCGAGGGGCCGTTCCCGGTGCACGCGACAGTGCGGCACGAGGAGTTCGGCACCGGCACGGTGCTGCGCTACGAGGAGGACCGGATGGTGGTCCTCTTCGACCGGGTGGGCTACCGCACGCTGTCGGTGCCGGTCGTGGTCGAGCAGGGCCTGATCGAGGCGGACGATGGCTCCTGACGCCCCTCAGCCGGCCGTGGCGGCCAGGTCGGGCTGGCCGCTGTGGGTCAGCTGCCGCATTGCGGAGCCTTTTGCATGAAGCCGGCCGGAGAAGGGCATCATGCCGCCATGACGTCCCCGGCCGCGCCCGACACGTTCCTGCGCCGGCTGTTCATGATCGAACGGCCACCGCCCGCGACGCCGGCCTCGCGCCGGCTGCGGGTCCTGATCGCGGTCACCGCCGCGGCCACCGTCGTGGTCGACCTGGTCAACCTCGAGTACGCG
>DASSUC010000241.1:0-4526 GCA_035707405.1 Micromonosporaceae bacterium | reverse complement strand
ACCACGTCGATCACCTGGCGGTTGGAGAAGCCGCGGCCGTTGCCGAGGTTGTAGATGCGGTGCTCGCCGGGCTGCACCGCGTCGAGCGCGAGCAGGTGGGCCCGGGCCAGGTCCTCGATGTGGATGTAGTCGCGGATGCAGGTGCCGTCGGGTGTCGGATAGTCGTCACCAAAGAGCTGGAGCTTCTCCCGCCGGCCGGCGGCGACCTGGAGCGCGATGGGGATCAGGTGGCTCTCCGGGTCGTGCCGCTCGCCGTAGGCCGGGCCGGACGCGGGCAGGTAGGCCCCGCAGACGTTGAAGTAGCGCAGGGTCACCGCGGCCAGGCCGTGCGCGGCGGCCTCGCCGGTGAGCGCGTGGTCGACGGCGAGCTTCGAGGCGGCGTACGGGTTAGGCGGGCGGGTCACCGCGGTCTCCGGGATCGGCAGCTCGTCCGGGTCGCCGTAGACGGCGGCGGTGCCGGAGAAGATGATGCGCCGCACCCCGGCGGTGCGGGCGGCGTCGATCAGGCGCAGCGACCCGATCGTGTTGTTCTCCCAGTATTTCTCCGGCCGCCGCACCGACTCGCCCGCCTCGATGAACGCGGCGAAGTGCAGGATCGCGTCGAACCCGGAGGTGAGGACCGCCTCGACCGCCTCGTGCACCCGGCCCCGGACGAGCCGGGCTCCGGGCGGCACGGCGACCGCGTGCCCGGTGGAGAGGTCGTCCAGGATCACCACGTCGTGGCCGGCGTCGAGCAGCATCGCCGACACGACGCCGCCGACGTAGCCGGCGCCGCCGGTGACGAGCAGCTTCACAACCAGCCTCCTTCTTGTCATTGCGTGGTGACTCTTCGCCAGAGGTTACTAGGATCGCGCCATGGATGAGTCCGGCCGGGCCGGTCCGTTGCGGCGTTGGCTCGCCCGGGTGGTCGTCCGCGGCGCGGACGCCGCCACCAGGTCGGTCACCCGGCTCCTCGGTGCCAGCCCCACCTCCGGCCGGGAGCAGATCTCAGAGGCCGAGCTGCGCGGCCTGGTCGCCGCCAACACCCTGCTCGACCGCGAGGAGCAGCGGATCATCGAGGAGGTCCTGGCGTCCGGCGCCAGCCTGGTGCGCGAGGTCATGGTGCCCCGCACCGAGGTGATGTTCCTCGATGCCGCGCTCAGCGTGGACCAGGCCGCCCGGGCCGTACGGGACCAGTCACACTCCCGGTTCCCGGTGGTCGACGGGACGCACGACGACGTGATCGGCTTCGTCCACCTGCGGGACCTTCTCATCCGGCCCACCGGGGAGGGGCGCGCGACCGTCGCCGACCTCACCCGCGACGTCAAGCGGCTGCCCGCCAGCAAGCGGGTCCTCGCCGCCCTCTCCGAGATGCGGCGCGAGGGCCACCACCTCGCCGTTGTCATCGACGAGTACGGCGGCACGGCGGGCATCGTCACGCTCGAGGACCTCATCGAGGAGCTGATCGGGGAGATCCACGACGAGTACGACGCGGAGCCCGAGCCGGTGCCGGCCAGCGGGACGGTGCCGTCCGAGGTGGACGGGCGGCTCAACCTGGCCGACTTCGCGGAGTGGACCGGCCTGGTCCTGCCGAGCGGGCCGTACGAGACCGTGGGGGGCTTCCTCATGGCCCGGCTGGGCCGGTTGCCCACGGTCGGCGACGAGGTGCGCCTGCCGGCCGCGCCGGCCACCGGCGCGGCACCGGTCTCCGGGGGCGCGCCCGGCGGCAACGGCGGCCCACTCGGCTGGCTGCTGCGGGTCGCCGCGCTGGATGGGCGGCGGGTGGCCCGGGTGGCGCTGGTCGCGGCCCCTCCGCCAGCCCCGCCAGGGCCGGCGGCGGCCGGGTCGCCCGGCCAGGCCGGGCCGGCGCAGGCCACGGCGGGAGCCGCCGGCGCGGCGCCGGGCCCGGGTCAGCGCAGGTGAAGCTTGCGCCAGGTGGCGCCATCCGAGGAGTACGCCGCCCAGCCGTTGCCGAACAGGTCCAGCGCGACATAACCGGACGGGCCGCGTACCAGGCGGCCCACCTCCGGCAGCTCGTCGGTGCGTACGAAGGTGGCGCCCGCGTCCGAGCTGACGAACCAGCGGCCGGTCAACGTGGCCACCAGCAGCCGGCCGTCGAGCACCGGGACCGGGTCACCGGCGAGCGTGGCCGGCTCCCCGTCCGGCCCGGGACGGGTCCGGGTGAAGCTCCTACCGCCGTCCACCGAGTGGTAGACCGCGCCGAGCTGCCCGCCCGGCCCGGTCACGACCGCGTAGGCGTGCGTGCCGAGGGTGGCTACCCGCACCGAGGTGCCGGCCGGTGCGCCGGTCGCCGCGCCCGGCAGCTGCGGGCGCTGCCAGGTGCGCCCGGAGTCCCGGGACACCGACACCGCGGGCTGGCCGGTGGCCCGGTCCGCCCCGCCCACCCACCAGGCGCCGTCGGCGGCCGGCTGCGCCGCTACCCAGCACACGTCGATGGGCGGCTGGTTGGCGAGGTCGCCGCGGTGGCCGTACCCGGAGGTCCACACCTCGACCACGGCGCCGGCGCAACCTCTGGACGGGCCCGGACGGACCCGCAGCCGGGCGCCCCGCTCGGCCGTGGTGACCGGGCCGCCGGTGCCGGGCCGGGGCTGCCACCCGCTCTCGGCGGTGAGCACCAGCGGCGGCTGGACCGTCACCACGGCCGAGCCGTCCGGAAAGAGGAGCAGCTCGGGCGGTATGTCGGCGATCGCCGCGCCAGCCGGCAGGGGGTGCTCTGTCCAGGTCAGGCCGCCGTCGCGGGTGCTGGCCACGGTCATCCGGCAGGACCGGCCGCCCACACAGCCGGCGAGCAGCGCGTAGCCCCGGTCGGGATCGACGAGCTCCACGTCCACGATGTCCCCGGGCAGGTCGACGTACGGCTGCACCATGCCGTTCACGGTGATCCCGGCGTCTGTCCACACCGGACCGCCGCTCGGCACCGGCCCCGGCGTCGTCGCCACCTCCGGGCCGCGGCCGGCCCACGGCTGCGCGGTGACCGCGACGAGGGCGGCCGTGGCGAGCAGGGCGAGGCCGCCGCCGGCCCGGGCCACCGTACGGCGGCGGCGGAGGACCTGGGCGCGCTCGCGTACCCGGGCCAGGTCGGGCTGGTCGATCTCGGCGAGCAGCTGGGCGCGCGACGCGGCCCGCTGCTGGTCCAGGCGGGTGTCAGGCACGGCTCACCTCCGTGGTGCTGGGGCCGGCGGTGGCGCTCGGGCCGGCGGGCGCGCCGTCGCGGTGCTCGTCGCCGCGGCAGCCGTCGCCGCGGTAGTCGCCGAGTGCGGCGGCGAGGGCGGCCCGGCCCCGGGAGAGCCGGGACTTCACCGTGCCGACCGGCACGCCGAGCAGCTCGGCCACCTCGTCGACCGGCAGGTCGGCCAGGTAGTGCAGGACCACAGCCTCCCGGAACGGGTGGGCCAGCCCGGTCAGCGCGTCGCGCAGGTCGGCCCGCTCCGGCCCGGGCGCCGGCTCGACCAACCGCGCCACCGGCCGGTCCCGCAGCAGGATCACGTCGAGGATCCGGCGGCGCCGCCAGCGCCGGCGGACCACGTTGATCGCCACGGTGCGCAGCCAGGCCTCCGGGTTCTCCACGTCACCGAGCGCGCCCGGCCGGGCCAGCGCCCGGGCGAAGGCCTCCTGCACCACGTCCTGCGCCTCGGTGAGGTCGGACGTGAAGGCGTAGAGCTGCGTGACCAGCCGCCGGTACGAGGCGTGGTACAGCTCGCCCAGCCCGTCACCGTCCAAGGGACCTCCCGCATGTTCGGGTCCACCGTACGAGGCACCGCCTGTCCGCACGGTTCCCGCAGGCAGCTGCCAGAATTGCCGGCATGTCTCACCCTGCCCGACCCCGCCCGCGGGTGCTCTCCGGCATCCAGCCGACCGCAGACTCCTTCCACCTCGGCAACTACCTCGGGGCGCTGCGGCACTGGGCGGCGATGCAGGAGACCCATGACGCGTTCTACTGCGTCGTCGACCTGCACGCGATCACCGCAGGGCACGAGCCGGAGCTGCTGCGCCAGCGCACCCGGGCCGCCGCCGCGCAGCTCCTCGCGGTCGGCATCGACCCGGACCGGGCCACGCTGTTCGTGCAGTCCCAGGTGCCCGAGCACACCCAGCTCGCCTGGGTGCTCAGCTGCCTGACCGGTTTCGGCGAGGCCAGCCGGATGACGCAGTTCAAGGACAAGTCCAGCAAGCAGGGCGCGGACCGGGCCAGCGTGGGGCTGTTCACGTACCCGATCCTGCAGGCCGCGGACATTCTGCTCTACCAGGCCGACGCCGTGCCGGTCGGCGAGGACCAGCGCCAGCACCTGGAGCTCACCCGGGACCTGGCGCAGCGGTTCAACACCCGGTTCGGGCCGGTGTTCACCCAGCCTGCGCCGTACATCGTCGCGGGCACCGCGAAGATCACCGACCTTCAGGACCCGACCGCGAAGATGTCGAAGTCGGCCTCGTCCCCGGCCGGCCTGGTGGAGCTGCTGGAGGAGCCGGCCCGGATCGCCAAGAAGATCCGCTCGGCGGTCACCGACACCGGGCGGGAGATCCGGTACGAC
>DASSUC010000240.1:0-34415 GCA_035707405.1 Micromonosporaceae bacterium | reverse complement strand
GTACCAGCGGGCCCGCGACGAGTGGCTGACCCGGCGGCTGGCCGAGCTGACCCCGGAGGAGCGGGAGACGCTGGCGCGCGCCGCCGAGATCCTGGAGAAGCTTGCCCGCGGCTGAGACCGCGCGCCGGGCCCGCTCCGCTTCCGTCCACTGTGGGTTTCGTGGTACGGGGCGAGTTACTGGTACGGGGCGAGTTTTCTGGTACGGGGCGAGGAGGCGCACGCGGCGTGCTGAGAAGGACGTTCCAGTCTTTGCAGGTCCGCAACTACCGGCTCTACGCGTCCGGCCAGCTGGTGAAGCTGGTCGGCATGTGGATGCAGTTCATCACCCAGGACTGGCTGGTGCTGCACCTGTCCGGCGACTCGGGCACGGCGCTCGGCATCGTGACCGCCCTGCAGTTCACGCCCATGCTGCTGCTGACGCTCTACGGCGGCAAGCTCGCCGACCGGCACGACAAGCGGCAGCTGCTGATGGTCGCGAACGGGATCTGGGCCGTGCTGGCGATGGCGCTGGCAGTGCTCGTGGCGACCGGCGCGGTCCAGCTGTGGCACGTGTTCGTGTTTGCGGCCGCGCTCGGCCTCGCCACCGCGGTCGAGGCGCCGGCCCGGCAGGCGTTCGTCTCCGAGCTGGTCGGCACCACGCTGCTGCCGAACGCGCTGTCGCTGTCTGCCGCCACCTTCAACTCGGCGCGCATCATCGGACCCGCCCTGGCCGGCGTCGGGATCGCCGCCTTCGGCACCGGGCCGGTGTTCCTCGTCAGTGCGCTCTGCGCGCTCTCCCCGCTGGTGGGGCTGGCCCGGATGCGCCCGGCCGAGCTGCACCGGGCCGACCTGCCGCCGCGGGGCGAGCGGGCGGACGCCCGGATCAGGGACGGGCTGCGGTACGTATGGCGCCGCGGCGACCTGGTCCTGCCCCTGGCCATGGTGATGGTCATCGGGGCGATGGGCTTCAACTTCGGCATCACGCTGGCCGTGCTGGCCAAGACGACGTTCCACACCGGCGCCGCGTCGTTCGGCCTGTTCACCACCGCGCTCGCGGCCGGGTCGCTGGTCGGCGCGCTCGCCAGCTCCGGGCGGCGGGCCCGCCCGTCGGTCTACGTGGTGCTCGGCGCGGCCCTCGTGTTCAGCCTGCTGGAGATCGTGGTCGGCCTGATGCCGACGTTCTGGCTGGTGGCCGCGCTGCTGGTGCCGACCGGGTTCTCCATGATCTATTTTGCCCAGGCCGCCAACCAGCGGGTCCAGCTGGGCAGCGAGGGGGCCTACCGGGGCCGGGTCATGGCGCTCTACATGCTCGTCTTCCTCGGCACCACGCCGCTGGGAGCGCCGCTGACCGGCTGGCTGGCCGAGGCGGTCAGCGCCCAGGCCAGCATCTGGATCGGTGGCGTCATCTCGCTGGTGACCGCGCTGGCCGGGCTCGTGGTCCAGCTGCGCTCCTCCGGGGACCGGATCCGGGTACGGGCCCGCCCGTCGCCCCGTTTCTACGTGGCCGCGGCGGACGCCAGGACCTGTCGTACCGGTGTGGTTGGGTGTGCCCATGGAGAGCACAAGGTTTCTGGAGTGCCTCGCCGCAGACTACGGGCGGCTGCGCGAGGTGGCGGCGGGCTCCCTCGACCGGGCCGTGCCGAGCTGTCCCGAGTGGACAGTGGCCGACCTCGTGCGGCACGTGGCAGAGGTCTACCTGCACAAGACGGAGGCTATGCGCCGCGGTGAGTGGCCCCGGCCGTGGCCGCCGGACCTCTCCGGTGAGGAGCCGCTCGACGTGCTGCGCCGGTCCTACGACGCGCTGGTGGGTGAGCTCACCTCCCGCAAGCCGGAGGAGCCGTCGGTCACCTGGTTCGGGCCCGAGCAGACGGTCGGGTTCTGGATCAGGCGGATGGCCCACGAGACGGTCATCCACCGCGTCGACGGCGAGCTGGGCGCCGGTGCGCCGCTCGCCCCGGTCCCGACCGACCTCGCTCTGGACGGCATCGACGAGGTCCTGGTCCGCTTCCTGGCGTACGGTACGCGCGAGTGGGCCGAGGACTTCGGCGACCAGCTGGCCAGCTGCGACGGGCGGGTGGTGCGGGTGACCTCGGGCGGGTCGACCTGGCTGGCCCGGCTGACCCCGCAGGGTGTCGACGTCACCGCCGGCGACGGCGAGGCGGATGCCACCGTGCGCGGCGAGCCGGAGGCCGTGCTGCTGTGGCTGTGGCGCCGGGTCGGCGACGAGCGGGTCGGCATCGATGGTGACCAGCAGCTGGTGGCGAGGCTGCACGAGCTGCTGGGTCCGGCCACGGAGTAACCGACCAGCCAGTCAGGTGACGGGACGGACTACCGGCCGGATCGGGCTGGCGAAGCGGTGGGCCTGCGGCTTAGCTTGTGGAGATGGCGGTGGTGCGCGTGCTCGTCGTCGCCGCGGCGCTGCTCGCGCTCGCGTCGCTGCCGTGCGTCGTGGCAATGTCGATCGTCCACGCGGACGAGCTGCTGGAGCGCGTCGGCGGTCTCGCCCAGCGCTGCCTACGGCGGTGCCGGGCACTCCTGGTTGACTACCGGGTCCTGCACGAGCGGGTCGTCGAGCCACCGGTGCCCGCCACGCCGGCTGGGCCGCCGATCGAGCAGATCGCGGCGGACCTGCGGCGGCTCGGCCGGCAGCGCACCGGCATCGCCACCCGCTCACCGGTCTGGTTCGCCGCGGTCCAGCGGGCGTACGAGGAGCGGCTGGTCCAGGCCTGCCGTTCGCTCGGCGTGGTGCAGCACCTGGATGAGCTGACCGGCCTGGACCGCGAGATCGAGCGAGTGCGGGTGGAGGGCGAGCTCCAGGCGGCCGGCCTTGTGCTCGGGCCGGTCGATGCCGAGCACGCCTGACGTGCGGCTCTTCGTCGCGGCGTACCCGCCGGCCCCGGTCAGCGATGACCTGGCCGGGCTCGTCGGCACGCTCGCGGTGGCCCGGGCGGCTGCGGACGGTGTGAACACCCGGCTCGTTGCGGCGGCGACCTGGCACATCACGCTCGCGTTCCTGGGCGACGTGCCGGACGGCCGCCGGCCGGAGGTGGAGCAGGCGCTGGAGACGGCCACGATCCGGTGGAGGGCCGAGCACGCCGAGCCACCGGTGGTGCGGGTGCAGGGCGGTGGACGGTTCGGGCGGGGCCGGTTCACGATCCTCTGGGCCGGGTTGGCCGGGGAGGTGGAGGCGCTGCTGGTGCTCGCTACCGTGGTGCGCCGGGAGCTGCGGCGCGCCCGCCTGCCCCACGACGGCAAGCCCTTCCGCCCGCACCTGACCCTGGCCCGCCCCGGCGACCGGCTGCCCGCCGACGCGGTGCAGGCCGACATGGCTGTGCTCCGCGGCCATGCCGGCCCTGCGTGGCGGGTCTGCGAGCTGCGGCTCATGCAGAGCCACCTCGGCCCGAGACCGAGCTACGACCGGCTGGCCAGCTGGAGCCTTGATCCGCGGACAGCCGGCGAGCGCTAGCCGCCACCGCCGTTGGTGGGGCGCCTACCAGGCCCACGCCTCCGGGCCCGGGCCGCCGCTGCCCACCGGCGGGAACAGCTCGTCGAGCTTGGCCAGCGTCGCCTCGTCGAACGACACGTCCAGCGCGCCCAGTGACGCGTCGAGCTGCTCGACGGTGCGCGGGCCGATGATCGGCGCGGTGACACCGGGGCGGGACAGCAGCCAGCCGAGTGCCACGTTGGCCGGGTCCTCGCCGAGGTCGGCGCAGAGCTTCTCGTACGCCTCGATGGTGGTGCGGTGCTCCTCGATCGCGTCGGACGCCCGCCCTTCCGCCGACCGGCTGGCGCTGCCTTCACGAAGCTTGCGCAGGGCGCCGGAGAGCAGCCCGCCGTGCAGCGGCGACCACGGGATGATGCCGATGCCGTACTCGACCGCGGCCGGCACCACCTCCAGCTCGACGTGCCGGGTGAGCAGGTTGTAGATGCACTGTTCGGAGACGAGCCCGAGTAGGTGCCGCCGGGCCGCCAACTCCTGCGCGGCGACCAGGTGCCAGCCGGCGAAGTTGGACGAGCCGACGTAGCGCACCTTGCCGGCGTTGACCAGCATGGACATGGCCTGCCAGATCTCGTCCCAGGGCGTGGCGCGGTCCACGTGGTGCATCTGGTAGAGGTCGATCACGTCGGTCTGCAGCCGGCGCAGGGAGTCCTCGCAGGCTCGCACGATGTGCCGGGCGGAGAGACCATTGTCGTTGGGCCACTCGCTCATCCGGCCGTAGACCTTGGTGGCCAGCACCACCTTGTCGCGACGGCCGCCGCCCTGGGCGAACCAGCGGCCGATGATCTGCTCGGTGACGCCCTCGCCCAGCTTCCAGCCGTAGACGTTGGCGGTGTCGAAGAAGTTGATGCCATGGTCAAGCGCCCGGTCCATGACCGTGTAGCTGTCCGGCTCGTCGGTCTGCGGCCCGAAGTTCATCGTGCCCAGGCAGAGGCGGCTCACGGACAGGCCGGTACGGCCGAGGTTGGTGTACTCCATGCGCCTACCCTAGTTCGCTCGCCGACCCAGCCGTGATCATGAGAAACCGGCGGGGTGGACTCCTGCGTCAGGAACTCTCGCGGGCGGCCGGACCGCTGCCGAACAGCACGTCGTCCCAGCTCGGCAGGCGCTTGCGCGGCTTCTCCGCGGCCGGCGCCCCGGTCTCGGCGGCACCGGACGTGGCTGCCGTGGCCGCCGCACCGCCCGGAGCCGCACCGCCGCCGCTTGCCCGGCGCGGGCGCAGCACCGCCAGGGAAGGCACAGCCGGGACCTCCTTCGGCCCGTCGTGGTCGTCGTCGAACGCCGAGCCAGGGCCGCCCAGCCGCGCGGCTGCGCCACCAGCTCCCGGCCGCTGCCGCGGGGTCTCCGCCGCGGCGCTGTCGAGCCCTCGCCCGGAACCGCCGCTGAGCGGGCGGTCCAGCGAGGCGAGCAGCGCGTCCCGGCCGGCGCGGATCGGGTCCCGGGTGGGGCGCGGCTCGCGCCGGGGCGTGTCCGCGGCCGGCGTGGGCAGGCCGTGGCCGCCGCGGGTGGGCTCGCCGCGACTGGCCCGCGGCGGCGGGTCCTGGGCCAGGATCTGGGTCGGGCGCTCCGCGCACAGGTAGTGCGCCATGTCGTCCTGCGGCGTCACCAGCTGCCGGGTCTTGTCCAGCTCCCAGATCGCCTGGGCGGTGGCCTTGCCGGATGGCCAGGTGGCGACGATGCGCCAGGTGCCGTCGTCCCGGCGTGAGGCGTCCCAGGAGATCTTCTCGGTGTCGATGCCGTGCTGGGCCAGCCGGGCATCCACCACCTGCGCCAGCGAGGCGCCCTTCTCTGAGTTCTTCAGCCGGGTGCGCCGGGCGTGCTGCGCGAGCATCGCCCGCTCCTGAAGGACCGGCCCGGCGTAGCGCAGCACCCGGTCCACCGGCACGCCGGCGATGCGGGCCACGTCGTCGGCCGACTCCCCGGCGCGGATCTTGGCCTGGATGTCGCGGGGGGACAGCGCCGGGTGCGGCTCGTCGGAGCTGGCCACGGTGAGTGCGCCGGGGCTGGTGGAACCGTCGGGGTGCAGCACCGTGCTCACGCGGTCGTCGATGGGCAGGGCGAGCAGGCGCCCGACCTCGTCGGCCAGCACCATCGCGTGGCCGTCTTCGGAGAGGGCGACGAACCGCACCGGTCGCATGCCTGCCTCCGTCCCGTGCAGCTGCCCGCGTCACACGGGCACGGACACCCCACCGCAAGTGCCTTCGGGCCACCGTAGCCGCTGCCGCACCGGTATGGGGGGAGGCCACGCCGGCAGAGGTGGTGTCAGAGCCGCTCCACCACGTAGTCGATGCAGGCCACGAGAGCTTGGACATCGGCCGGCTCCACCGCCGGGAACAGCCCGAGCCGCAGCTGGTTACGCCCGAGCTTGCGGTACGGCTCGGTGTCGACGATGCCGTTGGCGCGCAGCACCGCGCTGACCGCCGCCGCGTCCACGGAGTCGGCGAGGTCGATGGTGGCCACCACGTTGGAGCGCAGTGCCGGGTCCGCCACGAAGGGTGCCGCGACCGGGGAGCGCTCGGCCCAGCCGTACACGATGGCGGCGTTCTCGGCGGTGCGCTTGGTCGCCCACGCCAGCCCGCCCTGGTCCAGCAGCCAGTCCACCTGCTGCGCGGCGAGGAAGATCGTGGTCAGCGCCGGGGTGTTGTACGTCTGGTCGAGCCGGGCGTTCTCGATGGCCGCGACCAGGTCCAGGAAGGCCGGGATGTAGCGGTGCGAGGCGCGGACCGCGTACGCGCGCTCGACCGCGGCCGGCGACAGCAGCGCGAGCCACAGCCCGCCTTCGGAGGCCAGGCCCTTCTGCGGGGCGAAGTAGTAGCAGTCGGACTCGCGCAGGTCGACGTTGAGCCCGCCGGCCGCGGAGGTGGCGTCGTGCAGCATCAGGGCGTCCGGGTCGGCCCCGGCCACCCGCCGCACCGGCACCGCGACCCCGGTGGAGGTCTCGTTATGCGGCGTCGCGTACGCATCGGCGCCCGGCGTGGCGGTCAGCTCGGCCGCGGCCCCGGCCGGCGCGGTGACCACCGCGGGCTGGGCCAGGAACGGGGCCGCCCGCACCGCCGCCACGAGCTTCGCGCCGAACTCCCCGAACGACGCCAGGCAGGCCCGCTCGCGGACCAGGCAGAACGTGGCGACCTCCCAGAACGCGGTGGAGCCGCCGTTGCCCAGCACCACCTCGTACCCGTCCGGCGCGCCGAGGAGCTGGGCCAGGCCTCGCCGCAACCGGGCCACCTGGTCGCGGACCGTGCCCTGGCGGTGCGAGGTGCCCAGGTACGACGGCGCGACCGCGCACAGCGCGGCGACCGCCTCCGGCCGTACCTTGCTGGGGCCGCAGCCGAAGCGGCCGTCCGCCGGCTTGGTGCCGGCCGGGATCTGGATCATCCCGGCAGGGACCCGGGCCGGTGTCACGGCAGCCTCGGGTGCGGGATGTCGTGCCAGCCGTCGACGGCCTCGGGCCGGCGTGGGCCCGGGCCGACGTACAGGGCGGACGGGCGCACCAGCCGGCCCAGCTGCTTCTGCTCCATGATGTGCGCGCTCCAGCCGGCCACCCGGGCACAGGTGAACATCGAGGTGAACATGTGCGCCGGCACCTCGGCGAAGTCGAGCACCACGGCCGACCAGAACTCCACGTTGGTGGCGAGCACCCGGTCCGGCTTGCGGGCGTGCAGCTCGGCCAGGGCCGCCTTCTCCAGCGCCTCGGCCACCTCGAACCGCGGCGCGCCCAGGTCCTTCGCGGTGCGCCGCAGCACCCGGGCCCGCGGGTCCTCGGCCCGGTAGACCCGGTGCCCGAAGCCCATCAGTCGCTCGCCGCGGTCGAGCACGCCCTTGACGTACGCCTCGGCGTCGCCGGTCTTCTCCACTCCCTCGATCATGTGCAGCACCCGGGACGGGGCTCCGCCGTGCAAAGGGCCGGACAGGGCCCCGATGCCGGAGGAGATGCAGGCGGCGGCGTCCGCCCCGGTGGAGGCGACCACGCGGACCGTGAACGTGGACGCGTTCAGGCCGTGCTCCGCGGCGGAGATGAAGTACGAGTCGACCGCCTTGACGTGGCGGGGGTCCGGCTCGCCGCGCCAGCGCTTCATGAACCGCTCGACGATCGTGTGCGCCTTGTCGATCTCCTTCTGGGGCACCGCGGGCAGGCCCAGCCCCCGGGCCGACTGGGCCACGAAGGACAGTGCGGTGACCGAGACCCGGGCCAGGTCCTCGCGGGCCTGCTCGTCGGGGATGTCCAGCAGCTGGCCCAAACCCCAGTACGGCGCCAGCATGGCCACCGCGGACTGCACGTCCACCCGGATGTCACCGGAGTGCACCGGCACCGGGAACGGCTCGGCCGGCGGCAGCCCGGGCCCGAACTTGCCGTCCACCAGCAGCGCCCAGACGTTGCCGAAGGAGATCCGGCCGATCAGGTCCTCGATGTCCACACCCCGGTAGCGCAGCGCGCCGCCTTGACGGTCGGGTTCGGCTATCGAGGTCTCGAAGGCGACCACGCCCTCCAGGCCCGCGCGGTACTCGGACATCTGGTCTCCTGGCTCTGCTACGTCATCGATGACGTTCGTCGGCGCGTGCGAGTCGCCGACCATCTTGCCTGGCGGGTAACTAGCTCGGCGACCCGGTGTAGCCACGATGTGTTACGCCTGACATCTTCACGCACGCGGTGCGGCGCAAGGAAGCGAGGAAGGATGGTCGGCGTGACGCCCCGTACACCTGAGCCCGGCACGCTCCGGCTGGAGTACAGCGACCAGCCACTTTACGAGGCTGACCTGGCGGCGGACTGGGTGACCCAGTTCCGCCGCTGGCTCGCCGACGCGGTCGCGGCCGGCCTGCCGGAGCCCAACGCGATGGTGCTGGCAACGGCTGACACCGCCGGTCGCCCGTCGGCCCGTACCGTCCTGATGAAGGGGTACGACGCTCGCGGGCTGGTCTTCTACACCAACGCCGGCTCCCGCAAGGGCACTGAGCTGGCCGGCAACCCGTACGCCAGCCTGGTCTTCCCGTGGTTCCCCATGCACCGGCAGGTGGTGGTCTGCGGCCGGGTGTGGCCGGTGTCCCGCGCGGAGACCGAGGCCTACTTCGCCACCCGCCCGCGCGGTGCCCAGCTGGGCGCCTGGGCGAGCGCCCAGTCGCAGGTCATCCCCGACCGGTCGGTGATCGAGGACGGGTGGGCGCGGGCTGACCGGCGGTTCCCCGGCCCGGTGCCTCCGCCGTCCGGGTGGGGCGGGTTCCGGGTGGTGCCGGACAGCGTCGAGTTCTGGCAGGGCCGGGCCAGCCGGCTGCACGACCGGCTGCGGTTCCGCCGGACCGAGCCGGCGGGGGCGGGGCGGACCGAGCCGGCGGGGCGGACCGAGCCGGCGGGGGCGGCGGGCGCCGCCGGGCCAGAAGGCAGGTGGGTCGTCGAGCGGCTCGCTCCGTGACGGAGCCCGTGGCCGAGCCGGTGGCGGAGGCCGCCGCGCCGCCCGCGACAAAGCCCGGACTGCCCGCGACAAAGCCCGGGCAGTCCGGCTGGCGCCGGCACATGATCGACGTACGGCCGTTGCGGCACCTGGCCTACCGGCGGCTCTTCCTCGGCAACGCGGTGTCGCACTTCGGCTACCAGTTCACCGCGGTGGCGGTGCCGGTGCAGATGTACGAGCTGACCAGGTCCTCCTTCTGGGTGGGCCTGCTGGGGCTCGCCGCGCTCGTACCGTTGCTGGTCTTCGGCCTGTGGGGCGGTGCGGTCGCCGACGCGATGGACCGTCGCCGCCTGCTGCTGGTCTCCTCCCTGGTGACCTGGGCCGCGACCCTGGGCCTGCTGGCCCAGGCGGTCTTCGACGCGGGCCGCCCGCAGCTGCTGCTGGCGCTGGTCGCCGTGCAGGCGAGCGCGTTCGCGGTGAGCTCGCCGACCCGGCAGGCCATCGTGCCCAGGCTGGTGGAGCGGGTCGAGCTCGCCGCGGCGAACACGCTCAACTTCACGATGTCCAGCGGGACGATGGCCGCTGGGCCGCTCGCTGCCGGGATCCTGATCGCGCAGGCCGACATCGCGGCGGCGTACGCCGTGGATGCGGCGGCCTTCACGGTCGCGCTGTGGGCGGCGCTGCGGCTTCCCCCGCTGCCACCGGCGAACGGGCCGAGCCGGGCCGGCTGGCGGGACGTGCGGGACGGCCTGCGCTACATCGCCGCGGCACCGGTGCTGCTGCTCTCCTTCGTCATCGACATCGCGGCGATGGTGCTGGCCATGCCCCGTGCCTTGTTTCCGCAGGTCGCGGCCGAGCGGTTCGGTGGGGACGCCGCGATCGGCTGGCTTTACAGCGCGATCGCGCTCGGGGCGTTGCTGGCCGGGGTGACCTCCGGCTGGGTCGGCCGGGTCCGCCGGCAGGGGCTCGCGCTGGTGGCGGCCGTGGTCGGCTGGGGTCTGGCGGTGGCGGCCGCGGGCGTCGCCCCGGCGCTGTGGCTCGCCGTGGCGCTGCTCGCGCTCGGCGGCGCGGCGGACCTGGTGAGCGCGGTCTACCGGCACACGATCCTGCAGAGCTACGCTCCGGACGCTCTCCAGGGGCGGTTGCAGGGGGTGTTCACCACGGTGGTCGCCGGTGGCCCGCGCCTGGGCGACCTGCGGGCCGGCACCATGGCGGCGACCACGGGTGTGACCGTCTCGTGGGCCGGCGGCGGCCTGGCCGCCGCGGTGGTGGCGGTCGTGCTCGGGCTGGCGTTCCCGGCGCTGGTGCGCTACTCCGGTGGGCCCGGCCCGGCCACCCGCCAGCCGGCCCCGGCGACGCGCGGTGGCGGGCCGGTAGCGGATTCCGGATGACTCGATATTGTCGCCGGATGGACACCATGCGCCAGACCAACCGCTCCCCGTCGGGTGCCCAGTGGCGCATCCAGGCCGCGGGCCAGGAGGCTGTCGTGGTCGAGGTGGGTGGCGGGCTGCGGGAGTACCGGGTGGCTGGCGAGTCCATCCTGGACGGGTACGGCCCGGAGGAGCTCTGCCCGGCCAGCGCCGGGCAGGTGCTGGCCCCGTGGCCGAACCGGGTCCGCGACGGCCGGTACACGTTCGCCGGAGCGACGTACCAGCTCGCGCTCACCGAGCCCGCTCGACACAACGCCGCCCACGGCCTGGTCGCCTGGGTGCGGTGGACCTGTGTGGAGTCGACCGCGTCGTCGGCCACGGTGGAGTGCGACCTGCCGGCCCAGCCCGGCTACCCCTGGCCGCTGCTGCTGCGCACCGTCTGGACCGTCGGTGAGCACGGGCTGGTCGCCGCGCACTCGGTCACCAACCTCGGCGCGGACCCCGCGCCGTTCGGGCTCGGCGCGCATCCGTACCTGCGGGTGGCCGGAGCCGGCGTGGACGACCTCGTGCTGCACCTGCCGGCGCGCAGCCGGCTGCTCTCCGACGCGCGCCTGCTGCCGATCGGCGCGGCCAAGGTGGCGGGCACTGAGTATGACTTCACCCAGCCGCGCCGGCTCGGGGCGACCGTGCTCGACGACGCGTTCGGGGAGGTGGAACGGGGTCCCGACGGGCGCTGCGCGGTCCGGTTGAGCACCGCGGACGGCGGCCGGGCGGTCGAGGTCTGGGCCGACTCGGCGTTTCGCTGGTGGCAGGTCTTCACCGCGGATACGCTGCCCGGCGCGCGCCGCCGCCGGTCGGTCGCGATCGAGCCGATGACCTGCCCGCCGGACGCGCTGCGGTCCGGGCGCGACGTGGTGGTGCTCGGCCCCGGCGACACGTGGCACGGCAGCTGGGGCATCCGGCCGACCCGGAAGGTGGGGCACCGCGATGGAGTTTCGTGACGTCGTACGCAAGCGCCGGATGGTGCGCAACTACGACCCGGACCGGCCGGTGCCGGCCGAGGTGGTCGACCGGCTGCTGGACCACGCGGTTCGGGCCCCGTCGGCGGGGTTCTCCCAGGGCTGGGGCTTCCTCGTGGTCGAGGCGCCGGCCGACCGGGAGCTGTTCTGGCGCGCCACATCACCGCCCGTGGCCGATGAGAACGGGGCCGATGAGAACGGGGCCGGTGGGAACGGGGCCGGTGAGAACGGCTGGCTGCGCGGGATGCGGCGGGCCCCGCTGATCGTGGTGGTGCACTCCAACCGGGAGGAGTACCTGGACCGCTACGCCCAGCCGGACAAGGGCTGGACCGACCGCGACGAGGCGCGCTGGCCGGTGCCGTACTGGCACATCGATGCCGGGTTCGCCGCGCTGCTGATGCTGCTCACCGTGGTGGACGAGGGGCTCGGCGCGTGCTTCTTCGGCATCCCGCCCGAGCACACCGGCTCCTACCGGTCCGCGTTCGGGGTGCCGGCCGAGCTCACCCCGATCGGCGCGTTGACCGTGGGCTACCCCGCGCCGGACCGGCGTTCGCCGTCCCTGCGCCGGGGCCGCCGGCCGGTCGCCGCTGTCGCGCACCGCGGCCGGTGGGGCGGATCGCAGGACCAGCCGCCGGCTGGCTGACCGCCGTCGGCCGGCTACCGTCGGCCAGCTACCCGTCGCCCAGCTGCCGGAAAGCCGACATACCCGGAACAATGCCCGGGTGTCGTACTCGATCGCTAGTCTGGCAGGCGGCGTGCTCGCAACGGAGTAGGGAGGGGACGCTCGCCGTGATCTTCAAAGCGGTCCGGGACGGGCGTCCCTACCCGGAGCACGGCCTGACCATGAAGCAGTGGTCGCAGATCCCGCCGCGGCCGGTCCGGCTGGACCAGCTGATCACGACAAAGCGGGAGCTGGCGCTGGACCTGCTCCTCGCCGAGGACTCCACCTTCTACGGCGACCTCTTCCCGCACGTGGTCCAGTGGAACGGCGGTCTCTACCTCGAGGACGGCCTGCACCGGGCGCTGCGCGCGGCGCTGCAGCAGCGCACCCAGATACACGCTCGGGTCCTCGCGCTGCCTACAGTTGCGGCGTGACCAACACACTGGATCTCCTCGACACCGACGGGCTGCTCTCCGACGAGGAGCGGGCCATCCGCGCCGTCGTGCGCCAGGTCGTGGACGAGAAGGTCCGCCCGCACGTCGCCGACTGGTACGAGCAGGGCGAGGTCCCGGTCCGCGAGCTGGCGGCCGGCTTCGGCAAGCTCGGCCTGCTCGGCATGCACCTGACCGGGTACGGCTGCGCCGGCGCGTCCGCGGTCGCCTACGGCCTGGCCTGCCTGGAGCTGGAGGCGGCCGACTCCGGGGTGCGCTCGCTCGTGTCCGTGCAGGGCTCGCTCGCGATGTACGCGATCTGGCGTTTCGGCTCGAACGAGCAGAAGGAGCAGTGGCTGCCGCGGATGGCCAGCGGCGAGCTGATCGGCTGCTTCGGGCTGACCGAGCCGGACCACGGCTCCGACCCGGCCGCCATGCGCACCCGCGCGGTGCGCGACGGGGACGGCTGGCTGCTGCGCGGCGGCAAGATGTGGATCACGAACGCGCCAGTGGCCGACGTCGCCGTGGTCTGGGCCGGCACCGACGACGGGATACGCGGGTTCGTCGTACCCATGGACACCCCCGGGGTGGCCGCGAACGAGATCCGGCGCAAGCTCTCGCTGCGGGCCTCCTCGACCGGTGAGCTCGTGCTCGACGACGTACGCCTGCCCGACTCGGCCCGGCTGCCGGAGGCGACCGGGCTCAAGGCGCCGCTGTCCTGCCTGACCGAGGCGCGGTACGGCATCGTCTGGGGCTCTCTCGGCGCGGCCCGCGACTGCCTGCAGACCGCGCTGTCCTACGCCGGCTCCCGGGAGCAGTTCGGCCGGCCGATCGCGGGCTTCCAGCTGACCCAGGCCAAGCTCGCCGACGCAGTGGTGGAGCTGCAGAAGGGCTACCTGCTCGCGCTGCACCTGGGCCGGCTCGCCGACCGCGGCGCGCTGCGGCCGGCGCAGGTCAGCGTCGGCAAGCTCAACAACGTACGGGAGGCGCTGGCCATCGCGCGCACCTGCCGCACCATCCTCGGGGCCAACGGGATCAGCGGCGAGTATCCAGTGCTGCGGCACGCCAACAACCTGGAGAGCGTGCTGACGTACGAGGGCACATCCGAGATCCACCAGCTGGTGATCGGCCAGAAGCTGACTGGTATATCCGCTTTCTCCTGATCGTTGCCGGTCGTACAGGTGTGGGGATCACTGTCGCTGGGTAGCCGTAACGTGGGGGGAGCACGTCCCTTCTCACAAACGGTGAGGACACGATGACCCGGCCCGACGCGAACGAGCCCAAGCGCACCTCCAAGGACACCGCGCCCACCGCCGAGTACCCGGCGTACGCACGGGGTTCGGCCCCGCCGCACGACCGCGACCCGCACGACCGCGGCGCCGACTGGCCCGGCGAGGCCGATGACATCGGAGCGCCGATGGACACCGGGCGGTTCCGCGACTCCACCCGGATGGAGCTGGCCGAGCCGCGGCGCGGTGGCGGCTGGCGCGGCCTGCTGTGGCTGGCCGCGGTCATCGCCCTGGTCGGCGCGGTGCTGTTCGGGGTGCGCTCGGTCGGCCTCTGGCCGGACTTCAACAACCCGTTCGCCGAGAAGCAGACCGACCGCAGCCAGCCGGTGCTGCTCAAGTCGATCCAGGACCTGAGCCGGTTCACCGCGGCCAGCGGCAACTTCGAGGTCGTCATCGACGTGCAGAGCAACCGCAACCTCATCCCGGACTTCATCTACAACGAGCGCACGCTGTTCGTGGCGGCCGGCTCCGTCGACGCGTACGTGGACTTCGCCCGGGTCACCGAGGACGGGCTCAAGGTCGACCAGGAGGCGAAGACGGTCGAGGTGCGCCTGCCGGCCGCCCAGCTGGAGAAGCCGAACATCAACAACGAGCGCAGCTATGTCTTCGCCACCCAGCGCGGCCTGGTCAACCGCATCGGTGACCTGTTCGGCGGCGACCCGAACAAGCAGCGGCAGCTCTACGTCGCCGCCGAGACGAAGATCGGTGAGGCGGCGAAGGGCAGCGGCCTGGTCGAGCGGGCCCAGGAGAACACCACGAAGATGCTTGACCAGATGCTGCGCGCACTCGGTTACACGACCATCAAGATTACGTACGCGGCTCCGTAGCTCGCTCCTCCTCAAGTGTGGCGGCCGGGTTCGGTGGACCCGGCCGCCACCACATGTCGTGTGCCACCGCATGCCTGACGCCCGGACGCGAGCGCCGGCCGCGAGCCGCCGGCCGCTGTCGGTCGGCGTCGGGCGCAGGGCGTCGAGTGCGGCATCGAAGATGGCACGTTCAGCCGATAGGCGGAAGATCGTGTTTCTCGTCACAGTGACGACCCTGAGGCGGCACCATCCGGGAGGTGACCGTGGGCACCGTTGCGCTCAGGGACGTCACGAAGATCTTCTCTGACGGCACCGTCGCCGTCGACAACCTCAGTCTCGACGTGGCGGCTGGCGAGCTGATGGTGCTGCTCGGTCAGTACGGGTGCGGCAAGTCGACCGTGCTGCGGATGGTCGCCGGCATCGAGGACCCGAGCAGCGGCGCGATCATGCTCAACGGCGTGCCGGCCAACGAGGTGCCGGCGCGGGAGCAGCGCATCACCACCCGCTTCCAGGACTGCGCGCTCCGGCCGCCGGACAGCACCGACAACGCCGCGTCCCAGCGGTGGCGCGCTGCCGGCCCGCCCGCGCAGGGACCGGACCGGGCCAGCGCGGCGGCCGTGGCTGCGGCGCTCGGCATCGGTGACCTCCCCGGCCGCCGGCCGGACCAGCTCTCCGGCGGTCCGTGCCCGATCTCGGCCGGGCCGCGGCAGCGGCCGGTCGCGGGCCGCCCGACGGCGCGCTGTCCCGGGCTCTTCCTGCTGGACGAGCCGCTTTCGGCGTGTGAGCGCGGGCTGCGCCCACAGCTGCGGGCGCAGCTGGCGGCCCTCGTCCGCGAGCTGGGCGTGACCACCATCTACGTGACCGACGACCAGGCCGAGGCGCTGACCATGGCCGACCGCGTGGCCATCCTGCGCCGGGGAGTGCTGGAGGACGTGGGTACGCCGACGCAGGTCTACAACCGCCCAGCAACGCTCTACGCCGCCGCGTTCCTCGGCGGTCGCCGGATGAACCTGCTGGAGGCGTACGTCGACGCGCAGGCCGGCCGGCACATCGCCCTGCACCTCGGGGGGCAGCGGCTGCACCTGCCATGGGACGACACCCGCTCGCGGGCGGTCGCGCATCACCACGGCGAGCGGGTGGTGGTCGGCGTCCGGGCCGAGGCGCTGGCACCGGTCGGCCCGGACACGGCCGGCAATGTGCTGCGCGGCCACGTCCATCGCCTGGAACGGCATGGGCACGAGTCCCTTGCGCTGATGGAGATCGGCGGGATCGGCATCGCGGTGGACGGTCTCGGGGGCGGGCCTGAGCCGCACGCCGTACCCGACCGCTCCCGGCTGCGCCGGATCAACCAGGCAGCCCAGCGGTTCGCCGGCCGGGTCCATGCCGCGGCCGGCCGGGCCAGGCCAGCCCCGGGTCCGGGACCGGCGGGCAGCACGCGCCCCGGCGGCGGGGTAGGGACGGCCGGCTGTGGTGCGCCGTCCGCCGCCGCGAGCGACCCGGCCGGCCGCGGTCCCGGTGGCCGCCCGCCGGCACCGGGTGGCGGCTGCGCCCCGAGCCTGCGCGGCGACCCCGGCCGGCACCGCAGGGGGCCGGCCGAGCTGGCCGTGCGGCTCGGCGCTCAGCCCGGCTGCGGGGCGGGAAGTGCCCTGGCCATCGCCGTACGCATGGATGCGCTGCACTTCTTCGACGAGCACGGCCGCCGCATCGACAGCAGATGGCGCCGCGCCTGACCAGTACCGGGCCCGGCGTCTGGCCAGCACATTTGCTCGGCGGCTGGCCAGCCGGGGCGGTGCGCGGCTGGCCGCCGGGACCGCTCGGCACCGGCGTTCAGGCCGCGCCCACCTGTAACGACGCGAGCGCCGCCCGGATCGCGGGCGGCACCGGGACCGGCCGGCGGGTCCCGCTGTCCACGTAGACATGCACGAAATGCCCTACTCCGGCGGGCTCGGTGTCGTCGCCGCGGAACAGCCCGATCTGGTACGTCACGCTGGAGCTGCCCAGCCGGCGCAGGCGCAGGCCAGCGGTGACCGGGTCGGGAAAGCTGAGCGGGGCGAGGAAGCGGCAGCCCGACTCCGCCACCACGCCGATCGCGGGCAGCAGCCGGATGTCGGTGCCGACCGCATCCATCAGCCAGCCGTTCACCGCGGTGTCGAAGTACGCGTAGTAGACGACGTTGTTCACGTGCCCGTACACGTCGTTGTCGGCCCACCGGGTGGTCAGGTGCCGCAGCACCGGGAAGTCGTCCCGCCGTGGCACCGGGTCCTGCGCCCCCATGCCGGTGACATTATCGGGGGCGTGAGGACCCGCGCCGCCGTGCTGGAGGTGATCGGGGCGGACCGGCCCTACGCCCGCTCCCGCCCGATCACAGTGACCGAGCTGGACCTGGCCGGTCCGCAAGAGGGTGAGCTGCTGGTACGCGTCGAAGCGGCCGGGGTCTGCCACTCCGACCTGTCCGTGGTCGACGGCAACCGGGTCCGGCCGGTGCCGATGGCGCTGGGCCACGAGGCCGCTGGCGAGGTGGTCGAGGTCGGGGCCGGCGTCACCGGCGTGCGCCCCGGGGACCACGTGGTGCTCGTCTTCGTGCCCGCGTGCCGCGGCTGCGCCCACTGCACCGGCGGGACGCCCGCACTCTGCTCCGCCGCCGCGGCGGCGAACACCGCCGGCACCCTGCTCCGCGGCGGCCACCGGCTGCGCCGCCGCGGCGGCGCGCAGGTGCACCACCACCTCGGGGTCTCCGCGTTCAGCGAGTACGCGGTCGTGGACCGCGCCTCGGCGGTGGTGGTCGCGGACGACGTGCCGTGGGACGTCGCGGCACTGTTCGGGTGCGCGCTGCTCACCGGGGTGGGAGCGGTGCGCAACACGGTCCGGGTCGGTCCGGGCGACCCGGTGGCCGTGTTCGGGCTGGGCGGGGTCGGGCTCGCCGCGCTCATGGGTGCCGCAGTCGCGGGCGCGTACCCCCTGGTCGCCGTGGACCCGGTGGCGGCAAAGCGGGAGCTGGCCCGCGAGCTCGGCGCGACCCACGCCCTGGCGCCCGACGAGCCCTGGCCGCAGGAGGTCGCGTCCGGCGTGCGGTACGCGGTGGAGGCGGTGGGATCCCCGGCGGTCCTGGCGCAGGCCTACGCGCGCACCGCCCGGGGCGGCGCCACGGTGGCGGTCGGGCTGCCACACCCATCGGCCGAGCTGCGGCTGCCCGCCCTGTCCCTGGTCGCGGAGGCGCGCACGCTGGTCGGCTCGTACCTGGGCTCGGCCGACCCGGCTCGGGACGTGCCCGAGCTGGTGGCCTTGTGGCGTGCCGGCCGGCTGCCGGTGGAGCGGCTGGTCAGCGGGGACCTCCAGCTCGACGGGATCAACCAGGCGATGGACCGGCTCGCCGACGGCGCGGCAATCCGACAGATCATCCGGCCGCACGCGGTAACTTAACCCGTTGCTCCCCTCGCGTTACCCGGTCGGCGGAGGTACGTTCGCCGAGTGTGAACTGGGCCAACACGGAGTGACGGGGCAGGGGTGCAGCGGCTAGGGGGGCGTTACCGGCTGGAGAGCCAGCTCGGCGTGGGCGGGATGTCCGTTGTGTGGCGGGCCCACGACGAGGTGCTCGAGCGCGAGGTGGCGGTCAAGGTGCTGGCGGCCGAGTTCGCCGGCGATGCCGCGTCCCGGGAGCGGATCCACGCCGAGGCCCAGGCCGTCGCGCGGCTGGCCCACCCCAACATCACCAACGTGTACGACTTCGGCGAGTCACCGGACCGGGCCGGCCGGCCGGTGCCGTACATCGTCATGGAGCTGCTCGACGGGGAGTCGCTCGCGCAGCTGCTGAAGTCGGGTCCGATGGACTGGCGCACGGCGCTGAGCATCTGCGCCGACATCGCGGCCGGGCTGGCCGCGGCACACGAGCGCGGCGTGGTGCACCAGGACGTCAAGCCGGCCAACGCCATGCTGACCTCGACCGGCGTCAAGGTCGTCGACTTCGGCATCGCCGCGGCGGCGGGCAGCCGGGACGACGGGCAGCTGCTGGGCACGATGGCGTACGTGGCGCCGGAGCGGCTACTCGGCGGCCGGGTCGGACCGGCCGCCGACGTGTACGCGATCGGCCTGCTGCTCTACCGCTGCCTCACCGGTGAGCTGCCGTGGCGCGCCGGGGGCGTGTCGCAGATGATGTCCAACCACTGCTACGTCGCCCCGCGCCCGCTGCCCGCGATCGAGGGACTGCCCGAGGCCATCCCCGAGCTCGTCGACCGGTGCCTGGCCAAGCGCCCCGCCGAACGACCGAGCAGCCGCGAGATGGCGCAGGCGCTGGCCGCCGCGGCCGGGGCGCGGGTGGTGCTGCCGTCCATCGTGGCCGAGCGCACCCAGGGGGTCCGCCAGGCCGTGCCGGCCGGCCGTACCGCCGTGCCTCCCCGACCCCGCTGGGTGCGCCTTGCCATGGCCGGGCTCACCGTGCTCGCCGTGGCCGGGTTCGCCACCACCTGCGCCAACCGGTCCAGCCCTGACAGCGGCGCACTCGCCGACGGCCCGGGCGCCGGCGCCGGCGGAGGGGCTACCGCCGATGGGCGGGCCTGCCAGGTGCGTTACGTGGGCGGAGGCGAGACTGCCCGGCTGACGGTCGAGAACACCGGGCAGGAGACGTTCACCGACTGGACCATGGTGTTCACCCTGCCCGGCTCGGAGCACTACGTCGCTGTCGACGGTGCCGAGCTGGTCCAGCCCGGCACCACGGTGACCCTGCGCGCCCGGGGCAGCCTGCCGCCGAGCGAGCAGGCCACGGTGCGCCTGACCGGCGCCCGGGCCGCGAGCGGTCTGCCGAGGTCGTTCACCCTGAACGGCGTACGCTGCCGCGTCCTGACCGGGACGGCGGCGCCCGGGCAGTCCGTGGACGACCCGAGCATCCCGGTGACCGAGCCGACCCCCGGGGACGTGCCGTCAGCCAGCCCATCACCGTCGCCGCCCGGCCCGACGGGAGGTCCGGCCCCGCCCGCCACCAGCGCGCCGCCGCCCGTACCCTCGCCTTCACAGTCGTCGGGCACTTCGACGCCTACCGCGTCGCCGACCTCACCCGACACGTCGCGCCCGACCCGGGTCTGCCCGACGCCGCGACCGCACAGGTCGAGCACGGGCCTTAAGCCTGAAGAGTGCAAGCGGTAACGCCCGCCGAGGCGCCGTCGACGGCCGGTGGCGTAGACCGGGGACGGCGGGTGAGCGCGGCCGGCGCTGCGGTGGCGGCGCTGTTCAGCGGAGTGGGCCTGGCCGTAGCGACCGGCTCGACCGGCCCGGCGGCGTACGTGAGCGAGGCGGGGGTGCCTGGGGCCGGCTACGCCGGCCTCTACCGGGCCAGCGTGCTCGCCATCGCGGTCGCCCTGGCGCTGCTCGCCTTCGCATTGAGCCCCCGGCCTGGCTTCACGCCGAGCCGCTGGCGCGGTCTCGCCGTCGGCACCCGCCTGGGTAGCGAGGCGGCCGGGTTCGCGGCCATCTTCTCCCTGGTCTCGGCCGCGGCGCCGTGCAGCCCTGGCTGCCCGCTCCCGCCGCACGAGACCCCGACGCCGACCGACCTGGTGCACGCCGGTGCCAGCGTCGTCGGGCTGGCGCTGACCGCCCTGGTCATGCTGGCGCTGGCGGTAGGCGCCGACGACCCGCTCGCTCGCCGCATCAGCGCGGTCGGTGCCGCCGTCGCCGTGCCGCTGCTGGCGGCTGCCGGGCTGTCCATTCTGCTGGTTGGGCGGGGGCTGGTGACTGGCCTGCTGGAACGGGTGGCGCTGGTCGCCTGCGTCGGCTGGCTGGTCGCAACCGCTTTGCGCCGATCCGCCGTAGCCTGGGTGCCGGCGCCGCCCCGGGAGTAAAGCCGGGCCGCCGGCTGACCCCGCGCAGGCTAGGTGCGTATGCCCGACCTGACCTGCCGGGGGCTACCCCTCCCACCACGGACGTTGGCATAGGTACATTTCGGACCTATTTTCCGCCGTCAAGATCATACTACGGTCAAGATCGCGATTGCAGACATCGTTTGTGCAGTCCTACTGCACAATTCCTGCCGCGTCCGTGATCTTGAGAAGACCGGCCGAGGTGGAACTGGACGAACCGGGCGTGTCGGGTGGGGGGCTGAGCTGCCGGGACCGGGGGAGCGGCCTCGGGTGGTGACCGGCGATGTCCGTACCTCATTGATCTTGCGACTGGGCGCGTCAGGCGGGTGACAGCGCTACCGGCCAACCCCTGCGGCCGTCAGCGCGACCGGCGGCGCCGGGCCACCATGACCACGGCGAGCACGATCGCGGCGACAACCACCAGGCAGCACAGCGCCCCCAGCAGTCCGGCGAAGCCGATGCCGCCGCGCGGGCGGCGGCGGGCCACCTCACCCGCGAGGTCCAGTGTGGAGGAGTCCTGCGCCCATGCCACGGCGGGCAGCAGCAGGACCGTCAGCATTGCAGCGGCGGCGGCTCCCAGCCGCGCCAGCCAACTCGTCAGTGGTGACATGTGACCCATCCTCGCCTCCGCGCGCAACCCTGAGGGTCGATCCAGGTGGCGGACAGCTCAGGCCGCCGCCTCGGCCAGGCGGGCGTCCACCGCCTCGGGCGAGAATACGTGATCTACGACGAGAGCGGCTGCTCCGATGACGCCGGCCCGCTCGCCGGTACGCCCGATGTCCAGGTGCAGCCGGCGCGTGCTGCGCGGCAGCAGGCGCTCGTAGAGGGCGCTGCGTACGCCGGTGATGAAGTGCTGGTGGGTGCAGGCGAGGTCGCCGCCGATCACCACCACCTCGGGGTTGAGCAGGCTGATGACCGTGGCGAGCACCTCGCCCAGGCGGCGGCCGGCGTCCCGGGTCGCCGCGACGGCGGCGGGGTCACCGGCCTGCACCAGTGCGGCCACCGCGCGGCTGTCCGGCACCGGAGCGCCGTCCGAGGTCAGGCTGCGGGCGAGCGCGCCGCCGCTGGCGGCCACCGCGAGGCAGCCGGCCGCGCCGCAGGCGCAGAGCGTGTCGAGGCCGGGCACCCGTACGTGCCCGATCTCTCCGGCCGCACCGTCGATGCCCCGGTAGACCTGCCCGCCGATGACGATCCCCGCACCGATGCCCGTCCCCGCCTTGACGTAGAGCAGGGCCGGCGAGCTGCGCCAGTGTGTGGCCCACTCGCCCAGAGCCATGATGTTGGCGTCGTTGTCGACGAGCACCGGCACGTCACCGACGGCCGGGAACGCTCCCAGCAGGTAGTCCCGGATCGGGAAGTCGTGCCAGCCGGGCATGATCGGCGGCTGGATCACCCGGCCGGTGGAGAAGTCGACCGGGCCGGGGACGCCGATGCCGATCCCGCACGCCTCGTCGGCGCGGCGGCCGGCCTCGGCCAGCAGCCGCTGGAACGCGCCGGTGACGAAGTCGAGCAGGGCCTCGGGGCCGCGGTCGATCCGCATCTCCTCGGTCATCTCCGCGAGCGATCGGCGGGCGAGGTCGGTGACGGCGATCCGGCCGTGGGTCACCCCGAGGTCGGCGACGAGCACCACCCGGGACGCCTCGTCGAAGGTGAGGGCGGTGGGCGGGCGCCCGCCACTCGACGCGCCCGCCCCCGCCTCCCGTACGTAGCCCAGGCTCACCAGCTGGTCCACCCGCTGCGCGATGGTGGACCGGGCCAGGCCGGTGACAGTACCGAGCTCCTTACGCGTGCGGGCCTTCCCTTCCCGGATCAGCTGGAGGAGATGCCCCGCAGTCGGGGAGCTCATGGTCGGCATCGGCTAGCCCTTCTCCGCTCCGGCGGTGAGTCCCTCGGTCAGCAGCCGCTCGCTGGCGAAGAAAAGGATAACGATGGGTAGCGTAAGGATCACTGAACCAGCCATGAGGACCGTCTTGGGCACCTCCACTCCGTCCGCGAGCTGGGACAGGCCGAGCGAGACCGTCCACCGGTTGGGCCGGTCCACCAGGAACAGCAGGGCGAAGAGGAACTCGTTCCAGGCGATCATGAAGTCGTAGAGGGCCACCGCCATGATCGACGGCGCGGCGAGCGGCAGGCTGATCCGCCGGATGATTCCTGCCCGGTTGGCGCCGTCGATGGCCGCGGACTCCTCCAGGCTGACCGGGATGGTCTCGAAGTAGTTCTTGAGCATGTAGACCGAGACCGGCACGGTCTGCGAGATGTAGACGAGCACCAGGCCGAACAGCGACCCGCGCAGCCCGGCCCGGGTGAAGAGGACGAACAGCGGGATCGCGATCACGATCGACGGGAACAGGTAGACCGCGAGGAACAGGAAGTCCACCTGCCGGCGCCCGAAGAAGCGCAGCCGCGAGACCGCGTACGCCCCGGGGATCGAGACGGCGAGCGACAGCAGCGCGGCGGAGACCGCCACGATGAAGCTGTTGCGGATGAAGCCGAGGAAGCCCTGCCCGCCGGACTCCACCGACTTGAGCACCTCGGCGTAGGTGGACGTGGTCAGCTGCTCCAGCGGCACCCAGAGCGAGCCCGGGTCCAGCAGCACCCGCTCGATCGGCCGGACCGAGAGGGTGAGCATGTAGTAGAACGGCAGCAGCGTGACCAGGAGGAAGCCGGCGATCGTCAGCCAGCGCAGGACGCGCAGGACCCGCGTCTCGATCGCATCGCGGTCCAGCCGCGCGCGCGTGGTGTTGGCCGTGGTCATCCCTCATCCCTCCGGCTGCCGAAGAAGCGCAGGTAGACGACGACGAAGACGACCAGCACCACGGCCAGGACCACGGCCTGGGCGGCGGCGGCCCCGATGTCGGTACGGGCGGTGAGGAACTCGTACACCCGGATGCTGACCACCTCGGTGCCGGCCGCACCGCCGGTCAGCAGGTAGACGTCGTCGAACTTGTTGAAGGTCATGATGAACCGCAGCAGCGCCAGCAGGGCGATCACCGGCATCAGCTGGGGCAGGATGATGTGGCGGAAGCGCTGGGTCGGGGTGGCCCCGTCCACCCGGGACGCCTCCTCCAGCTCCCGCGGCACCGCCTGGAGCCGGGCGAGCAGGAAGAGGAAGGCGAACGGGAAGTAGCGCCAGGCCTCGAACACGATGACCGTGGCCAGCGCGGTGGAGTCCTGGGAGAGGAACGGTATCGGCTCGTCCCAGCCGAGCGCCCCGGTGCCCCAGGCGTTGACGAAGCCGAGCTGCGGGTCGAGCATCACCTGCCAGACGAAGGCGACCGCGACCACCGGCGCTACGTACGGCAGCAGCATCGACGCGCGGACCAGCGTGCGCCCGCGGAACGCGTCCCGTACCACGAGCGCGGCGACCAGCCCGACCAGGATCGACGACACGGTGCTGGCGACGCTGTAGACCACGGTCCGCCACAGCGTGTCCCAGAAGCCGGGCGAGTTGAGCACCCGGTCGAAGTTGGCCATCGTCAGCTCGCCGAACAACCCGGTACGGCGCAGCGTGGCCAGGCGTACCCGCTGGAACGCGAGCACGACCGTCCACACGATGGGCAGCACGACCACCGCCACCACCACGGCGAGGGTCGGCGCGATCAGCGTCAGCCCGGCCCGGGACTCCCGCTGGCGCAGGGTCAGCGGCCGGCGGCGGGTGCGGACGGGCGACCGCCCGCCCTCCGGTGACCCGGAGGGCGGGCGGTCGGTCCGCTCGGTGGTGGCCGTCACCTGAGGCCGGCCTTGATCGACTCGACCTCCTTCTGCGCCTGGCCAACGGCTGCCGCCGCGTCCATGCGGCCGGAGATCACCAGGGCCAGCGCCTTGGGCACCGGCAGCTCACCGAGGATCGCGCCGACCAGCTTGCCCTGACCCTGCGGCAGGCCCCAGCGCTGGAACGTGTCCGGGCTGGTCCGCAGCGTCTGCAGCACCGGTGGGCCGTAGACCTCGGAGAGCGGCTTCTTGGTGTCCACCCCGGCCTGGCTGCTGTTCCAGGCGTTGACGAACTTCTCCTTGTCGTCCTTGGTGCCCTTGCGCACCGGGAACTTGCCCTCCGGCGCCATGCCGAACCAGCGCTGGTAGCCGTCGCCGAGCATGAACTCGACGAACTGCTTGGCCGGGCCGGTCGAGGCGCCGTCCAGCACCGCCCACGAGGTGATCTCGCCGTACTGGGCCGGCTCGGTGGCGCCCGGGCCCTTGATGGCGGTGACGAACCCGCTGTTCTTGGCCAGGAACGTCGGGTCCTGCGCGCACTGCGGGCAGGTGGGGCGCGCGTCGTTGCGCAGCCCGGCCAGCTCGTCCAGCAGGAACGAGGACCAGACGATCATCGCGGCCTTGCCGGCGAAGTAGGTGGCCCGGGTGGTGTCCACGTCCTGCGCGCCCTTGACCGAGTACTTGCTGATCAGCTCGCCGTAGAAGCGGAACGCCTCGACGCACTCCGGCGAGCTCAGCTTGACGCCGCCGGACGCGTCGGTGAGCTGGCAGTTGTTGGCCAGTGCCAGGTGCTCGAAGGTCTGCTGGGTGAACACGTCGCCGGGCGCGGTGGACGCGGTGATGCCGGCGACGCCGCCCTTGTTGAGGGCCGCCGCGGCGGCCGTGATCTTCTCGTACGTGTCCGGCGCGGCGAGCCCGGCCGCGTCGAACAGGTCCTTGCGGTAGACCAGCAGCTGGCCCCAGCCGTCGCTGGGCACCGACAGCTGCTTGCCCTTCTCCGCGGTCAGCTCCAGGGCCCGCGGTGAGAACGTGTCCCGGCCGAGGCTGTCGACCACCTCGCCGTTGGCGGAGGGGTGCAGCAGCTCGTTGCCGGCGAGCGTCTGGACGCCGGCCAGCGGGAGTGACCCGACCACGTCGGGCAGGTCACCGGCTGCGGCGTTCGAGGCGATGAGCGAAGGGAACTGGTCCTCGTTGACCGGGACCAGGTTGACGTTGATGCCGGTCCTGGCGGTGAAGTCCGCGATGATGGCCTTCGTCGCCGCGATCCGGTCGGTGTTGTCCTCCAGGCTCCACACGGTGAGTGGGGAGTTTTCGCCTTCCTGCTCGTCCGCGCTGCAGCCCACCAGGCCGACCGCTGTGGCCAGGGCCAGGAAGGAGGCGAGCAGCCGCGTCTGACGTGGCATGGGGCACTCCTCTCAAAGGGGTGTATGGGCGGCATCCAAGCATGCAGTTTTGCTTGTTGGCAAGGCTTAACATGGTGCCTTGACAAACTAAAGTAAGCGGCTGTTGGCTTTTGTTCGTGCAGAACTCGGTCATCCGGCTCACCGGCCCGAGGCGGGTGGACTTCGCCCCGTGCCCCTCGGACCCCCTCGGCGCCGGCCAGGTGCGCGTACGCACCCGTTACTCGGGCATCTCCACCGGCACTGAGCTGACTCTCTACCGCGGCAGCAACCCGGGCCTGACCAAGCACTGGGACACCGACCGGCGGATGTTCGTCGAGCGCGACGGCGACGACCCGTACCCGGTCCTCGGCTGGGGCTACGAGGAGGTCGGCCAGGTCGTCGAGGCGGCGCCGGACGTGCCGGCGCCGCACGTGGGCGACCTGGTGTGGGGCATCTGGGGGCACCGGGCGGAGGCGGTCCTGCCGGCCGCCGCGGTCACCGCGCTGCCATCCGACACCGACCCGCTGGCCGGTGTCTTCGCCCGCCCGGGAGCGATCGCCCTCACCGCCGTCATCGCCGCCGGCATCAACCTCGGCGAGTGGGTCGGGGTCTTCGGCCAGGGCGTGATCGGCCTGCTCGCGACCAGGCTGGCCATGCTCTCCGGAGCCCGGGTGGTGGCGGTGGACCCGGTGCCGGCCCGGCTCAAGCTGGCCGAGGCCTACGGCGCCCGGAGCGGCGTCGACCCCTCCCGGGAGTCCGCCGCCGCCGTGGTGCGCGACCTCTCCGCCGGGGTCGGGGCCGATGTCTGCATCGAGCTCTCCGGCAGCTACCCGGCGCTGCACGAGGCGATCCGGGCCACCGCGCTGGCCGGCCGGGTCGTGGCCGCCGGCTTCTACCAGGGCCAGGCCGCCGGCCTCGCGCTCGGCGAGGAGTTCCACCACAACCGGATCCAGCTCGTCTCGGCCCAGGTCTCGGGTCCGGCGCCGGTGCCACACGCGGTCGGCCGGTGGCCCGGGGTACGGGTGGCGCGGACGTTCATGGAACTGGTGGCCGAGGGCCGGGTGGACCCGTTGCCGCTGGTCACGCACGTCCTCGACGCCACCGACGTGGCCGAGGCGTTCGCCCTGCTGGACGGCGGCGCACCGGAGGCGGTGCAGGTCGTGCTGAGGTTCCCGTGACGATCCTGCTCGCCTGCCAGGAGCAGCTGCTGCCCGGCGCCGACCTGAGGGAGAAGTTCGAGCTCGCCACCCGGCTCGGGTTCGACGCGATCGAGCTGCGCGGCCGGGGCGACCTCGCGCTGGCGCAACGGCTGCCCGAGCTGCGCTCGGCCCGCGCCGCCGGGGTGGTCATGCCCACCGTCTGCGTGGAGATGATGCACTTCATCGGCGACTTCGACGCCGAGCGCTCCGCCGACGCCGTCCGCAACCTGCGCTCCCAGCTGTCGGTCATCGCCGAGCTGGGCGGGCTCGGGGTGATGACCCCGGCGGCGTGGGGCATGTTCTCCCGGCGGCTGCCCCCGTTCGAGCCGCCGCGCTCTCCCGAGGGCGACCGCGAGGTGCTCGTCGGGGCCCTGACCGAGCTGGCGGAGCACGCCCGGAAGGAGGGCGTGGCGATCATGCTGGAGCCGCTCAACCGGTACGAGGACCACATGGTCAACCGGCTGGACGAGGCGGTGGCCCTGTGCCAGGCGGTCGGCCTGCCCTCGGTGCGGGTGGCCGGGGACTTCTACCACATGAACATCGAGGAGGACGACCTCGCTGCGGCACTGCGCGGTGCCGCGCCCTACCTGGTGCACATGCAGGCCAGCGACTCCAACCGCTACCAGCCCGGCGCCGGCCACCTCGACTGGCCGGCGCTGATGGGCGCGCTGCACGCCATCGACTACCACGGGTACGTAGCGATCGAGTGCCGGCTGCGCGGCGAGCCCGAGACCGCGCTCAGACAGGCAGCGGCAGTGCTGCGGCAGGCCCTACGAACACAGGCCCTACAGACAGACGGGACGGCATGAAGCAGACAACGGACGAGCTGCGGCGGCTGGCTGAGTCCACTCTGGACGCCAACTGGTCCGGTGACCACACCGTGCCCTCGCGCACGCTCTACCCGCACCAGTGGAGCTGGGACTCGGCGTTCATCAGCATCGGGCTGGCGTACTGCGCGCCGGAACGGGCCTGGCGGGAGCTGCGTACGTTGTTCGAGGCGCAGTGGGCCGACGGCCGGGTGCCGCACATCGTCTTCAACCCGGCGCTGCGCCCGGGTGACTACTTCCCCGGTCCGGAGTTCTGGGACTCCCGATCGGCGGAGGGGTCGCCGCCGGTCGCCACGTCCGGGCTGGTGCAGCCGCCGATCCATGCGGTGGCGGCGTGGGAGGTCCACCGCCGGGTGCCCGACGTGGAGCAGCTGGCCTGGCTCTACCCCCGGCTCGTGGCCCAGCAGCGCTACCTGCTGGACCGGCGGGACATCAGCGGTGCCGGGCTCGCCGCCCTCGTGCACCCGTGGGAGTCCGGCCTGGACAACAGCCCCGCCTGGGACGCGCCGATGGCCGCGGTCGACGCGGACCCCGCGATCATGCGGCAGTACCGCCGGCACGACACGAAGTTCGCAGCCGAGTCGCACCGGCCGACCGATGCCGACTACGCCCGGTACATCGTGATCACCGAGTCCTACCGCGACGGCGGCTACCTCGACGACGGTCTCGGCGAGCGGCACCCGTTCCTGGTCGAGTGCCCCCTGTTCAACGCGGTCCTGGCGGCGGCGGAGCACGCCCTGGCCCGGATCGCCGCGGTTGTCGGTGCCGACCCCACCCCGCACCACGACGCCGCGGCGCGGGTCACCAAGGTCCTCGTGGACCGGCTCCACTCACCGGTAACCGGCGCCTTCCACCCCCGTGACCTGCGTACCGGCGAGCTGCTCCCGGCGCACACCGTGCTCGGGCTGGCCCCGCTGGTCCTGCCGGACCTGCCCGCGGAGGTCGTCGAGGCGGTGGTGGCCGAGGCGTGCTCCCCGCGGTTCGGGCTCGCCGAGCGGATGCCGCACCCGCTGCCCAGCTACGACCGCACCGCGGCAGACTTCGACAGGCTGCGCTACTGGCGCGGGCCGAGCTGGGTCAACACCAGCTGGCTGGTGTGGCGCGGGCTGCGCACGCACGGCCGGCACCGGCTCGCCGCCGGCCTGCGCGCGTCAATGGTGGATCTCGTGGTGCGGTCGGGCTGCCACGAGTACTTCGACCCGACCACCGGAGCCGGGCTCGGCTCGCCGGCGTTCAGTTGGACCGCGGCACTCCTGCTCGACCTCCTCGCCACCACCGAAGAGCTACCTGCGCGATGCTGACGCCATGTCATCCGATTGAGTGATGCTGTTGCGTCATTGCTTGACGGTGCTCGCTACCCTGCGTCTCCCGGTACTGCGTCGTGACTTATGTGCGTACGGGTAATGGATGGGAGGAGCATGGCAAGCGGTTGGTGGACCTGGAGCGCAAAGCTAAGCCTCCGGCAGTGGGTACGGGTTCTGGCAGCCAGCAGTGCGGGCGTGCTGGTGATGGCCGGAGCGGCGGTGAAGCTGACCAACTGGGGCGCCGGCCCAACGGTCGAGGACTACCTGGCCGCGTCCGGCCTGGCTAACAAGAGTGAGCTACGGGTCGGCACGTACGCCCACATCCCACTGCTCGCGTACTCCGAGAAGGAGAAGCCCACCCGGCTGGCGGACTACGAGGGTTTCGAGATCGAGATCATACGGTCTCTGTCGGCGTACCTCGGCTTCGGTGAGGAGTCGGTCCGGCTGGTGCCCACTACCGCAGACGAGCGGGAAAACGACCTCAACAGCGGTCGTGTGGACATCGTCGTGGCCACCTTCGTGATGACACCGGAGCGGGAGAAGGCGCTCGGCTTCGCCGGCCCGTACCAGGTAACCAAGTCAGAGGTGCTGGTGCGCTCCGACGAAGCGCGTGACCATATGACCTTCAGCGATCTTCGAGATCTTGGTCCGAAGAAAGTGTGCACCACTCATAATTCGGTATCAGACATAGCCTTGCGCGATCATGCGGTCGAAAACGTCGACAAGAAGCGAGGCTCCGAATGCGTCAAAGGTCTGCTGGACGGTAAATATAAGGCGTTCACGCTAAGCGACCTGATCCTCGAAGGATACCGTTCCGCGCACCCTAAGGATCTCAAGCGCGTGGATCTAGTGTTCGAGCAAACCTATGGGTTCGGCATCGCGGTTGCCAAGAAGGACGAGAAGCTGCGCCAAGTGATCGGCAACTTCCTGGTCAACAGCTACGAGCGCGGGGAGAGCGGCGCCTGGCAGCGCGCTTGGGACAAGACCCTAAGCAGCGTGTTTGGCGACAGGACACAGCCGAAGCCGAACGAGTTCATCAAGCTTCGGGACTACCGTGACCGGATCCGACCTCCCGGTCTGGGCGCGATGTCCTACCGCATCCCGGTAGTGACCAGCCTGGCCCCCGACCGAGGACGCCGGAGACGCAGGTGACCGTGGCGCAGCCGACCATCGACCGGCAGGCGTTCTGGAGCCTGTCGGTCGGCGTGCCGGTGCTGGTGTCGGTACTACGGCTGTGGGTCGAGGCCGGTGGTGACCTGCACATCACCCTGCTGCTGGTCTCGAATGTCGGGCCGGTCAACCTCTTCACCGCCCTCGTGGTCACCGTAACCTGGCTGGTCTCGGGAACGCTCGTGGGCGTCTATACACTGGGCGCACTCACCCGCGAGGCGGCATCGACGGGCGGCGGGACCCCCTGGTACCTGCTGGCCAGCCGGCAGTCCCGAGCCACCCCGGGCTGGCTGAAGGTGATCGTCTTCGGCTTCGCAGCCCTGACCTGGCCGGTGCTCCTGCTGCCATTGCTGCTGTTCGCGGCGTTCGTGGCGAGCTACCCGGACGAGCCGGAGGGACCGCCGCCGGACATCACCGCGGCACCGCAGGACCCGCCCATGCCGGCGCGGCGTGACGGCCAGCATCGCCTGCTGTGGTGGGCCGTTCCCATCTACCTCGTGATCTTCGCTCCGGCCGCCGTACTGGGAATCGAGAGGGGGCACTTCCTACCCGCGGTCCTGGTGTTCCTCCCACCGGTCCTGCTCGCGCTGGGAGCGCACAAACCCATCCCCGCCAGCGTGGTGCCCCTCTTTTCGGGGACGGCCCACGTGGTGGCCGGAGTGCTTCTGGTCGCCGCAGTGTCACCGGCGCTCAGCACGCCGGTGCTGCCGCTGTCGGTCATCGCCGTGGGGGCGGAGGGGGAGGAGCCGCTCAGGTATGTGGTCGGCAACGTTGTCGAGGTCGACGACACCGGCACCGCGGTCCTGCTGGAGCGCGGCGGCATCGAGTTCATCCCGACCGGGCAGATCCAGCGACGCACCCTGTGCCCGGAGGCGGACCAGGCACCGCGGTATCGGCTCTGGGTGCACGGCATTCACATCGAAGACTCCCTGTTGCAGGGGATCGGCCGGGCGCACCGCCCAGCCGTCCCGCTCCACCCGACCTGCCGGCGTTCGTAACTCGCCGTGCCACGCTCTAAACCTGGATACCTTTCGTCCGCGCCTGACTACGTCTGAACTCTGATCATGCAGTGCGGCAGAGGCACCGCCCTCGGTAACGTGGGTGTCGTGGCCGTCAGCGATGCCCCTGCCCGGCGTCTGAGGCTCGCCTTGGACATGTTCGAGTTCGGCGAGCAGATGCAGCGTTCCCGACTGCGCCGGCTCAACCCCCAGGCGTCGGACGCCGAGATTGATGAAGCAGTCAGGTCGTGGCTGCTGGCCCGACCCGGAGCCGCCCTTGGCGACGCGGATGGCCGCCCCTCCCAGCGGTTCGCGTGAACCCACTCGCACGGGCGCTACGCCGGGCAGCCGGCGACGCGTCTAGCGCAGGGCGAGCCCGAGTGCCCGCCCGGCCGTACGCAGATCGTCGCGCGCCGCGGGGTGGGCGGCGTGGTCGAGGATGTGCTGCGCCTGGGTGAGCGCGTCATAGCCCCAGATCCGGGCGACCCCCTGCTCGGTGACGATGTAGCTGTGCTGGAACGACGTCACCGGGCCGGACACCAGCGGCACCACCGAGGACACGTCGGCCCCCGGGTGCCAGGACCGCAGCGCGATGATGGAGTGCCCGCCCGCCGAGTGCATCGCACCGACGATGAAGTCGGTCTGGCCGCCGAAGCCCGAGTAGACCCGCTGCCCCACCCGGCTCGCGTTGGCCTGCGCGAACAGGTCGACCTGCAGCGCGCCGTTGACCGACATCAGCCGCCGGTGGGTCGCGATGATGCCCGGGTCGTTGGTCTTCTCGGTCCGCAGCATGCGTACCCGCGGGTTGCGGTCCACCCACTTGTAGAGCTCCTCCGAGCCGAAGCAGAACGAGGCGGTTATCGGGATGTGCGGGTCGAGGCTGCCGGCCTGCTCCAGCTCGAGCACGCCGTCGCTGAACATCTCCGACCACAGCCGCAGCCCGCGCCGGCCTAGCAGCGAACGCAGCGTGGCGTCCGGGATGGCGCCGATGCCGAGCTGGAGCGTCGCCTCCTCGGGGATGAGCGCGGCGACCAGCTCCCCGATGGCCTGGCCGACCTCGTCCGGCGGGGTGGGGGCGTGGGTGGCCAGTGGCGCGTCGATCTCGACCACGTAGTCCACGGCGTGCAGCGGGAGCGTGGCGTCGCCGTAGGTCACCGGCATGGCGGAGTTGGCACAGGCGATGACGAGACCGCCCCGGGCGCGGGCCGACTCGACCGCCGCCGGTAGCACGTTGACCTCCACGCCGAGGCTGACCGCGCCGCCCGACGGCGGGGAGGTGTGCAGGAGGACCACGTCGGGGGCGAGGTTCTGCCGCAGCAGGTGCGGCGCGAGCGACAGCCGGCACGGGTAGTACGAGAGCCGCGGGTGCCCGCGCATGCCCGGCCCGACGAACACCGTCTCGTAGGACACCCCCTCCCGGTCCGGGAGGCCTGGCTGCGCGTTGAGGACGAACAGCCGGTACTGCTCCACCGCGCGGTCCAGCACCGCCAGAGCCTGGTGCGGGGTCGCGTAGTTGCCGCTGGTGACCACGCGGGGAATGCCGGGCAGGCTGGCGAGCAACGAGGCGAGCTCGCCGGTGGAGATCACGCGCATGCGCTCATTCTTCCGGACCCGGCCGGCCCCCCGTGCCCGTGCACACCAGCGGCTGGGCTCAGCGGCTGGGCCAGGCCCAGTCGCGTACCTCGGGCAGGTCCTCGCCGTGCTCGCGGACGTAGCCCCGGTGGGCCACCCGCCGGTCGACCATCGCCTGCCGGACCAGCGCCGCCCGGCGGGCCAGGCCCGGCACCCGGTCGATCACGTCCATCACCAGGTGGTAGCGGTCCATGTCGTTCATCACCACCATGTCGAACGGCGTGGTCGTGGTCCCCTCCTCCTTGTAGCCCCGCACGTGCAGGTTGCGGTGGTTGGCACGGCGGTACGTGAGCCGGTGGATCAGCCACGGGTAGCCGTGGTAGGCGAAGACCACCGGCCGGTCCGTGGTGAAGATCGCGTCGAACTCGGCGTCCGGGAGTCCGTGCGGGTGCTCGCTGGGCGGCTGCAACCGCATCAGGTCCACGACGTTGACCACCCGCACCTTGAGGTCGGGCAGGTGCTGGCGCAGCAGGTCGGCGGCGGCGAGCACCTCCATGGTCGGGACGTCCCCGGCGCAGGCGAGCACCGCGTCCGGGTCCCCGCCGTCGTTGCTGGCCCACTCCCAGATGCCCAGGCCGCGGGCGCAGTGCAGCGCTGCGGCGTCCAGGTCCAGCCAGACCGGCGCGGGCTGCTTGCCGGCGACGACGACGTTGACGTAGTCCCGGCTGCGCAGGCAGTGGTCGGCGACGGAGAGCAGCGTGTTGGCGTCCGGCGGCAGGTAGACCCGGATGATGTCGGCCTTCTTGTTCACCACGTGGTCGATGAAGCCCGGGTCCTGGTGCGAGAAGCCGTTGTGGTCCTGGCGCCACACGTGCGAGGTGAGCAGGTAGTTCAGCGACGGGACCGGCGCCCGCCAGGGCAGGCCGCGGGAGACCTTGAGCCACTTGGCGTGCTGGTTGAACATCGAGTCAACGATGTGGATAAATGCCTCGTAGCAGGAGAACAGGCCGTGCCGGCCGGTCAGCAGGTACCCCTCCAGCCAGCCCTGGCAGGTGTGCTCCGACAGCAGCTCCATGACCCGCCCGTCCGGAGCCAGGTGCACGTCGACCGGTTCGGTGCGGGCCTGCCACGCCTTGCCGGTCACCTCGTACACCGCGCCGAGCCGGTTGGACTCGTTCTCGTCCGGGCCGAAGATCCGGAAGTTGCGGTACGCCGCGTTGGCCGCGACCACGTCGCGCAGGAACCCGCCGAGCACCTTCGTGGCCTCCGCGGTGGCCGCGCCCGGCGCCGGCACCTTCACCCCGTAGTCGCGGAAGTCCGGCAGCTCCAGGGCCCGGGTCAGCACCCCGCCGTTGGCGTGCGGGGTGGCGCCCATCCGCCGGGCGCCGGTGGGCAGCCAGTCCACAATGGACGCCTCCGGTGCGCCGGCGGCGTCGAAGAGCCGCTCCGGGCCGTACCCGCGCAGCCAGGCCTCCAGGGCGGCGAGCTGCCCGGCGTCGCCGCGGGGGTTGGCCAGCGGGACCTGGTGCGACCGCCAGGTCCCTTCCACAGGTACGCCGTCGAGCTCCTTCGGCCCGGTCCAGCCCTTCGGCGTACGCAGCACGATCATCGGCCAGCGCGGCCGGGACCGGCCGGCGCCACCCGCGCCACCGCGGGCGGCCGACTGGATCGCGTCGATCTCGTCGAAGACCGCGTCCAGCGTTGCCGCCAGGGCCTGGTGCACCGCTGCCGGGTCGTCCCCGGCGACCAGGTACGGCGTGTGCCCGTACCCGGTCAGCAGCGCGGTGAGCTCGTCGTCGTCGATCCGGTCGAGGACCGTGGGGTTGGCGATCTTGTAGCCGTTCAGGTGCAGGATCGGCAGCACCGCCCCGTCCCCGGCCGGGTTGAGGAACTTGTTCGAGTGCCACGCCGTGGCCAGCGGCCCGGTCTCCGCCTCGCCGTCGCCGATCACGCACGCCACGACCAGGT
>DASSUC010000239.1:0-11961 GCA_035707405.1 Micromonosporaceae bacterium | reverse complement strand
GACCGTGACCCGCACCGGGATGAGCGGGTTCGCCACGCCGGCCGGCACGTTCGCCATCAACGCGACGAACCCGCGCGAGTGGTCCGTGCCGTACCAGGTGTGGATGCCGTACTGGCAGCATTTCTACGGCGGGATGGGGTTCCACGAGACCACCACGTACCTGCACGACCCGTCGCTCGGCTCGCATGGCTGCGTGAACCTGCTGCACCAGGACGCGCGGCGGCTGTGGGACCTGGCCGGGGTCGGCACGCGTGTCTACCTCTTCGGCCGCCGGCCGGGGACCTGACACCCGCCGGATCGGCAGAGCGCCCGATCGTGGCGTGAGCCGGCGAGCGGCATCGATCCGCCTAGGATCGTTACGTGGCCAAGACCGCGGACGAGCTGCTCCGGCTCCTCGCCGATATCGAGACCGACCAGGTCGAACGGAAGGAGTTGGACGGCACTCCCACCAACGCCGGGATCCTTATCCTCGGCATCGAGCCGATGCGCTTTTTGCCGGGCGCCTACGTACAGTTCCTGAGGGTGGACGGGGTCGATCTGAGCGCGGCGATCATCGACGAGCGGCGGATCACCACATCGCTGCCGTCACTGCTGCGTGAGCTCGACGAGCTGCTCCGGCTGAACATCCGTACAGCGGTCCGGATCGGCGACGCACTGCGTGACAGCCGTCATTCCGACTATCCGCTTGCGGCGTTACAGCAGCTCACACGTAACGCGGTCCTGCATCGCAGCTACGAGGGAACTGCAGCTCCGGTCCGCCTGACCTGGTACCGCGACCGAGTTGAGATCTACTCGCCCGGTGGGCCGTACGGTGTGGTGACCGTGGAGAACTTCGGCCAGCCTGGCGTGACCGACTACCGGAACCCGATCCTCGCCGAGGCGATGGGTGCCCTCGGCTACGTCCAGAAGTTTGGCGCGGGGCTACAGATCACCCGCCGCAGCTTGCAGGAGAACGGCAACCCACCTGCCGAGTTCACGCCTGACCCGTCCTATGTCGGGGTTGTCGTCCAGGAGGCCAAGTGAGCGCTCCGGTCATCGCTTTCTTCAACAACAAGGGTGGCGTGGGAAAAACCTCACTCGTGTACCACGTGGCCTGGATGATGGCGCGAAAACGGGTACGTGTGGTGGCTGCCGATCTAGACCCACAAGCCAACCTGACCGCCAACTTCCTCGATGAGGACGAGTTGGAGGAGCTATGGCCCGACGGCATAGCCTCGACCACTCCGGGCAGAACGGTTTACGGCAGCCTCACCCCTCTGATCCGGGGCGTCGGGGACATCGCGGAGCCGCCCGTCGTCGAGGTCGATAACCGCCTCTACCTCATTCCCGGTGACCTTGCGCTGTCGCGGTTCGAGGACGATCTGTCGAACCAGTGGCCGGACTGCCTGGACGGCAAGGAGCGGGCATTTCGCGTAATCTCGGCTTTCTGGCGCCTGCTCACCCGCGCGGCCCAGCAGACCGAGTGCGACGTGGTGCTGGTGGACGTCGGCCCGAACCTTGGTGCGATCAACAGATCCGCGATCGTCGCCGCTGACAGTCTCGTGATCCCACTCGCTCCGGATCTCTTCAGTGTCCAGGGGCTACAGAACCTCGGCCCCACCCTGCGGCAGTGGCGGGCGCAATGGAGCGCGCGGCTGCCGAAGAACCCTGACCCGCGGCTGGAGCTTCCGGCTGGACAGATGGCGCCGTTGGGCTATGTCCTGTTGGGGCACGGCGTCCGCCTGGGCAAGCCCGTCCAGGCGTACGAGCGGTGGATGGCACGGATCCCTCGCGTATACCGCGAGGCCGTCCTCGATGTGGTCGAGCCCACTCCGGCGGTGGGTGACGACCCGTACTGCCTCGGCCAGATCAAGCACTATCGCAGCCTGATACCGCTGGCGTACGAGGCCCGTAAGCCGGTCTTCGCGTTGAAGCCGGCGGACGGTGCATTCGGCGGGCACCAGGCAGCCGTAGCGGTAGCGACTGCCGACTTTGCCGCGCTGACCGAGCGGATCCTGGGCGAGGTCAAGCTGCGGGTCCCCGGGTCGTCGCCGACGACGGGTGCGGCCTGAGCCCAGCCACGCATGCCAGCTGCGGGCCGGTCTTCCTGGCCGTTGCCCCTAAGGTGGAAGCCCCTGCCACCTGGGAGGTGCCATGGCCGACGCCGACGACACCCGGCGCGACACCTGGCGGGCCGTGCTGGTCGCGCTGGTGTTGGCGGTCCTCGCCGCCGGCTGGTTCCTCATGTCGTGGACCGTGATGCACACGCCACCGGTCGAGGCCGCCGGCGAGGCGCTCGGCGTGGCGTTCGGGCTGCTCATCCTGGTGTCCGTGGTGGGCGCGGTGCGCCGGCGTTACTGACTGACCGCGACCGGTGAGAAAGGGCTGTCCGTGCCGGGCGGCGGATGCCAGGCTGGAGGGCACCTTGGGGAGGCAACGGAGGCGGGGATGGCGACCGACCAGGAGTTGGCCGCGAAGAGCGGCGCCCAGGCGGCCGGGACTGCGTCGGGCCGGCGCCGGGCCGGACGGGCGTGGACGGTGTGGGGGACGACGGCCGCCGTACTGTTGATCGGCTGGTTCTTCGTGGCGTGGCTGGCGCTCGACCGGCACATCGTGGACGCGGCGGGGGAGTCGGTGGGCTCGGGGTTCGCCCTGCTGCTGCTGGTCTCCGTGATCGGGGCGGTGCGGGGCGGCCGCTGAGGGCGGTGTAGAGCCGTGTCACTCGTCCAGCACGGCGGCCGTGATCCGGTGCAGTGCGAACGTGTGCAGGGTGTCCGTGCGCTCGTCCTCGGCGCGCAGGAAGCCGGCGCCGATGGACACCGGGCGTACCAGGCGCTGTGCCGTGCCGCCGTGGGCGTCGACGTACCCCACCCAGACCAGGGCCTTCTCCCGTACCGCCTGCTGTAGCACGGCGAGTGCCTGGGTGTGTGCCTGCACTGCGGTGAGGCCCTCGGCCGCCTGGCCGTTCGCGGCGCGCACCTGGACCGGAGCGCGGCGGGCCGCTCGCGCCGCGGCGTCCCCGCGCCGGATCTGCTCGACGATGCCGAGCAGCCGGGGCAGCGTCAGGCGCGGCGCGGCGAGAGGGTCAGCGGCCGACCGCAGCCGGCCTCCGCGGGCGGCTGCGCGGCGCGTCTTCGGCCGGCTGAGCATGGTGGCGCCGGTGGCGTCCTCCGGCACCGGCGCGTAGCCCGCCTCCCGCAGCGTGGCGAGCAGGCGCCCGGCCGAGTACGGCGTGACCAGCACCGTCGGGGCCAGCCGGCGCAGGGCCAGGACGCTGACCCGGCGGTCGGCGAGCAGCTCGGCGAGGAGCGGCTCGTCGTCGCTGCGCAGGTACGCACCTGCGGTGCCGGTGCGCAGGCCGCCGTGGCGGCGGGCCACGTCGTCGATGAGGTACGTCAGCCCCTGCGGCACCGCGGTGCGGGAGCGCCGGGCGAACAGGGCGTGCAGGTCGCTCGCTGCGTAACCGGCGTCCAGCGCGCGCCGCACGCTGTCCGCGGTCACCCGGTAGACCGTCGCGCCGCCGGCCGACTCCCGGTCCGCGACCGCGGCCAGCTCACCGGCGAGGGCCGGATCCGGCGGGCCGGGCACCACCACGGTCAGGTCGGCCTGCACGACCACGGCGTTGACGGGTGGGGGCAGCAGGGCGCCCAGGGCCGCGACCGGCCCGTCGGTGTCGGTCTCCGGTGCCCGTACGCCGAGCGGGTCCTCCTCGTCGGCTGCTGGGCCGGCCGCCTGGCGTACCAGGAGCCGCGAGTATCCGGTGAGCGCGCCGAGCCCGGTGATCCCCAGCACAGCGGCCTCCACCAGGGCGGCCCGGGCGCCCGATGCCCGCCCGCCGGCCCGGCGCGGGGACTGCCAGGCCAGCTGGGCCAGCACCTCCTCCGGGCTCGGCGCGGCGCCCGCGGGCAGGGCGGCGAGCACCGCGAGAGCGGCCAGCCGGGTGGCTGGCGCACCGGCCCGCTCCGCCTCCGGGGCGAGCACGTTGATCGGGCGGTCCCGGTCGTCGCGCTCGCCCACCAGCCGTGGCTCGCGGGTCAGCGCCAACCAGGTCTCGGCCAGCACGCCCCACCGCTGCGCGAGCGGGAGCGCGTGCCAGGTGTCGTAGGCGCTGGTGGGCAGGTACAGCGGGCCCCCGTTGGGGCGGGCGCCGACCCGATCCAGGCGTTCGGCCTCGGCGAACAGCCCGGCCGCGTACGCCACCTCCAGCAGCAGCACCGCGACCGGCTCGTCCGTGCCCGCGGCGCGGGCCAGGCGGCGCAGCTCACGTACGCCGAGGCCGCCAGAGCGCAGCAGCGGGACCGGCTCCGCGGCGACCGCCTCGATCAGCGCGTCGGTATGGCGGATGGCCTCCATCGCCTGCCCCGCCCCGGCCGAGTCGGCCGCTGCCGGCCGCCGCGCCGGCGGGTCGAGCAGCGGGGGTCGCGGATGCAGCGGGCCGAGGGGCCCGCAGTCCCGCCGCAGCAGGAGCCCCACCTCGCGGGGCAGCTCAACCGTGCAGTCGGAGGTCCGGGCGAGCAGCCGGTGCGCGACCAGCCAGCCGACCGGCGAGTCCGAGCCGGCACCGCCGTCCGGCCTGCCGTTGGTGTCCGGCGCGCTGCCGTCGCCTGTCCCGGGGTCCTCGCTGCCTGCTGGGCGCCCGCCGTCGAGGGGGATGGCCGCGAGCGCCCCGGCGGCCACCGTGCCGACCGGCGGCCCGGACGCCAGCCGTTCGAGCACCGCCCGCGCCGGCGGGGGCGCGGCCAGCAGCGTGCGGCGCAGCCGGGCCGGGTCGGCACAGAGCGCCGCGACCTCGGGGTCGAGCTCCTCGGCGGGCCGGCCCAGCCCGGCCGGGTACGGCGGGCAGACCTCGTCCACCGTGGGCACCACGTGCATGGCCTGGTCCGGCCCGTACACCAGGACGAGCGCCCGCAGCCGGTCCACCGCCCGGCGGACCGCAGCCGGATCGGGCCCGCCCGGCACCGCCGCGGTCATGGCGAGGACCGCGTTGACCGAGGATGTGCCCTCCGGTGTGCGTGACAGCCGGACCGCGTCGAGGATCTCCAGCGAGAACAGGTCGAGTGCGTCCAGGGTGCGCGCCACCGACACCCGCGACTGGACCCGGACGGCGAGTGCGGAGATGTCCGAGGGGACCGGCACCACCAGGTCCGGACGCAGCTCGAGGAGTGTCGTCAACCCATCGTCAGGCAGCGAGCGGAGGTGATCGGCGAGCGTGGTGGTCATCGTTGTTCCACGCTAGTCGAGACTGACCACAGTGGCTGGGGCCCGGCGCCATGCCAGGCCCCAGTGTGACGCAACGGACCTATTGCATGGCCGGCCTGCCGCGCGCCACCGGGGCCGTGACGTGACGCTCATCGGGGGTCTATCCATGGGCCAGAATGCGCACGTGGGGTCCGCGACGATCGGGTTCGACCTGGACATGACGCTGGTGGACAGCCGGCCCGGTATCGCCGCGACGTACCGGGCGATGACCGGGCTCACCGGCGTCCACGTCGACGCGGAGCTCGCGGTGACCCGGCTCGGGCCGCCGCTGGAGGTCGAGCTGGCGAACTGGTTCCCGCCCGAGCAGGTGGCGTACGCGGCGGCGACGTACCGCTCGCTCTACCGCGACCACGCCATCGCCTGCTCGCCGCCGCTGCCCGGTGCGGTGGAGGCGGTCGCCGCGGCACGTGCCGCCGGTGCCCGGGTGGTGGTCGTCACCGCGAAGAACGAACCGGACGCCCGGCGCCATCTCGACCATCTCGGCCTCGCCGTGGACGCGGTGGTCGGGTTCGCCTGGGCTGACGGCAAGGTGGCGGCGCTGCGCGCGTACCAGGCGGTGGCCTACGTCGGCGACCACGTGGCCGACATGGCCGCGGGCGTTCGCGCTGGGGCGTACCCGGTCGGTGTGGCCACCGGACCGTGCACAGTGGACGAGCTGTACGCGGCCGGGGCACGAGCGGTGCTCCCCGATCTCACGACCTTCCCGGCCTGGCTCGGCCGCAGCTGCCAGCCGCCGCCGGCCGGTGGGTAGCCGATTGTGGGGATTCGAGTTGGGTCGCCCCGGCGGGGTGACTAGCCTTGGTGGGGTCACGACGTACGAGAAATCTGGGGTCTGCGGTGCCGACGGGTCGAGTCAAGTGGTACGACACGGAGAAGGGGTTCGGTTTCCTGACCCGTGACGACGGTGGTGACGTCTTCGTCCACAAGGCGGCGCTGCCGAGCGGGCTGGTCGAGCTCAAGGCGGGTCAGCGGGTGGAGTTCGGCGTCGTCGAGAGCCGCAAGGGCAACCAGGCGCTCGGGGTGACCCTGCTGGAGACCCCGCCGTCGCTCTCGGAGCTGCGCCGGCGCCCGCCGGAGGACCTCAACAGCCTCATCGAAGACATGATCAAGGTGCTTGAGGCGAAGATCCAGCCGGATCTGCGCCGGGGGCGCTTCCCGGACAAGAAGACCGCCAAGAAGATCGCCGAGGTCGTCCACGCGGTGGCCCGCGAGCTGGAGGTCTGAGATCCGGGCCGGGCATCCGGCGCTGTCGGTCGGAGTCCGCGGGACTACCGGAGGGCGACCGCCGGGGTCAGCCCGGCGGCGGCGGCCCGGCTCAACAGCGCCCGCACGGCGGCGTGGCCGACCTCGCCCAGGTCTTCGGTGAGCGCGTTGACGTAGAGGCCGATGTGCCGGTCCACCACGTCCGGCTCCATCTCCTGGGCGTGCGAGAGCACGTAGGAGCGGCTGGCCGCAGGGTCTGACCAGGCATGGCGGACCGACGCCCGGACCCACCCGGCCGCCTGGACGGGGTCGACCGCACCGCGTCTGGCGAGGATCGCGCCGAGCGGGATCGGCAGGCCGGTGTCCTGCTCCCACCACTCGCCGAGGTCCACCACGGCGGTCAGGCCGTACCGGGGATAGGTGAACCGGGCCTCGTGGATGACCAGGCCCGCGTCGTACCGCCCAGCGGCCACCCCGGGCATGATCTGGGCGAACGGGACCACCTCGATCCGCCCGGGCACCGCACCCCGCGCCGCGGCCCAGAGCCGGAACAGCAGGTACGCCGTTGTCCGCTCGCCAGGCACCGCCACGGTCGCGCCGGCCAGCCTGTCGAGAGCGGCCGGGTGGTCGAGACCAGCCGGGTGGTCGAGAGCGGCCGAGTGGTCGCCCGCGGTCAGGTGGTCGCCTGCGGCCGGGTGGTCGCCCGCGGTCAGCAGCAAGGGACCGCAGCCCCGCCCGAGCGCGCCCCCGCAGGGCAGGAGCTCGTACCGCTCCAGCAGCCAGGGCAGCGCCGCGTAGCTCACCTTCACCAGGTCGAGGTCGCCCCGTTCGGCGGCGGTGTTGGTGACGTCGACGTCCGCGTACGTCACCTGGACGGGTGGGGCCCCGGGCACCAGGCCGTGCACCAGTGCATGGAACACGAAGGTGTCGTTCGGGCATGGCGAGATCGCCAGCGACAGGCTCACCGGGCTCACCGGGCCACGGTAGCCCGGGCCGGGTGGCCGGGACCGGCTGATCCGGCTGATCCGGCTGGACCGGCTGATCCGGCTGGAACGGCTGATCCGGCTGGACCGGCGAGACGCGCCAGCGCTGGAGCCGTCGAGCCCAGCGCGGCCAGGGCCTCGGCGATCCGCCACGAGCCGCGGTCACGCGGCCCCACGCTGTTGGAGATCGTGCGTAGCTCGGCAAAGGCGACGCCGGAGATCGTCGCGGCGCAGGCGACGCCGTACCCCTCCATCGCTTCGGCGACGGCGTCCGGATGGCGGGCGGTGAGCGTGGCCGCGCCGGCTGCGGTGCCGGTGACCGTCGACACGGTGAGCACCACGCCGGCGACCGCGCCCGGCAGGGCTTCCCGCAACGCGGCGGTGAGTGTGAGGTCGGTCACCGCGACCGTGCTGCCGAACCCCAGCTCGTCCAAGGGCAGGAACCCGTCGGCGGAGTCGGCGCCGAGGTCGGCCGCGACGCTGTGCGTGGCGAGGACCACGTCACCGGTCCCGGCCCGCCCGGGGAAGCCGCCGGCCACGCCGGCCGACACCACCACCTGGTACGGCGCGCCGGCCGCCTCGGCCAGCGCCAGCAGCCGGGCCGTTGCGGCCGCCGCGGCGGCCGACCCGACCCCCACGGCCGCCACGCTCACCCGACCAGGGGGGCCGGCAAGCTCGGCAAGGCCGGCGAGGAGTGCGTCGCGCTCGGCCGGCACCGCGGTGGCGATGAGCACCCGGGGCATCAGCCGTTGCTCCGGTCGCCTTGGCCGCCCTCATCGCCGACCCGCTCGGCCGGGGACGGCCGGTAGATGTGGAAGCCCGGGGGCGCCAGGGAGTCGTCCACCGGTGGAGGCGCCGGGGCCGGGGTAGGCGGCGGGCCGGACCTGCGGCGCGCCGGACCGGGCCGGGTGGGGCCGCGCGGTGGCGGCACGGCCGAGCCGGGCATCGGCGCGGCAGGGCCCGGTCGGGGTGCGGCAGGGCCCGGTCGGGGTGCGGCAGAGCCCGGTGACGGCGCGGCAGGGCGGGCCGCCGGCCGGCCTGCGGGCCCGGGTGGCTCATCGGGTCCGGGCGGCTCATCGGGCCGGGTGTGTGCCGGCACGGTGCTGCTCGCCCGGCCCAGGAGCCGGTCGGAGAAGGTGCGGCTGGCGATGCTCGCGGAGCGGACGGCGGCGAGCAGGATCGCGCCGGCGGCGACGCCGATGCCGATCCGCCCGTCCACCGGCACGAGCCCGATCGCGCCGCCGGCCACCCAGGAGAGCATCAGCAGCGTCTCGGAGTGGGCGAAGGCGCTCGCCCGTACGTGCTCGTGGATGCGTTCCTGGATGGAGGCGTCGACGGCGAGCTTCGCCAGGCCGCTGGCGACCGCGGTGGCCAGGCACAGCGCGGCCACCATCAGCAGGTGGAACCGCAGCGTGGCCAGTGCGGCGACCACGGCGACGACCAGCATGCCGACGGCCTGCAGGGCGACCGGCCGGCGGATGCGCAGCCGGGTGCCGACCGCGGTGGACAGGAAGGTGCCGAGGCCGAGGGCGCCGCCTACCAGCCCCATCGCGGCCTCGGCGGAGAGGGTCACGTCCCCCACCCGGATGGGCAGCGTCCCGCTCCGGATCGTGAACGCCAGGAAGAGCAGCAGGAAACCGTAGAGGGCGCGCAGTGCGGCACTGCCGGTCACCGCGGTGACGACCAGGCGGCCGGAGAGCACCTTGCGCGGGCCGCCGTCGCGCCACCACATCCACCGGAACGGTGCCGGCACTATCTCCGGCGGGTCCGAGTCGGCGCGGGGCGGCAGCCGCAGCGCCACGACCATGCCGACCAGGAAGATCACCGAGGCGACCCGCAGCGGCCACTGTGGACCGAGGGTGAACGCGGCGACCCCGAGCGGCACCACCGCCGCCCCGGCGATCGCGCCGTAGACGCTGGCCCGGGCGCCGGCCTCGGACAGCCCCAGCCCGGCCGGCAGCAGCCGGGGCACGGCCGCGGACCGGGCCACCCCGTACGCCCGGGAGAGCGCGAGCACGCCGAAGGCCGCGGGGTAGAGGCCGAAGCCGTTGATGTAGTCGGAGATCATCCAGGCCAGGAACGCGCGGCCCAGCATGGTCGTTGCCAGTGCGTACCGCCGGCCGTGCCGGAACTGGTCGAGCAGCGGACCCACCACCGGCGCCAACAGGGCGAACGGCACCATCGTCACGAGCAGGTAGAGCGCCACCTTGCCGCGCGCCTCGCCGGCCGGGACCGAGAAGAAGATGGTGCCGGCCAGACCGATGGCGACCAGCGTGTCACCGGCGCAGGAGGCGGCGTGCAGGTCGAAGAGGCGTGTCATACCGGCCTCTCCGGCGGCGCCCCGGTCGCGCACCGAACGCGCCTTGCGGGTGGCCCACCGCCCGCTCGCCAAGGTCCGGCGCACGACCGCGCGGGCGGCCCGCAGGCTCGTCCCCACCGCTTGGGCCAGAGCCCGGACTACCGGCATGCCCCCATCCTGACGCATGCCACCGACAACGCGAGCCGGCGGCTGCGGGTCGCCGGCGCACCGCCGCCGGGTTGCCGCGCAACCGCGACGATGGGGGAGAATGCCCGGGTGACCCGCGCCGCCGTGAGAACCGCCCGCCTGGACCAGACCTGCGCCGCAGCCGTCGAGCTGGCCCGCTCCGCGGTGGTGGAGGTCGAGCCGGATTACGTCGGCGAGCACCTGCACGTGGCCAGTGAAGGGGAACGGGTGGTCACCCACTTCTTCGACTGTGGCCTGCCCGGCTACCGCGGCTGGCGCTGGGCGGTGACGGTGGCCCGCGCGCCACGCAGCCGTACCGTGACGGTCTGCGAGACGGCGCTGCTGCCCGGGCCCGATGCGCTGCTGGCGCCGGGCTGGGTGCCGTGGGAGGAGCGGCTGCGCCCCGGCGACCTCGGGGTCGGCGACCTGCTGCCCACGCCGGTGGAGGACGAGCGTCTGGTCCCGGGCTACCTGCTCTCCGACGACCCGGCCGTCGAGGAGGTCAGCTGGGAGCTCGGGCTGGGGCGGGCCCGGGTGCTGTCCCGGGAGGGCCGGGCGGAGTGCGCCCAGCGGTGGTACGACGGCGACCCGGGGCCGGAGGCGCCCATCTCGGTCGCCGCCCCGGCGGGCGCCCGGTGCGGCTCGTGCGGGTTCTACCTGCCGCTGGCCGGCGCCCTCCGGCCCGCGTTCGGGGTGTGCGGCAACGTCTACGCGCCGGACGACGGCCGGGTGGTAACGGCCGACCACGGCTGCGGCGCGCACTCGGAGGTGCTGGTCGAGCCGGGCCCGGTGGTCGAGGAGCTGCCCACGGTGTACGACGACAGCGAGGAGCCGCTCTAGCCGGCGGTCAGTCCCGGGCACCCGTGCCGCGCCGGCGCTCCCGGCGGGTGGCGTCGTGCCGGAGCATCACCAGCAGCCCCGGGAACCCCCAGAGGAAGCCGGCCAGGCAGGTCCACAGCCAGCTCCGCGGCGCGTCCAGCGCGAGCAGGGCGAGGCCCGCCACCGCCCAGGCCGCGATCCCCGCGACGGCGAAGGGCACCATCGGCGGGTCGAGCGGCTCGGGCGGGCGCGGAGGCTCGGGTGGGGACACGCCGACAATGTACGTCGCCTTCGGCGCGCCGCGATCCTTTGGGCCGTCCCCGGCCTGTCCAGACATCGCCAGTGTCCGGGCGGCGCCGGCGAGGCGCCGCAGACCTAGATCAGGCCCTTCCCCGGTGCCGCCGGGTTCTGGCACGATGCGCCCGACAGCCCTCGACGAGCACTGATGTGAGGACGGTATGGCCGGGTGCGGCGAGCAGGTCATCAGGTGCGGCGTGGTGCGGCATGGCGCGACCAGACAGGGAGGCGTGCGGTGAGCGACAGGGTCACCCAGGTGCGTACCGAGCGGCCGGCCCCCCGCGGTGGGCTGGACCGCTACTTCGAGATCACCGCGCGCGGCTCGACACTGGGCCGGGAGATCCGCGGCGGGTTGGCCACCTTCTTCACGATGGCCTACATCGTGGTGCTGAACCCGCTGATCCTCGGCGGGGTGGCGGCCGACGCCGATGGCGTACACCTGGACCAGGCGCAGCTGGCGGCCGCGACGGCCCTTGTCGCCGGCCTGATGACGATCGTCATGGGCGTGGTTGGACGGTTCCCGCTGGCGCTCGCCGCCGGGCTCGGCATCAACGCGCTCGTGGCGTTCGAGATCGCCCCCGAGATGACCTGGGCCGACGCCATGGGCCTGGTGGTCATCGAGGGCCTGCTCATCACGCTCCTGGTGGTCACCGGGCTGCGCCGGGCGGTGTTCCGCGCCGTGCCGACGCAGCTGAAGACGGCGATCGGCGTCGGCATCGGGTTGTTCCTGACGGTCATCGGATTTGTGGACGCCGGCTTCGTCCGGGGCGCGGCGGGCGCTCCGCCGCTCAGCCTGGGCATCGGCGGAAAGCTGGTCGGCTGGCCGTCGCTCGTCTTCGTGCTCGGGCTGATCGGCACGATGATCCTGGTGGCGCGGCGGGTCAAGGGCGCGATCCTGATCGGCATCTTCGCCTCCACGATCCTGGCCATCATCGT
>DASSUC010000238.1:0-10399 GCA_035707405.1 Micromonosporaceae bacterium | reverse complement strand
TCCAGGCCGAGCTTTGGCTTGGTCTGCTTGTCACCGGTGAAGACCACCAGTGCGTACAGCACGGCGATGAGGAGGGTGAGCGCGAGGAAGTATCGCGACACCTTCAGCTGTCCCGAGGGTGCGGCCACTGTCCGTCTCCTGATTGTGTCGTGTGGCGTACGGCGTCCGAAGGAGCGGACGGCTCAGTCCTTGTCGGTGGTCTTCTCTACGGCGATGTCCTCGCTGTCGTCCAGGTCGTCCAGCCGCGGAGCCGAGGTCACCACGTGGCTGATCGCGCGCCGCGCATACCGGGTCGTCACACCGGGCGCGACCTCCAGCGAGACGGTCTCGTCGGTGATGTCGGTCACCGTGCCGTAGAGCCCGCCGATGGTGACCACCTCGTCGCCCACGCCCAGCGCGGACTGCATGGACTCGACCTGACGACGCCGTTTCTGCTGTGGCCGGATCATGAGGAAATACATTGCGCCAAAGATCAGGGCCATCATGAGCAGCAGGCTGACCGTGCTGCCTCCACCGCCCGTGGATTCCGCTGCGAGAAGCACTCTATGTTGACCTTCCACCCGGCCCGCACCCGACCCGTGCCGGGATGTGGGCAGCTGCTGTCCTGTCGGACCGCGGCGAGTCTAGTCTGTGCGACGCCCCACTGCGGCATCGGCCCGCCACGGACCGGTCACGGGCCGGAGCTGAACAGGTCGGGTGGCGCCGGGCCGGTCGACCCGAACACGCCGTTTGGTGGGGTACGCCCCAGATGCTGCCAGGCGTGTGCGGTCGCCACCCGCCCGCGCGGGGTCCGGGCCAGCAACCCGGCACGCACCAGGTACGGCTCGCACACCTCCTCCACCGTGTCCGGCTGCTCGCCCACTGCCACGGCGAGCGTGGACACGCCGACCGGCCCGCCCCCGAACAGGTCGACCAGCGCGGTGAGCACCGCCCGGTCCAGCCGGTCCAGGCCGAGGTCGTCGACGTCGTACACGCGCAGCGCGGCCTGGGCGACCGCGCGGGTGGCCACCCCGTCGGCGCGCACCTCGGCGTAGTCGCGCACCCGGCGCAGCAGCCGGTTGGCGATCCGCGGGGTCCCCCGGGAACGCCCGGCGATCTCCGCGGCGCCGTCCGGTGCGACCGGCACCCCGAGGATCCCGGCCGAGCGGCGGACCACCTGCTCCAGCTCCTCGGGCTGGTAGAAGTCCAGGTGCGCCACGAAGCCGAACCGGTCGCGCATCGGGCCGGTCAGCAGGCCGGACCGGGTGGTGGCGCCGACCAGCGTGAACGGCTCGACGTCCAGCGGGATGGCGGTGGCACCCGGGCCCTTACCGACCACCACGTCCACCCGGAAGTCCTCCATCGCGCTGTAGAGCAGCTCCTCGGCCGGCTTCGCGATGCGGTGGATCTCATCGATGAACAGCACGTCACCGGTGGACAGGCTGGTCAGGATCGCGGCCAGGTCGCCCGAGCGCTCGATGGCCGGGCCGCTGGTGATGCGCAGCCCGACGCCCAGCTCCGCCGCGACGATCATGGACAGCGTGGTCTTGCCCAGGCCGGGCGGCCCGGACAGCAGGATGTGGTCGGGCGGGGCACCCCGCCGCAACGCGCTGCGCAGCAGCAGGTCCAGCTGCTCGCGGACCCGTGGCTGGCCGACGAACTCACCCAGCCGCTTGGGCCGGACCGTGGCCTCCGCGTCGCGCTCCTCCGCGCTCGCGTACGCCGAAACAACCGGCTCTGTCACCGCCTGACCCTCTCCTGCTCGCCGCCGCCTCGCCCGGTCACCTTGCCCGGCCGAGCAGGCGGATCGCCCGCTTGAGCAGCTCCGGCACCGGCGGCACCGGACCACCGTCCACGCTCTCGGCGACCGCGACCACCGCCTGGTCGGCCTGGGCCGCGGTCCAGCCCAGCCCCACCAGCGCCTGCCGCACCTGCTCCGGCCAGGAGCCGCTGGGCACTCCCCCGCCCGCCTCGCCGGTGGCGGCCGGGCCTACCCGGTCCCGCAGCTCCAGGATGATCCGCTCGGCGCCCTTCCTGCCGATGCCCGGCACCCGTGTCAGCGTGGCGGTGTCCGCGGTGGAGATCGCCTTGCGCACCAGGTCCGGGTCGAGCACCGCGAGGACCGCCTGGGCCAGCCGGGGGCCGACCCCGCTCGCCGTCTGGAGCAGCTCGAAGAGCTGCCTCGCGTGGTCGTCGGGGAAGCCGTACAGGGTGAGGGAGTCCTCCCGGACCACCAGGCTGGTGGCGAGCCGGACCTCGGCCCCGGCGTGCAGGCCGGCGAGCGTGCCCGGCGTGCAGTGCACCGCTAGGCCCACCCCGCCGACCTCCACCACGACCCGGTCGGGCGACACGGCGGCCACCCGACCGCAGACGCTGGCGATCATCCGGCCTTCCCTCCCCGCATCAGCGGCTCTCCCCTCTTCGCACCAGCGACAGCCGGCGCGGCGGCCCGGTGGAGCGGCCGGCCGCGGCGGCGGTAGCGGCGGCGGCCAGGCGGGCGCGGGTGCCGCCGCGCCAGACGTGACAGATTGCCAGCGCCAGCGCGTCGGCGGCGTCGGCCGGGCGCGGCGGGGCGTCAAGCCGCAGCAGGCGGGTGACCATCGCCGTGACCTGGGCCTTTCCGGCCTGGCCGGAGCCGGTCACGGCCGCCTTCACCTCGCTCGGCGTATATGTCTGCACGCCCAGCCCGGCCCGGGCCGCGGCCAGCACGGCGACCGCCCCGGCCTGGGCCGTGCCCATGACCGTGCGCACGTTGTGCTGGCTGAACACCCGCTCGACCGCCACCGACTGCGGCCGGTGCTCGGCGAGCAGGTCGGTCAGGGTCCGGTCCAGGTGCAGCAGCCGCCGCCCCAGCTCGTCCTCGGGGTCGGTGTAGATCACGTAGTAGTCGACGAGCGTGCACACGCGCCCCGGCACGCCGTCGACAACGCCCACGCCACAGCGGGTCAGGCCGGGATCGACGCCGAGCACGCGCACCGCGACCCCCTTCCCCGCACACGTGTTCGAGCCACACCCTAACGCCGTGCGGCGGGCCGCTCCGGTGGCGACACGCGCATCCCGACCGCCGGGGCCGTACTGTGCCAAGGCATGCAGATCATCGAGGGCGCGGGCGCGTACGCCGCCCCGGAGGACGGCGCCCCCAACTCGTACGCGGAGCAGCTGCGGGTGCCGGACCTCTCGGTCGGCACGTACTCCATCCCGGTGGGCGGGGTGGACGACCAGACGCCGCACACCGAGGACGAGATCTACGTGGTGACGGCCGGGCGGGCCCGGATTGTGACCCCGTCCGGGGAGGCGGCGCTGCGCGCCGGTGACGTGGTGTTCGTGCCCGCGGGCGAGGAGCACCGCTTCGTCGACGTCACCGAGGACCTGGCACTGCTGGTGGTCTTCGCGCCGGCGTACCGCACCCGGGCCGCGGCAACTGGCTGACGGCTCAGCCTGCCGCCACCAGCGCCCGCAGCTCGTCGCGGAATGCACAGACTGCGGTGGCGAACTCCTCGGCCACCGCGACGTACTCGGCGTTCAGGTTCTGGATGTCGCCGACGTTGATGCTGATGACCATCCGGCTGAAGGGTGTTGTGGCGGTCTCCACCATCGGTACGTCACCGACGCACCGCGGTATGGCGGGCCGCCCACGTCATCAAGTCCAACCCGGACAGAGCACAGCTGGCGGTACGTGTCCGAGCGCTAGACGAGGGCAAGCTGCTTTACATGGCCGTGCCCCGGCTGGCCACGCCCGAACCGTTCTATCTGTTCGACCCAAACGAGCTGCAGCCGCCCTACGACACGATAGCCACCAGCGATGGTGCGGCCAGGGCCGTGCAATCGGTTGGTGTCGACGAGATGCGCCCAGTGGAGCTGGTTGTCTGCGGCAGCGTGGCGGTCAACCGTCAAGGTGTCCGGGTCGGCAAGGGCGCCGGCTACTCCGACATCGAGGTAGCCCTGCTGACCGAGGCTGGACTGATCGGGCCGGGCACGACGATCGTCACGACCGTGCACACCCTTCAAGTGGTCGATGACGAGTTACCGGAGACCGAGCACGACTTCAGCGTCGATCTGATCGTGACCCCTGCAGACGTGATCGAGTGCGGGCCGCCCAGACGACCGAGCGGGATAGTGCTGGAACACCTGACAGATGAGAAGAGACAGGCGATCCCCATCCTGCGCACGGCCCGTTGAGCAGGATGGGCGGCGCGGCGAACGTCCAGGAGCGGTCTCGCCGCCCAGTCACGGCCGAGGTTCCAGCGTCACTCACGACCGCCAACCCGTAGATGGATACGATGGCACTCCCCGATATCCATCAGGGATTGGATTGTGGGTTGGTTTCCGGATGTCAAGATAGGCGACACGCCGGGTGGCGATGCAGCGTAGCCGTCCTTCAACCGGCGTCAACCCGTGATGGACACGGTCCCCAAGCGTGGGCGTCCAGCCGCCGAGGCCCGCTAACGATAGCTTGTCGCCGTGATGCCCCTGAGGACGGCGTCCACCACCTGTTCCGGCAGGGTGGCCTCGTCCAGTCCCGGGTGCCAGCGCAGCACCTTCTGGACCAGCATCGGCGCGGTCAGCAGGGTCAGCGCCAGCTCGACATCAAGGTCCGCGCGCAGCTCACCCGACTCGACACCGCGGCGCAGCACCCCGCGCATCACGTCCCGCCGCTGCTCGATCATCTCTTGGAAGATCCGGTAGTGCTCCGGGTTGCGGTGCACCTCGGGCACCAGGCACGGCATGACGCGCAGGGCCCGCCGGTCCTGACTGCGGTTGATCGAGCCCACCAGCGCCACCAGGTCGTCCCGCAGCGACGCGCCGGCCGGCTGCGGCGGCACGCCCTTCAGCGCCCGGATCGCGTCCAGCAGCAGCGCGTCCTTGTTGGCCCAGCGCCGGTAGATGGTGGCCTTGCCGACCCCCGCCCGGGCCGCGACCGCCTCGATCGACAGCGCGTCCACGGGCGTGCCCTCGGCGAGCAGGTCGAGCACGGCCTCGATGATGGCCTCGTCCGCCCGGGCGCTGCGCGGGCGGCCAGGCGGGCGCGCCGCCCCGACGGCGACAGGTGTCATGCGCCCCGTCGTCATCCGCCTACCTCGCCCCGCCCAACCGTTGCCGGCGTCCCGGGACGCTCCGGCGCAGGCTCGCCACTCCCCCGGCTGTCCACCGCGGGCGCCGCGCCGGCCGCCGGCACCTCCAGCGCAGGCAGTGGCTCCAACCGGCGCGGCAGCCAGACCAGGACCGCGACCATGCCGAGCGCCGCCACCACCGCCGAGCCCGCCGCAGCCCAGTGCATCCCCTCGACGAACGCGTCGTCCGCCGCGCGGAGCAGCACCCCGCCTCCCGCACCCCCCAGCCGCTCCGCCACCTCGTAGCCCCCGGCGATCGACTCGGCGGCCAGCTCGCGGGCCGGCTCGGGTAGGCCCGCCGTGGGCGCCGCCATCTGGCCACGGTAGATCGAGGAGACCACCGAGCCCAGCACGGCGACGCCCAGCGCCCCGCCCACCTGGCGCATGGTGTTGCCGATCGCCGAGCCCACACCGGCCCGCTCCCGCGGCAGCGTCGCCATGATCGCCTCGGTCGCCGGTGGCACCACGTTCGCCATCCCGGTGCCCTGGATGAAGAACAGCCCGGCCAGCGCCCACACCGGGGTGCCGGCGTCGATCAGGAGGAAGCCGCCCAGCGACAGCGCCACCAGGCCCATGCCGACCGTGCTGACCGCCTTGGGGCCGTACCGCCGGACCATGGCCGCGCTGCGCGGCGCGAACGTCAGCTGTGCGACCGCGAACGGGAGGAGCATCACCCCCGCCTGCAACGGCGTGTACCCGCGCACCGTCTGAAGGTAGAAGGAGATGAAGAAGAACGTGCCCATGGCGGCGAAGAAGACCAGGCCGATCGCGCCGACCGAGGCGGAGAAGCGGGGGTCCCGGAACAGCCGCACATCCAGTGACGGGTGGTCGACCCACCGCTCGTAGGCGACGAACGCGACCAGGACGGCCGCGCCGACGCCGATGGCGGCCCAGACCGTGAACCGGCCCCAGCCGTGCTCGCCGCCATCGATGATGCCGTACACCAGGGCGACCAGGCCCACGACGGAGAGCGCGACGCCGGCCAGGTCGAGCCGGCCGGGGTCCGGGTCGCGCGACTCCGGCACCAGGACCAGCACGGCGATGGTGCCGGCCAGCAGCACCGGCACGTTGATCAGGAAGACCGAGCCCCACCAGAAGCGCTCCAGCAGCGCGCCGCCGACCACCGGCCCGATCGCCACCGCGAGCCCCACCGCGCTGGCCCAGATGCCGATGGCCCGGGCGCGCTCGCGCGGGTCGAAGACGTTCGAGATGATCGCGAGGGTGGCCGGCAGGACCGCGGCCCCACCCACCCCCATCAACGCCCGGGCCGCGACCAGCTGGCCCGGGTCCTGGGCGTACGCGGACGCCAGCGAGGCCAGCCCGAACAGGGCCAGGCCCACCAGCAGCATCCGGCGCCGGCCCCACCGGTCCCCGAGCACGCCGAGGGTGAACAGCAGGCCCGCAAAGACCAAGGTGTACGAGTTGATCGCCCACTCCAGCTCGCCCTGGCTGGCGCCGAGACCGTGCACCGGGTCGGCGATCGTGCGCATGGCGACGTTGAGCACGGTGTTGTCGAGCACGACGACGAGCAGGCTGACCACGAGCACGCCGAGGATGGCCCAGCGCCTGGGGTGGCCGGTGTCGGGCTGTGCTGGCATCGTGCAGGTCCCCCGCGTTTCTAGACGGTGCAGTCTCGAAACCTACCTCAGCCTGAGCAGGGGTTACGACAAGCCGGCGCTAGGCACGGACGTAGCCCGGCGGGGTGATGACCCGGCGCACCTGCCCGAGCACCGCCCGGCGTAGCGCGGCCCGGGGCCCGGGGCCGTGCATGAGGCGCACCAGCGGGTCGTGCAGGGCCAGGCTGCGGGCGTACCACCGGGACGCCGCCGCGACCTGGGCGCCACGTCGCAGCCGGCGCTCCTGGTAGCCGCGCAGGTCCACGGCGATGCTGGCCGCGCCGCGCAGGCAGCCGGGCAGCGTGACCGCGTCCTCCAGCGCCTGGCAGACGCCCTGCGCCAGGTGCGGGGTCATGGCGTGGGCGGCGTCGCCGAGCAGCACCACCCGGCCGGAGACCAGGCGGTGCAGCCCGCGTACCTCGTGGACCGCGAAGCCGACCATCGCCTCCGGCGGCGTCGCCGCGACCAGCTCGACCACCGGCGGCCACCACCGGGCGAACCGCTCCACCGCCGCCGGCCGCGCCGGCACGCTGTAGCTCTGGGGTGGCTGGCGTCCGGGCGAACGGGCCATGGCCGCCCAGAACGTCTCGCCGGGCCGCATCGGGGCGAAGAAGACGCTGCCGTCGCGCCCGGCGAGGTGGTGGAGAGCGGTGTCCGAGCGGGTGCGGGCCGGCACCGGGGCGATGCCGGTCCAGCCGACCATGCCGGTGGGCTGGAGGTGCTCGCCGGGGAAGGCACGCTGGCGCACGGTCGAGTGCACGCCGTCCGCACCCACCAGCAGGTCGACCCGCACGGTGCTGCCGTCCGACAGCTGCGCGGTCACCTCCCGCGCGCCGGTGGTGAGGTCGTCAAGCGCGACACCGAGCCGGACCCGGTCCGCCCCGACCGCATCGAGCAGCAGCTGTTGCAGCTCGGCCCGGGACACCGCGACGAACGGAGCGGCGAGGTCGGGGAAGAACTCCGTGGCCGGCACCGCCGCGAGCAGGCCGCCGGCTGCGTTTCGGTAGCAGGCGTCGCGCACCACGGTCCGCCCGGCCAGCAGCGTGCCGGCGAGCCCGAGCCGGTGCAGCGCCGCGATGCCGTTCCACCACAGGCCGACCGCGGCGCCCCGGTTGACCACGTCGGCGTCCCGGTCGCAGACCAGGACGTCCGCGCCCGCGCGGCGCAGGCCCACCGCGGCCGCGAGGCCCGCCGGCCCCGCACCCACGACCAGGGCCTTCACGAACGGCCCGCCGGGAACCGGATCACCGCACATCTCATCGTCCGGGGATGGTAGCCGCTGTCCGGTAGGTGCGCATGCCGAACAACCCCGGCCATCCGGTACCGGCAGCTACCCGACCAGCACGTTGAGCGCCCGGTCGACGTCGTCCGCGGTGGAGTAGACGTGGAACGAGGCGCGGACCCGGCCGGCGCGCACGGCAGCGCGTACCCCGGCGGCCTTGAGCTTGTCCTCGGCGCCCTCGACCTGGACCGTCGCGATCGCGCTGCCCCCGGGCGGCTGCCCGAGCCCGGCCCGGAACCGGTCGGCCAGGGCCACGTCGTGGGCGTGGATCGCGGCCACGCCGATCCGCTCGATGAGCTCCAGGGCGGGTGCCGCGCCGACGTAGCTGAACCAGGCCGGGGAGATGTCGAACCGCCGGGCGTTGTCGGCCAGGCGCAGCGGCGGGCCGTAGTACGAGGAGTGCACGTCCGCGCCGGCGTACCACCCGGCGGCGTGCGGGGTGAGCCGGTCGCGCAGGGCCGGGCTCAGGTAGGCGAAGGCCGAGCCGCGCGGCGACATCAGCCACTTGTACGCCGCCACGACCACCACGTCGGCCCAGCCCGCCTGGAACGGCAGCCACCCGCACGCCTGGGTGGCGTCGACCACGACCAGCGCACCGTGGGCCCGCGCCGCGGCGACGATGTCGGCGTAGCCGGCGACCTCGCCGGTGGCCGACTGGACCAGGCTGAACGCGACCAGGTCGGTGCCGGCGTCGACCGCGGCGGCGAGGCCGGCCGGGGCGACCATGCGGACCCGCAGGTCGGGCCGGGCCAGCCAGGGGAACAGGTTCGAGGTGAACTCCGCCTGCGAGGTGAGCACCGCCGTGCCGGGCGCCAGCCCGGCCGCGACCGGGGCCAGCAGCTGGGACACGGCGCTGCCGACCGCCACGTCCGCCGGCGCCACGCCGACCAGCCGCGCGAACGCCTCGCGCGACCGCCCGACCGCGGTGTCCCAGCCTTCCCAGGAGGTACGCCCCACCCGCCAGTCGGCGAGCGCCGCCTGCAGTGCGTCCCATGCCGGGCGTGGGGGCAGCCCGTAGCTGGCGGTGTCGAGCCAGCCCGGCTCCGGCTGCCACAGCTGCTGCGCCTCGCCGATGTCCACGCTGGCCTCCCGCTGCTCGCCCCGAGCTTACGGCGGCCGGCCGTGGTGGACGGCCGTGGTGGACGGCCGTGGTGGACGCCGCTCCGGCCGGCGACCGGTGGACGGTCGCCGGCCGGAGCAGGTGCCGGGCCGTCAGGCCCGCGCCGCTGTTACCGCCGCGCTACGCGAGCCGCGCCACGGACGGCTCAGAGCCGCAGCGTCCAGCTGTCCAGGAAGCCGGTGTTGCCGGCCCGGCGGTCGCGCACCCGCAGCCGCCACTGGCCGTTGGCCGCCTCGGTGGAGAGGTTGACCGTGTACGTGGCGTGGATGTCGTCACCGCTGTCGTTGGAGCGCAGCTTCAGGTCGTAGATCGTGCCGTCCGGCGCGACCAGCCTGATCACCAGGTCGCCCCGGTACGGGTGGATGATGTGCACCTCCACCTGCGAGGTCGACGAGGCGTTGCGGTTGCAGTTGGAGATCGTGATCGGGCTGTTGATCGCGCTGCCCGGGTAGTCGGGGATCGAGAAGTTGGTGCCGTTCGTGCCGGTGCACGGCGATGGCGCGATGCCGTTGTTCACGAAGAGCAGCCGGTTGGGTGAGCCGGTGCCCGGGTTGACCACGACGTTCGGGGTCGAGTCGGCGACGATCTGGTCCCGGACCTGCTGCGGGGTGAAGGTCGGGTTGGCCGAGGCGACCAGGGCTGCGACCCCGGCCGCGTGCGGCGAGGCCATGGAGGTGCCCGACAGCGACGAGGTGGCGGTGTCCGAGGTGTACCACGCCGACACGATGCTCACCCCGGGTGCGAACAGGTCCAGGCAGGTCCCCCAGTTGGAGAACGAGGCCCGGTTGTCGCTGCTGTCGGTCGCCCCGAGGGTGATCGCGGTGCCCACCCGGGCCGGCGAGAAGTTGCACGCGTCGGCGTTGCTGTTGCCCGCCGCGATGGCGTAGGTCACGCCGGAGGCGATGGAGTTGGCCACCGCCGCGTCCAGCGCGGTCTGCACGCCGCCGCCGAGGCTCATGTTCGCCACCGCCGGCTTGACCGCGTTCGCCGTCACCCAGTCCACACCCGCCACGACCTGGGCCGTGGTGCCACTGCCAGAGCAGCTGAGCACCCGTACCGCGACCAGCCGGACGCCCTTGGCCACGCCGTACGCCGTACCACCGGTGGTGCCCGCCACGTGCGTGCCGTGCCCGTGGCAGTCATCAGCGGTGCCGCCGTCGATGGCGTCGAACCCGCTGGTCGCACGCCCGCCGAAGTCGGTGTGGGTGAACCGGATCCCGGTGTCGATGATGTACGCGTGCACGTTGGACGCGGTGTTGGGGTAGGTGTACGAGCTGTCCAGCGGCCGGCT
>DASSUC010000237.1:0-20005 GCA_035707405.1 Micromonosporaceae bacterium | reverse complement strand
CCGGTCCACCCGGAAGATCTCGTAGCTGGCCTCGCCGCCATCCGATGGCACGCTCAGCCGGCTCGCGGCGCCGAAGGTGTCGAGGCTCGCCACGGCGTACTCCTTCTGTCGTCCGGTTCTTCCGGAAGTCTCCCGCAGGTGCGCCCGCTGCGCCCTGCCGGGTCCGGCGAGGCTCGAGCACGACGGCTATGCAAACCGTACGTCCGTCTTGCTATACCGTCAACCGCGACTGAGCCGGGTTGCCCCACCTTCCAAGATCACGATTGTGGCGGTGTTTGTGCGGTGAAACTGCACAAACGGCGTCTGTGGTCGCGATCTTGATAGGGGATGGCCGGTTGGCGGGTCCGTTACTGGGCGACGCTCTACAGTGGGCGTTGTGATCCACCATGTGCAGCTGGCCTGCCCGCCGGGCAGCGAGGACGCGCTGCGCGCCTTCTACGTCGGGGTGCTCGGCCTGGTCGAGAAGGACAAGCCACCGGCCCTCGCCGCCCGCGGTGGCTGCTGGTTCACCGGGTACGGGACAGAGCTGCACCTCGGCGTGGAGCCGGAGTTCGTGCCGGCCCGCAAGGCACACCCGGGCCTGCTCTGGCCGGACCTGGACGGGTTGGCGGCCCGGCTCACCGCGGCCGGCTACCCGGTGACGTGGAGCGGCGAGCTGCCCGGCTTCCGGCGTTTCCACACCAGCGACGTGCACGGCAACCGCCTGGAGTTCCTCACCCCGGCCTCGGAGTAGCCCCGCACCGGCCGGACTCCGGTCTCAGGGGCTCAGGCGTCCAGCCCGCTCCGCTCACCGGCGCGGCGGCGGCGTAGCTCGGCCAGCGCCGCGCGGGCCCGCCGCACACTCGGTGGGTGGCTGACCTGCTCGGCGACGTGGAGGTAGCCGGTCACCAGCACGAGCGCGGCCCCGTACCCGCGGACGGCCTCGATGTCGGCGAACGCGCGGTCCAGATGCTCCGCCGCCGTGCCGCCGGCTCGCAGCGCGGCTATCTCGTGGGCGAGGATCCGGGCCTCCCGGCTGCTGCCCGCATCAACGGACGAGGCGGCCCCCGGCTGCGCCGGCGCTACCGCCGAGCCGATGGGGTCGAGCACGAACGCCTGCCGGGCGCAGCGCCGGGCGGCCTGCTGCGCACCGGCCTGTTCGTACCCCTGGCGTGCCCGTTCGACGTGGTCCCGGGCATCGGCCAGGTCACCCGCGAGCTGGGCGGCGGTACCGGCGATCTCCCAGGCGCCCGCCTCGCCGAGCGAGTGTCCCATCTCGACGAACACGGTCCGTGCCGCGGTGAGCATCTCGCGCGCGGCCACGCTGTCCCCGCTCATCTGGAGCAGCAGCGCGGTCGAGCAGCTGACCACGGCGTGCAGGATCGGCGCGCCGGCGACCTCGGCCCGCAGCGCCTCGCACTGGTCCAGGGCGGTCCGCAGCGGGGTGTCGCCGTACGCCAGGAACAGCGCCAGGTTCGCGTAGACCTCGGTCACGCCCAGGCCGGGATCGAAACCCCGGATCCCCTGGTACGCCGAGCGCAGCAGCTCCTCGGCGCGCCGGTAGTCCCCGTCGCGCGCCGCCCGTACGCCCTCCCAGGCGTCCAGCCGGGCGTTCGCGCACGGGTCACCGGTGGCCCGGGCGAGGTCGCGGACTGATGCCGGCACGGTCGTGCGGAACGCCATCTCGGTCACCGCGAGGTGGGCCATTGCCGACGGGTTGCCGCGCAGGCCGCGCACCGCGTCGATGCCGGCGAGGGCCTGCGCGACTTGGCCGCTCGCGCCCAGGGCGTAGGTCTCCAGCGCGGCGAGCTCGAGGGTCAGCGCGTCGTCGGCATGGTCCAGCCCGGACGCCTGGGCGCACAGCTCCGCGGCGCGGCGGACCTCCGACCGCGCGATCGCGTGGCGGGCCGCGGCGGCCAGGCAGGCGCCGGCCACGCGCGCCGACGCGAGAGCGTCGGCAGAGCCCGGCGCCAGCTGGTCCCAGTGCCGCCAGCCGCGTACGGCGTGGGCGCCGGCCAGGTCGAGCATTGCCGGGTCGGTACGGCCGTAGGCCTGAAGCCGCTGGGCGATGGCGACGTGCACCCTGGCCCGGTCGGCCAGGACCATGTGGGCGTACGCGACCTCGGCCGCCGTCTCGTTGCCGGTGAGCGCCTGCCGCTCCAGCTCGGCGAGGCCCGCGGCGGCTGCGGGCTCGTCCAGGCCGCACACCGCCTCGAGGTCGTTGGCGGCGACCGGCCGGCCCCAGGCGCCGACGCAGGCCAGCAGGTGCCGGGCGGGGTGGGTGAGCTGGTGGAGCCGCGCGCCGAGCAGCGCCTCGGCCGAGGGGGCCACGTCGTCGTCGGTCCCTTCGACGGCGAGCGCGGCCAGCTGCTCCAGGAACAGCGGGTTGCCCCGGCCCCGGCGGACGAGGCGGTCCACGGCACCGGTCGTGACGTGCGGCTCCCCGTTCCCGGCCAGCGTCGAGAGCAGGGCCTGCGCATCCTCGTCGGCCAGGGCGGGCACCCGGATGGTCAGCTCGCACGCCGGCGGCTGGTCTCGCCCGGCGAGGATGAACACGATGGGTCCGCAGGCCGGGCCGACCTGCCGCAGCTCGCGGACCGCGGGCGGCATGCGGTTATGGTCGTCGATGAGGATGACCAGCGGGCGGACCAGGCTCAGCTCGCACATCTGGCGCCGGATGAGCCACTGGAGCTCGGCCGTGGAGGCGCCGGCGGACGGCGCGCCCAGCGCCCGGCAGATCTGCTGGAGCCGCCACACCACCTGGCTCTCCTCGGCCCGCGTGGCGGACAGCCGCAGCACGTGCAGGTCCTCGTGGCGCAGGTGGTCGGCGAGGTGGGCGAGGACGCGTGACTTCCCGCTGCCCACCTCACCGACCAGGGCGATGCTGGTGACGCCCGGAGCCTGCGTGGCGTCGCCGACCGCGGCGGTGAGCCGGTGCAGCACATCGGCCTGGTTGACGAAGACCGGCGCCGGGCGCTTGGGCGGCTCGGCCGTGACGCTCCAGGCCTGCAACGGCTTGGCAAAGCCCTTCGCAGGCACCGGTGGCACGGGGTCGCACCGCAGCTGGTCCCGGACGAGCAGCCAGGTCCGCACGTCGACCACGGCACCGTCGGGCGGTGCCGCGGCCTGCAGGCGAGCGGCCCGGTTCATGACCGAGCCGATCGCGAACGACGAGTCCCGGTCCGCCATGACGACCCGGCCGGACGCGATGCCGAACCGGATCGACAGCCGGACCCCGTACCGGGCGACGGCCCTGTCGTTGAGCTCGCGCAGGGCGTCCAGTGCGGCCAACGCCCCGCGGACGGTGTTGAGCGCGTCGTCCTCGCCGGACGCGTCGGCGCCGAAGACGCCGACCACCGCGTCGCCGATGAACTTCTCCAGCCGGCCGCCGGCCGCGACCAGCGCACCGCCGACCCCGGCGAAGTAGCCATCCAGGATGCCGTGCCACACCTGGGGGTCGAACCGCAGCGCCAGCTGGGTCGAGCCGGCGATGTCGCAGAACGCGACCGTGACAAAGCGCAGCCCGGCCGGTGCTGCGGCCTGTGCCAGCCCGCTGCCGCAGCCCATGCAGAACTTCGCGACCGGCGGGTTGGCGAGCTGGCACGACCCGCAGTGGACCTGGCTCACCACACCACGCCGCCACCCTCCATGCTGTGCCCCTCGACGTCACCGCCGGCGTCGTCGAGACGCCTCTTGATCTTCAGTAGCAGACCCAGCTCCTCGTCGCTCAGCGACTCGACGACGGCGACCTGCTCCTCGGTGGCGTACTGGAGATCCATCCCGAGCTGCGCGAGCCTGGACTGGTCGGTCATGGCTCCCCTCCTGCTGGTTGTGGGTTTTCGGTGGTTCCCTGCGCGATGTCAGCCATCAGGTCGACGAGCCCGTACGCGCTGGTGAGCGCGCTGGTGGTGAGCAGGCGCCGCCACTGGACCGGAAGGTCCATGCCGGACAGTGCCTGCTCGAGCCGCCGGCCATGGCCGGCATCGAGGTCGATGTGGCGCTCCAGGGTGGAGAACGCCGTACGGGGCAGGCCGGTGCGGCGCACCAGCGTCGGCACCAGGTTGGGCCGCGGTGGGTGCCACTCCAGCACGGCGATGTGTCCGGCCAGGGCGACCGGGTGCGCGTGCCGCAGCCAGTAGTACTGGGCCCCGGCCAGCCGTGCCGCCACCGGTGCGGGCACCCGCTGCCCGAGGTGCGCCGGGTCGCCCCCGGCGGCGGCGTAGTCCTGGGCGACCCAGTCCTCGTGGCCGTACTCCTCCTGGAGCTGCTCGGCGTAGTACGCCGCGAGCCGCCCCTCCCCGCGGCGGACGCACTCGGCCACGGCCTCGGCGAGCAGCGGTGCCGTCGCGCGCAGGAGGTCGTGGGAGATCTCCAGCCAGGCCCGGTACCGCTCGCGGGCGGGCTCGGCCTGCCACATCCGGGCCGCCGCGCGGCTCAGGTCGCGGACGACGAGCGAGACCACCGCCTGGAGCGTCATGGCAGTCCACCCAGGACCGTCGCATAGGCACGGACCCGCTCGTCGGCGGCTGCGTCCGCGTGCCCCTGCCAGCAGGCCTCGCAGATGCTGCGGTAGCTCCCACCGGCCAGGGTCGGCAGGGCGTACGGACCGAAGCGGGCCATGACCGCGGTGACCGGCTCGGCCCGCAGGCTGGCCAGTGCCCCGGCCACCTCGTCCGCACGGGTGACCTGCCGGCGCAGGGCGGCCGGACCGGAGCCGGTGATGACCGACTCGTTGCAGCATGCGGTGACCGTGCCGTCGTACCGGATGGTGGGCGAGTTGAGCAGCGTGCACCGGCCCAGCTGCGGCGCCGGCCGGCGCGGGCCCGGCGCGAAGGCTTCGGCACCGCGACCGGTGGCCAGGGCACCGACGACGCTGACCTCGGCGTCCGGCAGGTGGGCGCGCACCGCTGCGGCCAGGCCCGGCTCGTCGAGGACCTGCACGATGAGGTGGCAGCCGGCTCGGGTGACGGCCGTTGCCGCGTCGCGGATGTGCTGCGGCAGGGCGGGCGGGTCGCCGGGCGGCGGGCGGCGGGCCAGCGCGCTGGCGTGGAAGCTGTCGGTGCTCAGGAAGACGGTCGCCGTCGCGGCGAGCACCCGGCCGGTCCACTCCGGCACCCGGCCGCCCGCCCAGTACCCGCTGGTGAACACGACCACGGCCTTCCCGGCGGCGCGCAGCTCGTCGACGGCGTAGCACAGCCCCCGGCGCGCGGCGAAGGGCTCGCCGCCGGTGACCGCCACCGCCTGGACCGCGGTCAGGCCGCAGACGCCGCGGACCACCTCGGTGAAGAGCCGCCAGTCGCGGATCGTGGGGCTCGTCGCGGTGGCCGAGACCGAGCAGTGCCCGCACCCCACCGGGCAGCGGTCGGTCAGGAACAGCACGACCGTCGCCCCCGGCGTGGCGCGCAGCCGGGCGATGTCGGCCAGCGTCAGCGCGGTCATCCCGACACCTCCGGGGCTGCCGCCGCGCCTGCCGCGCCTGCTGCCGCATCTGCCCAGCCGAGCTCGACCAGGCCGGCGTGGTCTCCCGCACCCCAGCGGCGGGCCCACTGGCGGGGCGGGACGCGGTGGAGGAGCTGGCCGGCGAGCAGCTCGACGCCGGCTGGCGGCGCCTGGGTGTGCGGCGGCAGCCGGACACAGGTGGCACAGGCATCGGCGCAGGTGGGCGCACCCGCCCGCCGGGCGGCCTCGACCGGCCCGATCGTCCGGACCGCCCGCAGGGCGGGTCGGGCCAGGCTGCGCCGCCGCAGCTCGGGCCAGCCGTCCTGGCCCGCGTGGCCGAGCACCAGGTGCGCGGGCCGGTGTGCCCGGGCGAGGCTCTGCCGGCTGCACGCGAAGACCGTCCCGTCAAAGTCCACCAGGGGCCAGCCGGCGAACTCGCAGGGGCCGCCGGCCGGGACCGGCTCCGGGTCCGCAGGCGCCGTGACCGGCTCCCGGTCCGCAGGCGCCGCCGCGACCGGCTCGGGGAGCAGGGTCCGCGCCCGGCCCGTCGGCTGGACGCGGCTGACCAGGACCGGCACCCGGTGGCCGAACCGCCGCCGGACGGCCGGAAGGACGTCGTCCAGGTAGTCGGTGCTCACGGCGGTCACGTGCAGGCTCACCGCCGCAACGAGGTCGGCGATGGTGGCCAGGGCGGTGAGGACGCGCTCGCGCCCCACCTCGCGTTCGTGGAACTCGTCCAGGCTGGCGGAGAAGTGGTCCAGGGTCGCGATGGCGTGGCGCAGCGCCGGTGCCAGCCCGGAGCCTCGTGCGAAGAACATGCCGGACAGCAGGCACGACCGGGTGCCCGCGGCGCGGGCCGTGGTGGCCAGGTCGGCGACGAGGCGCGGGCGCAGCAGCGGCTCGCCGCCCGACATGAGGATCACCTGTGGGTGCTCGGCCTCGGTGAAGGTGCCGACGAGCCGGCGGAACGGTGCCCCGGAGTGCTGGGGGGCGCGTGGCGAGGAGCTGGTGGAGCAGTGGGCGCAGCTCAGCGGGCAGCGTAGGGTCAGCGCCAGCAGCAGGCCGGCGCACGGCTGGGTACGCATCCGCACGAGCTCTGCCAGGTGCATGGGTGGCTCCAGCTAGCCGATCAGCTTCACTAACCGACGAGCTTCACCAGTGCGGTGATGAGATCGCGCACCGCCGCCTCGCGGGCCGGGTCGGCCCGGTCCAGCAGGGCGGCGAGCTGGGCCACCGGTCCGTCCACCTCGGTGCGGTTGGCGTGCATCCTGCGGTCGGCGATGAGCAGCGACAGCGCCGCGCAGCTCTGGTTGGCCAGCTCGGTGAGCAGGTCGATGGCGGCCATGTCGCCGATGGCGTCGAGCTGGGGGTCGAGGACCTCGAGCACGCCCAGGACCTCGCCGGCGTGCTCGACCGGCGTGGCCATGATGATGTCCGGCAGCAGCCCGGTGCCGGCTGCGAAGTCGCGGTTGAACCGGGCGTCGTCGCTCACGCCCCGGATGACGATCGGCTCGCCGGTGTTCGCTACCCAGCCGGCGATGCCCCGGTCGGCCGGGATCGCCACGCCGACGAGCTGGTCCTCGCCGACCCCGGACGAGGCCTCGAAGACCAGCGCGTCGCGTTCCGGGTCGTAGAGGAACACGGAGGCCGCGGCGGCGGAGAAGGACAGCCGGGCCAGCCGGACGGTCGAGCGGAGGATCTCGTCGTGTGCGGTGGCTAGCATGGTCGGCTCCCGGTGGGCGCGGCCGTCACGTCGGCGCCGACGGCCTGGTCGGTGGTTGTTACCTGGTTGTTGGAGACGGCGGCCAGCACATGCTTGAGCTGCGGGGTGCGAAACTCCGGGTGGCGCTCGAGGACGCGGGCGCACAAGCCGACGACGTGGGGGGTGGCGAAGCTGTTGCCCGAGACGATCTTGCTGCCGCCGCCCGGCCAGGCCACCCGCACGTTCACGCCGAGGGCGAAGAAGTCGACCGGTGGGGACGGGTTCGACTCCAGGTACTCGCCGTCCTCGACCTCGTGCGAACCCACCGAGATCACCGACGGGAACCGCCACGGGTAGCTCACCACCGGGCTGTTGTGGGCGGCCGACACCAGCGTCACACCGCGGAAGAAGGCGCGGTCGGTCAGGTCGTGCAGCCGCTCCTTGAGCGGCTCCCGCCGGGTGGACAGGCTCACGTTGACCAGGGGGAAGCCCTGCTCGACGGCCCACTCCAGGGCGGTCAGCAGCGCGTCGCCGTTGCCGCGCAGGTTGCGGGCCAGGACCCGGATGCTGGTGAGCTCGCAGTCTGGCGCGAGCGAGCGGATGATCCCGGCACAGGCGGTGCCGTGGCCGGCCACGTCACCGGCCTCGTCCGGCTCGATCGTCCACCCCGCCTCGGCCTCCGCAACGGCGTACGTGGTGGTGTGCCCACCGACGAGCGGATGGCTCGCGTCCACCCCACTGTCCACAATGCACACCCGTACGCCGCGGCCGGTGGCTCCGCCCCAGGCCCAGTCGCGGCCGATCGGTTCAGGCGCGGGGATCGCGGTGACCGGGATGGTCGCACCGAGCGAGGTGTGCGCGAAACGGAAGGCACGCATCGGCTCACCCCGCCTCGACCGGCCGCAGTCCCCGCCGCTCCGCCTCGAGGTCGAGACGGCCGGCCCAGTTGTGTCTCATGCTCGGGCAGGGCACGTGCCCCTCCCGCCACAGCTTCGGGCACGCGCCGCCGCACACCGGCAGCAGCGGGCAGCGCCCGCACTGCTGGCGCGAGTCGCCGACCTGGTCGTACCAGTCGTCGTACGAGCCGGTCGGGCGGGGCGCGGAGCCGGCGAGGTCGGCGAGCGTGGCGACCACGCCGGTGTCGCGGGCACCGGGCACCAGCGGGTGCTCCGAGCAGGAGTAGACGCGCCCGGCGCTGTCGATGATCTCCCCGTACGCCGACGTGGCCCGGCACGTCGTGCGCCGCACCACCGTGGGCGGGGCGGCGAAGCCCAGCCCCAGCTGGCGGGCCCGGCGCAGCCAGTCGATCTCCCGGGCGGCGAACCGGCGGGCCTCCACCTCGACGGCGGACACGTCGTTCCCCCACGAGTGGACGGGCATCAGGTTGACCTCGACCGAGGAGCCGGACAGGCCGCAGCAGGCCAGGTCCACCAGGAGGTCGTCGACGGCGTCCTCGTTGCCGATGTCCACGTTGACCCGGATGCTGATCCTGGTGCGGGGGACCGACCCGTCGCGTACGGCCTGGCCGAGCACGGCCATGGTGCGGTGGAAGCTGCCGATGCCGTTGCGCTTGACCCGGCGCTGGTCGTGCAGCTTCTCCGGACCGTCGATGGTGACCTCGAGCGCGGTCAGCCGGCACTCGTCGTGCAGGACCCGCAGGGTACGGGCGGTGAGCAGGCTCCCGTTGGTGGGCATGCGGGCGGAGTACGGCTTGTCCGCGGCGTCGGCGGCGGCGACGAACGCGTGGCTCATCTGGCGGATCACGCGCAGCGCCAGCAGCGGCTCGCCGCCGAACCAGGTGACCGATACGCCGCGCGTACCCGGGTCGGCGATGGCGGCCAGCACCCGGGCCGTGGTCCGTTCGACCTTGCGCTCGTCGACGGCGGCCTTGTAGTGCTCCTGCCCGCAGTAGTCGCAGGCCATGTTGCAGTAGGAGGTGGGCATGATGGTGAAGCCGCGGGCGCCCGGGTCGGTCGAGCCCGACCGGTAGCCGCCGAGCACCCCGGCCAGCTCGTCCTCGCCGGCGTCGACCACCGCCTGGAGGCTGCGCAGCCGGGCCAGCCCGGGCTCGTCAATGCGGGCCAGGTCCCCACTGGACAGTGCGGCGGCGGTGTCCTCGTCCACTGTGAACAGCTTCGCCTGCCGGGTCGCGTACGCCATCCGGACGGTCCGGCCGTCCTGGTCGCGGTAGGCGTGCGGGCTGACCAGCAGGTAGCGGCTGCGTACCAGGGTTGTCACGGCACCTCCTGGAGGGTCGCCGTCACGTCGATGCGAAGGTCCGCCGAGGCGGCGTTGTACGGCCGGTCCGGCGGGACGCCCAGGCGCAGCGTGACACCCACCCGGGCGGCGTTGACCGGGCCGGCGACCGGGCTGAAGCCGCCCGGCAGCCGGCGCAGCCCGACGCTGACCGAGCCGGCCCGGTTGGCGTTGTGGGTGTGCACGGCCCGGGTGAGGAAGCGGGCGAGCACCGGGTCGGGACACTCCACCGCGGTCACCGTGCCGGCGGCCAGCCGCAGCGTGACGGGGCGCCGGGCGAGCCGGGCGTCCCAGGCGACGGCGCGGTTCACCGCGACCGCCGCGTCCGCGACGAAGACGCCGTCCGCGCCGGTGACGTCCGCGGTGACCGTCCCCAGCGGAGTACCTGGGGTGAACGGCCCGGTGGCGAAGGTGGCCTCGCCGCCGCCGGTCGGGACCGTGAGCGGCGCACCGCCCAGCCGCCGGGCGGCCGCGAGCGCCTCGGCCTCCAGGAGCTCGGCCGGGGCCCACAGGTCGACCGGGGAGTGGGTGTCGGTGCCGGCGAGCTGGTGGGCACCGGCAGGCATCCGTACCGTCATGTCGGCGAGGACGAGCACCGTGGCCCCGGGGACGCCGCCGCACGCCAGCTCGACCGCCGCGGCGGTCGCCGCCGCGGCGGGTCGGAGCTGGGTCGCGACGCCGGCGGCGCGGGCGTACGCGCACAGCCAGGTGGCCTCGGTACGCCGGTTGGGCGCGTAGACCAGACACAGTGCCTGGCCCGTCGCACCGATACGTTCGCGCAGGATGGCCCGGACAGCCGCGCGCTGGGCCGGCGTGGGCCGGGCGACCCGCGGCCTCATCGGCGCAAGCTGGCCCGGCGACGCAAGCGGGCTTGGCGACGCAAGCTGGCCCGGCGGCGCGGGCTGGTCCTGCCGCGGCCCCGGCGCGCGAGCCGGTCCGGAGGTGCGTAGGCCGGCGGTCATGACGCGGGCTCCGCCGCCGGTGTCGCCGCCGGGGCGCTGGCCGGTGCCGGGCTGGCTGCCGCCTCCCGCTGCCTGCTGCCCAGCGGGCGTAGCGACGCCAGCCCAGCCACGATCATGAGAATGGCGCTGATGCCGAAGACCGTGTCGATGCGGCCGAAGGTCATCCCGCCCACCGTGGCGTGCAGGTCGTGCAGTGCGGTGCTGGCGAGGAAGCCGGCCACCGCCATGGACAGGATCGAGGCCAGGTAGACCGTCGGGTTCATCACCGCGTTGACGCGTCCCAGCAGCGCCTGCGGCGTGGCGCGCAGCACGAGCGGGCCGAGCATCACGTTGACCACGGCCAGCGGGACCCCGGCCAGGGCCAGCACGACGATGGCGACGGGCAGTGAGGTCGTTCGCGAGTAGACCGCGACGACCACGCCCATGAGCGCGATGCCGAAGCCGAACACGCGGGCCTCGCCGAGCCTTGCGGCGAGCCGGCTGGCGAGCAGCGCGCCGACGATGCTGCCCACGCCGAACGCCGCGTTCAGCGTGCCCAGCCAGCTCGGGTCGGCGTGCAGGTTCTCGGAGACGAAGAAGACGTCCAGCACGTTGATGGCGCCCGCGGCGAACATGTAGACGCAGACCGCTGCGACCAGCACCACGAGCACCCTGTTTCCCAGGAAGAACCGCAGCCCTTCGCGGAGCTCCGGCCAGAACCCGGGCTTGTCAGCGCCCATCCGGCTCGCCTCCGGCGCCACCTTGACCAGCCGGACCGCCGCGTACGAGGCGAGGAACGACGCCACGTTGACCAGCAGCGCCCACTGCACGCCGACGCTGAACAGCAGCGGCGCGGCCAGCGGCGGGCCGACCACCGCGGTGGTGCTGGCGGTCGCGCTGGTCAGGCCGAACGCGCGGGCCCGGTCCGCCGGCGGGATGGTCGCGGCCAGGATCGCGAACCGGGCCGGGTTGAAGAACTGTGACGCCGCGCTGGCCAGCGCCACCATGGCGTACACCAGGGTGAGCTGGAGCCCGACCGGCCAGGCGGTGCCGAAGAGCGGGACCACCAGCAGGACGGCGATGAACGCGGCCCGGAGGAGGTCGGTGGCGAGCATGATGCGGCGCCGGTCCCACCGGTCCACGTACACCCCGGCGACCGGGCCGACGAGGAGGATCGGTGCCGCGGCGGCGATGAGGACGCCGCCGACCGCGGCCGGTGCCCAGCTCTGCCCGGCGGCGATGACCGTGGCCACCCACAGCACGACCGTCGTGTTGAAGACGAAGTCGCCGATCAGCGACACCGCCTGGCCGAACCACAGTTTTTGCCAGTTGGGGTTGTGCCGCAGCCCGGTCGGCGTGTCAGCGGTCGCCATCTGCCGCTACTCCTTTGCCGTGTGGGTGCCGTCGTCGTCGCCCGGACCCGGCCTGCCGCCGGTGAGGGCGCGCTCGAGGGCAGGAGCTGGCTCGTCTGTCGGTGCCGCAGCCGGCGGAGCCGCCATCGCGGCGTCGATCGGCTTGAGCTGTGCCAGGCGCCCCGCCAGCGCCTGCACCCGCTCGTGGAACAGCGCGTCCCGGTCGATCTCGGCGAAGCTGGGTGGCACCGCCTCGCGCAGCAGCTCGTCGCCTTCTGCGGCGGCGGCGAGCAGCCTACCGAGTATCGATGCCCATGTGGGCGGGCGCAGCCCCACCGACAGGTGCACCGAGGCCTGCCGGGCGGTGTCTCCTACATGGACGAACCCGCGGGGGATGTAGAGGCAGTCGCCCTCGTGCAGGGTGACGTCGAGGACCGGCTCGCTGTCGAGAGCCGCACCGGGCTCCGGCTCCCGCGTGGGCCACCGCACCACGGGTGCGCTGACCCGCCACCGCTTGGCGCCGTGGACCTGCCTGATGAAGACGCTCACCGTGTCGTAGTGCGGCGCCACGCCCCGGGCCTGGGCGGGGGTCACGAACGCGGCGCAGTAGGTGTCGTACCCCGTCTCGGCGCGCAGGCGGCGCGCGAACCCGGCCACCTCGGCGCTGAAGACCTCCAGCTCCTCGATGATGAGGGTGGCGCCAGCGGCGACCCGGCGGGTGAGGCTGGCGGCGTTGACGACGGGCTCGTGCAGCCGGCCCTGTCCATTCCTCTGCCGCGGCCGGCCAAGGCGCGCGGTGGGCACCTTGTCGCCGCGGTCCACCAGGCGTACGGCGGACAGCGGCAGCCCGGAACGTACGATTCTGTCGGCGATCTGGAGGCTGAACACATCGGTGAAGGGACCGAGCCCGCGGCTGACAACAGGCGCGCGCTCCCACGCCGTCTGAATCTGCCCGAGATCGGCAGACAATCGACGCAGACTCTCCATCCGAACCGCCTGCCACGCGCTATTGATCGACTGTCTACAAGGTACGCCGAGCGTTTCATGAACAACAGGCTCTGAGCTGCACCGTAGATGAATCTATTGATCAATAGAAATTAGTAGATCAGATACTTGACGGTTCTGACGGCCGGGCGCACGATTCTCGCAACGGCGGCGCGGGGGCGTGTAGTGGGGCAACCCTCGGCGGCATGGACCCGTCGCCTGTCTTGAGCCTTTGTGTGGGATATCAGCGTGCCGGCCGCTTGCGGGCGGCGTCGTGGCGCCCGGCGGGCCCAGCGGCGGGCCGGTCCGAGATATGTGGCCCACGTTCGTGGGCCACCCCACCACCGAGGAGGACCAGAATGACCGAACGCGACCCGACCGAAGAAGAGTTCGACAGCACCCAGTCTGACGTGGAAGGCCACGGCGTGGATGAAGAAGATGACGGCGAGGCCGCCATCTTCGACATTAACTTCGGCTGCAGCTCAGTCTGACGGGAAGGTAACGGTGGGGCCGAAGAGGGGCTGTCCGAAATAACCTGACCCTCGGCCACCGCTGCCGGCCCGCGCGCGTAGGGCCGTGCGGCCGTACGCCGGCGTGTAAACCATCAGGTGGGCTCGTTCATGGGCGGTCCCACCTGATGGCTCCTGCCGGGCGGATTGTTTCTCGCGCCTTTAGACAATGGAGCTTGAGAATGGCCGACACCATGCCGGAGCCGCTGGCGTTCTCGTCAGCGGGTGGCGCGCGTGCGGTCCTGGTGCCCGACCCGGACGACACGTTGGTGGCGGTCAGCCTCCGGCTGGCCACCGGGTCCCGGCATGACCCCCGGCACGCCAGCGGCCTGGCGCACGTCCTCGAGCACCTGATGTTCCGTGGCGCCCGCCGGACCGGCGGCGGCAGCCACAGCCACGACGTCCAGGCAGCCGGTGGCTACGTCAACGCCAAGACCTCCGCGGACTGGACCAAGTTCATCCATGTCGTGCCGCCCGAGCTGGTCGCCATGGTGCTCGACCTGGAGATCGAGCGGTTCACCGGTGCGGCCGGGCGGTTCGACCCGACCGACCTGGACCGGGAGAAGCAGGTCGTGCTCAGCGAACGGCACCAGCGCATGGACGGCGCGCCCCACGGCACCGCGGTCGAGCGCCTCGTCGCTGCGCTCCACCCGGCGCCGTCGGCGTACCACCGGCTGCCGATCGGCGTACCGGAGCACGTGCGCGCGATGACGGTCGACGACTGCCGCCGCTTCTACGACGACCACTACGTCGCCGGCCGGGTCAACATCGTCGTCGCCGGGGCGGTCACCCCGGCGGTCAGCGACCACGTCGCGCGGCTGCTGGACGCGTTCCCGGCCGGGCCCGCCGGCAGCGTCCAGCCCGTCGTGGCGGCGCAGCCCGAACCGGAGACGATCCGGTTGCAGGCGCCGGGCCGGCCCAGGGTCTACCTCGCCCTGCCGCTGCCCCCGGAGGGCACGTGGCCGTTCGAGTGCGCCCGGCTCGCCGCGTTCTTCCTGGGCCGGGGGATGGCGTGCCGGCTGGGCGAGCGGCTCGGCCGGCAGCTCGGGCTGACGGCCGCGGTCGCGGTGAGGACCATCGGGCGCGCGTACGGCAGCTCGGTCGGCGTCGTCGAGGCCACCCCGGCGGACGGCGTGCCTCCGGAGAAGGTGGTGGCGGCGGTCGAGACGGCCATCGCCGAGGTGGTCGACGGCGCTCTCGACGAGCGCGACCTGCGGCGCGCCAAGGCGGTCTACCGGCTGGGCTGGCTGTCCGATATGGACTCCATCGACCGGCGCAGCGACGGCCTGAGCCTGGCGCTGCAGCTGACCGGGTCGGTGGACGCCTACCTACGCCACGACGAACGGATCGCCGCGGTGAGCCTCGCCGACCTGCACGGCGCCGTGCGGCTGTGGCACCAGCCACCGCGGCTGGTGGAGCTGGTCTACTCATGACAGCCGACGTCCGCGACCATGCGGCGGCCCGCGCCGCCCCGCCGACGAGCCACATCACGGCATACCGTCTCGGCGCGGTTGACGCGTACGCGGTCGGCGGGCCACGCAAGCGGGTCGCGGTGCTCCGGCTGTCCTGGGACGGCGGCGTGGCCACCGAACCCTCCCAGCTGCTCGGCGCCCACGCCGTCGCGGCGCACGCCGTGGCGCTTTCCGCGACCGGGGACGGGCCGGCGCCGCTGGCCGAGTGCCTGGAGTCGCTGGGCGTCACGCTCACCGCGGGGGCCACGGAGACATCCAGCTACCTCGACCTGCGCGGTCTGCGGGAGGCCCTGCCCTGCGCGCTGGGCATGGTGCTGGCCGTCCTGCGCGACCCACACATCGAGGAGCATGCTTTCCAGGCGGCGCTGGCCGCGGTGCGGCACGGGCACGGCAGGCGGCGCCACGACATCCAGGCCCGCGCCGGCGATGCCCTCCGCGCGGCACGCTGCGGCCCGCGCAGCCCGCTCGCGCGTACCCCGGATGATGTGCTCGCGGCCCTGGCGGGCCTGCGCTGCGCCGACATCCAACAGGTCGCCGGTGGGATGGCGCACCGCCACCTGCACGCGGCCGTAGTCGGCGACCGGCCCGAGCCCTACCTGGCCGAGCTGGCCACCTGGGCGCCCGCGGACCATGCGGGCGAGGGCGCGAGCCGGCCGCCGGTCGATGCGCCGCCCCTGGTGCCGGACCCGCCGGCACAGGTCACCGTCGCGGCACCCGCACCCCGGCAGGCCGGCCTGCTCTGGGGGGCCGTCGTGCCGATCGACGGGCCCGGCGACCACGCCGTCCTCGACCTCGCGATGCACGCCCTGGGCGGCTGGTCCGGCGCCCGCTGGCACCGGCTGCTGCGGGAGGAGCTCGGCCGGACGTACGGCACCGTCGCCTCGGTGGCCCTCGTCCGGTACGCCGGAGCGACCCTCGCCGTGCCGCGAGTGTTCCTGTCCGTCGCGCCGTCCGCGCTCGCGTCGACGACCGCGCTGCTGCACCGGCAGGCTGCCGGGCTCCACCGGCGTCCGCTCTGCGCGGAGGAGCTGGCGCGGGCAGCGACGCACCTGGTCCGGACGGAGGCCTTCTACGGCGACACCGCCCGCAAGCTCATGGACCGGACCGCCCCGTTCATCCAGGCCGGGCTCGGACCCGACTTCGCCGGGGCGCGGCTGCGGGAGCTGGGCACCGTCGACGCCGACCGCGTCGCCGAGCGGCTCGCCACCCTGCTGCGCGCTCCCACGCTGGTGGTCGTCTCGGAGGGAGCCGCGCCATGACGTCCACGCCCGCTACCTCAGTGCGTCCGGGCCAGGCCGCAGCGGCGCCCTGGCCGGCACCGCTGTTCGCGGTGGACCCGCTGGTCGTCGAGGCGAGCGGAGGCAGGATCGTGGTGTCCAGCCCGCGCCTGCGCAGGCGGCTGCGGGTCGCCCCGCCCGTGGCGGCGATGCTGCTCGCGGCGCGGACCGGCATCGACCCAGCGGAGTACCCGGCCGGCACGGTGGGCAAGCTGGTCAAGGCGGGCTTCCTGCTGGCCGAGCGGCGGGCCACCGGTGCGCCGGTCCCCTGGGACGGGTGGGGCACCACCGCGTGGAGCTTCCACAACCGCAACCGGGACACGCCGTTCGTCGTCGCCGACGCCGGCCAGGTGGCCGCCTACCAGGAGCGGATCTCGGCACGCCCCCGGCCGTCCAGCATCCGTCCACCGTGCTCCGACCGGATCCTGCTGCTGCCGCGGGTGCGCACGGCCATGGACCTGCCCTACCGGGACGTGCTCGAGCGGCGCCGGACCCACAGGTCCTTTGTGGACGTGCCGGTCGAGCTGGACGCGTTCTCGGACATGCTGCACTACTGCTTCGCGCCGCTGCGGTTCGCCGACGCCGGTGAGATGGGCGTGCTCCAGCTGCGAGCCAACGCCTCCGCCGGCGCCCGGCACGAGACAGAGGCCTTCGTCTTCGTCCTCAACGTGTCCAATGTGGAGCCTGGCCTGTACCACTACGACAACATCCGGCACGGGCTGGAGCCGATCCGCCCCGACGCCGGCCGGGACCAGCTGGAGCACCTCACGCACGGCCAGGGCTTCTTCCGCAGCGCCGGGTTCGGTGTGCTCACCGCCGCCGTCGCCGACCGCATGTCGTGGAAGTACCCGCACCCGCGGGCGTACCAGATGCTCCTGCACAACGTCGGGCATGTCGCCCAGGTCTTCTCGATGACCGCGACGGCGCTCGGCCTGGGCGCGGCGGTCACCGGCGCCATCCGGGACAGCGAGGCCGACGCGCTGCTCGGGCTGGACCAGCCGCGCGAGTTCACCACGTTCGCGCTCGCCTGCGGGCACCCGGAGCGGGGACCCGACGGCCTACCCGCCTCGGTCCGTGCCGCGCGCGCCGCGCCCGACCGCTACTGAGTCCAAGGAGCGCCCATGGCAGAGCTGGCGGCTCAGGCGGGTCTGGTCGAGCGGCGGTCGCCGCGTACGAGGGCTGGAGTGCGGTCCTGGCTCGGCTTCCTGGCCGACGAGCAGCGCGTCGCCTACCGCGGCCCGGCCGCGCTGCACCACGTCGCCGCCCTGCTGGACCGCCCTGCCGGCACGGTCGAGGACACGTTCGTCGCGGCGAACCTGCTGGCCCTGTCGGTCTTCCGGGCCGGGGAGGTGGAGCAGGCGCGGCACCTGTGCCGCGCCGAAATCGCGTACGCCCTGCGGCGGCGGCACCGTGCGGACTGGCCGCTGTACGCGATGTACGCCCTACAGCCGCAGGTGAACCTGTTCCGGTTGCAGGGGTACGGAGCCCAGGCGGACGAGGCGCTGGCAGGGCTCGCCGGGCTCGCCCCGCTCACCGAGGGCCACGGCGCCGAGCTGCCCGACCTGTCCCTGGACACCGGCACGGTCGGCGCCATGGACGCGGCGGGGCTGCCGGTGCGCGCCCTGGCGCGCAACGTCCACATCTCCGATACCTGCAAGATCCTTTACCGGCACGGCCTGGCGGAGCGGCTCTGCCAGGAGGCGGCCGAGCTGTGCGCGCGGTACCCGCGGGCCGGCACCGAAGGGCCGCACCACGCCGCCGAGGCACCGTGGCTGGTGGCCGCGCTCGACCAGGCTCCGGTCCCGCCGGACGCGGTGGGGCGCGGGCGGGTCAGGGTGCGCTGGCTGGCCTACATCCGGCTGGTCCACGTCGCCGCTCACCGAGCCGCCCAGGGCGACCATCACGACGCGGTGCGGCTCGCGTCGTGGCTGGTCGGCCGCTGGGATGCGCTGACCGGCCGGTTCACCTCGGCGGTGACGCCGCTGCGCTGGCTGGCCACGCTCGGCGACACGCTCCAGCGCTGCGGACGGGACGACCTCGCCGAGCCCGTCCTGCGCCGGGTGCTCGTCAACGCAGCGGCGGCGGGCGACCCGGCGCTGACGGCCGGGTTGCGCGCCCGGCTCGGCCTGCCCCCGGCTCCGCCGGCCGGCCCCGCCCCACCAGAGCTGCCAGAGCTCGTCAGCCGGATGCTGGACCGCTTGTCGGCTTGACCTCTGCGTCCCGGCAAGCTCAACGTCCGCGGCCTGGACTGGCGGTCACCGTGGGTTTGGGTGCCATGCCGCCGGGTAAATGACTTCGCCATGGAGCACGCGGCTGAGGCGGGCACCGCCGCGCTGACCGAGTTCTTCGACCGGTATGGCAACGCACTGATCGTCGATGACCTGTCCACGATCGCCGCCTGTTACGCCATGCCCGGGCTGGTGGTGGCGGACGACGCCACGTTCTCGTTCACCACGCCTGCGGCGGTCGAGGCGGCGTTCGCCGGGGCTTCCGAGACCTACCGAGAGAAGGGCCTGGTCGCGGCCCGGGCCGAGCTACGCGAGGTCAGCTGGCTCACGCCGGCACTCGCCATCGTGGCGGTGACGTGGGAGTACCTTGACGCGCGGGGTTGGGCGGTGCCCGGCGAGAGCTACCGCTACGTGCTGCGGATAGTCGGCGGCAAGCCGGTGATCTGTGTGGTGATCCCGACCGGCTGAACAGCCTTGTCGGGGTCAGGCTGGGCGAGCCAGATGCCACCGGTTGTCACTCCCACCATCCCACCTCTTCGTCCCGGCGCAGCACGTCGCTGTCGGTGCCTGCCAGGAGCGTGACTCCGCCCGGTCAGCCTCCCAGACGTCGGGACACACTTGGCTGAGGCGATCGAGCTGGTCACGCGCTCGCGCGAAGAACGCCGCCCGATCGAGGCGTTCGGTGATCTCCGCCAACCGGGCGTCCATCGTCGTCCCCTGTTCCGTGCCAGGATGGCCAGCCGGTATCGGACCGAGCTGCCAACCTTGCGCCTTCGGCGGCAGCTCCGCACCGGCTTCTTATGCCGCAGCGTTGAGCCAGGGTGTCAGACCTCGACGATGGGCCAGTCGGGCGGCAGCAGCCGGCTCATGAGCACGACATCCTGCGTCGCGAGCTGAGCCTCGCGGCTCACCGCCTCGGTCGCCGCGTGGCTTGCGTCGATGCCGCCGCCTTCGCGGGCCCCAGCGCCTACCTCGACCGCCTGGTCGGGCAACAGCGGGCTCGTCTCTATGCAGGGAATGCTCGACAGGATCGTGAGCAGGGCGTCGTCGGCATCGCTCAGGCGCCGGCGCGCCTCTGCCAGGCAGGTTGCCGGGATGAGGACAGCGTCTGCGTCGTCCGTGATGATTGACAGAAGCTCGCCGACGGCGACTGAGCCCTTGACGTAGGCGAGCACGGCGGTGGTGTCGAGAACGAGGGTGACAGTCACGCGGCGTCCCTTTGGCTGGCCAGCTTGCGCTTGCCTGCCTCATATCGTTCGCGCATCGCAGCGACGCCTTCCGGCGTCAGCTCAATCCCGGCCTCTCGCAATGCGCGTTCGGTCTCCTCCCGGCGCACGGTGCTGCGCACCGCGCTCGTGATGAAGGCCGATGCGTTGGGCGCTTGCTCCACCCGCGCGGCGACATCGTCCGGCACGTACACGGTGATCCGCTTACTCATACCTGGCACTGTATCATGCTCATACTCTGCTATCCGGATCCCTCATACCTCTTGTGCTCATGCGCCGCCGGCCAGCCCGTCAACATGGGAACGCCGTCACGGCTAGCGACACCGTGGAGATCGTTTGCCAGCTGGCATCTGCCGGAACAGCAGGAACGCCCGCCACTGAGCCATCGAGCGAAGGCCCGCAGCGGCCGACGTACCACTTGGCGTGTCAGGCGAGCTACTAAATGTCGGTTCGAGCCACACTGGCGTTCCGCAGCTGGGTGGTGGGTCTGGACACGGAGTCGCTGGGTTGAGCTGCGGGAATGGTTGATGGCACGCCGGTGGGGCGTGTGTCTAGGCGGCCGTGTTCGTGCTGGTCAGCGGGGTGTGGGGTGCTGGTCGAGGATGTCGCTGATCGTGACTGGCTCGTCGCAGTGGGGGCA
>DASSUC010000236.1:0-13385 GCA_035707405.1 Micromonosporaceae bacterium | reverse complement strand
CAGCTTCGGCTCGGTGGGCCTGAACTGCCTGCTGCACTGCCTGCCCGGCACGCTCGCGGACAAGGCTGTGGCGCTGGGCAACCTCAAGGTGCTGATGCGCCCGGGTGCACCGCTGTTCGGGAGCACCGTGCTGGTCAAGGGAGTCCGGCACAACCTGCTCGGCCGGATCCTGGTCAACGCCTGGAACAGTCGGGGCATCTGGAGCAACCGGGAGGACGACCTCGACGGGCTACGTGCCGCGCTGGGGGCCCACTTCACGCGGTACGAGGTCGAGCTCATCGGGCGCTCGGCACACTTCATCGCGTGGGCCTGACCGTACGCGGCTGCGCCGGGTCACCGCCGGCATGGCGACCGCCAGGCCGCGTACCCGGTATCTACTATGGACGACCCCGCATGGTCCCCGGCCCCGGTCCACCCGGGGGATCGTGTAGCTCAGGTGGCGGAGTCCGGCCTGGTGCCGGTGGCTCGGGCGTAGGGTGGCGATGAGCTCTCAACACGGGGGAGGTCGAGCCTGGCATGACGACGACGCACATGCTCAGGACTGCCGAGGTCGACATCGCCTATGACGTCCACGGGCCGCTGCCTGCGACCGATGGACGCCCGCCCCTGCTCATGATCGGCCAGCCCATGGAGGCCAGCGGGTTCGCCACCTTGGCGTCGTACTTCCCCGACCGCACCGTGGTCACCTATGACCCGCGCGGTCTGGGCCGCAGCACACGCAAGGACGGCCGGGTCGACAACGCGCCCACCGTCCAGGCGGAGGACGTGCACGCCGTGATCGAGGCGCTCGGCGTGGGCCCGGTCGAGATGTTCGCGAGCAGCGGCGGCGCGGTGACCGCACTCGCCCTGGTGGCGGCGTACCCCAACGACGTGACCACCCTGGTGGCCCACGAGCCGCCGCTGATCTCCGTGCTCCCCGACGCGGAGGCGGCCGAGCGCGCCCAGGGCAGCGTGCGGGACGCGTACGAGGCAAAGGGGTCGAATGCTGGCATGGCGGCTTTCATCGCGATGACGTCGTGGCGCGGCCAGTTCACCGATGAGTACTTCGCCCAGTCTCCGCCTGACCCGGTCCAGTTCGGGATGCCGAGCGAGGACGACGGCTCTCGTGACGACCCGTTGCTCTCCGACCGCTCCTGGGCGGTCACCGGCTACCGCCCCGACGTTGCCAGGCTGGCCGCGGCGCCGACCCGCATCGTGGTCGCCGTGGGCGAGGAGTCCCTGGACACGCTCACCGGACGCGCGGCGGTGGCCGCCGCCGAGCTGCTCGGCCAGCGGGCGACGGTGTTCCCGAGCCACCATGGCGGCTTCCTCGGCGGCGAGCACGGATACGCCGGCCAGCCGGAGGCATTCGCACGCAAGCTGCGCGAGGTCCTCGACGACAACGGCTGACACGCCTTATCCGCGGTGCTCCGGCGTGTTCATGGATGGGACCGGTGCAGGCCAGTGCCCTCGTCTTGGGCACTGTGGACTCCGGGTTCCGGCACCGCCCGCAGCACCAGGTCCGGACCGCTGCGGGTGGCCACCATCGTGAAGTCGTAGCGGTCGACCTGCAGGCAGTACGCCACATCGTCCGGGTGGATGCCGGGGTAGCCGTCGCGGGCCCCCTGCGCCAGCAGCCTGGCCAGGTCCGACCGGCCGGCCCGCCGCAGGTACGGCGCCGGGTCGGCATCGCCCTTGTCGAGCAGGGCCATGAGGTACTCGGCGCACGCCAGGTCCTCCTCGGCGCGGCCGTCCTCCCCGGTGACGACGTAGGTGACCGGCCGCCCGTCGCGCGCCAGGTACGCGGCCGTGGCACCGGCCACGACGAAGCTGGCGCACACGAGCAGGTCGGCCTGGCCCGCCGCGACCGCGCCCACGGTGCCGTTGGCGGTCGCCAACACCACCACCGACCCGGCGACATCAAGCTGTGCCATCCACGCTGGCGAGTTGACTCCGTCGAACTCCCGTACGGGCGGGCCGTCCTTGACCGCCAACGAGCCTGGCAGCCGATCCCGGATCCGCAGCGCCTGATCGTCCGTGGCGGCCAGCACCACCCCGTCGGCATGGCCCGCAAGCGCCACCGCGGCGGTGGTGAACGCCCGCAGCACGTCGATGACGACGACCACCGGCGGGACCGGCCGCAACGCCGCCAGCTGCCCGATGCCGACCACGGTCATCACCGCAGCCTAGCGATGGCCTCCCCGCCATCACCCCGTCAGCCCCGCGACCAGCATGATCTTAGGCTCGGGGATGACCTGCGCGGTGTAGCTGGCGCAGGATGGTCGGGTGCGTCCCTTCCGCTTCTTTGGCGTCGCGGCCGCCGGGCCGGTCGACGTTCGCGTGATCGTTGACACCGCGCGCCGGGCCGAGGCGGCCGGTTTCACCGGGCTGGTCCTACCGGACCACCTGCTCGAACAGCACGCCCCGGTACCGGTGCTGGCCACCGTTGCCGCCGTGACCCAACGGCTGCGGATCATGCCGTTCGTGCTCAACACCGGCCTGCGCCATCCGGCCGTGGTGGCCCAGGATCTGGCCAGCCTCGACGTGCTCTCCGGCGGCCGGCTGGAGATCGGTCTGGGCGCCGGCTGGAACCGCAGGGAACACGACGCTATCGGCCTACCCTTCGATCCGGCCGGCCGGCGCATCGACCGGCTGGCCGAGGCGGTTGACGTCCTGAAGGGCTGTTTCGCCCCCGGCCCCTTCTCCTACCGTGGGGCGTTCTACAGCTTGGACCGGCACGACGGGCATCCCAAGCCGGTGCAGCAGCCACATCCCCCGCTGTTCATCGGTGGCGGCGGGCGGCGGGTGCTCGCCCTGGCGGCCCGGCACGCCGACACCGTCGGGTTGGCTCCGCGCGTGCTGTCGGGCGGCAACGGGCTCCCGCCGCCGGACCCGCACAGCCTCACCCTGGCCGGCGCCCAGGAGAAGGTCGGCTGGATCCGTGCCGCGGCAGGTGACCGCTTCGACCGGATCGAGCTCAACGTCTACCCCAGCGGCGGGCCGCTGCTCGTCACCGCCAACACCATCGCGTCGGCACGCGAACGCGCCGACGCCCTGCACCGGCTCACCGGGGTCCAGCTCACCACGACCGAGATCCTCCAGTCCCCACATATCTTCATCGGATCGGTCGCGGACCTCGTCGAGAAGATCCAGTCGCTACGGGCTGAGCTCGGGGTCAGCTCCTTCATGCTGGGAGACGTCGACGCCGCCATCCCGATCGTGGAACGGCTCGCCGGACAGTAGCCATTCAGCGCCCCCCGCTTCGCCTACTGTCACCAGGTATGCGTCGAACGACGACCTTCGCCCGTGCCGCCGCGCCCGTGCCGTGGGGGGTCTGGGCAGCGGTAGCTGCGGCGGTTCTGGCCGTCGCGTCGTGCATATCGGTGCCGCTGCTCGTGCTACGTCCCGGGTCTCGGCTTTCGACGGCGGAGGGGGTGCCATACCCAGCACCAGCGGCAGCAAGCGTCGGGGTTGTCGCCCAGCTTCGCGCAGCTCCCCTGATGTTGGACCGTCGTCTGCGCGTATTCGCGACGCAGAACGACGTGTGGGCCGAAGCGCTCACCGCGCCCGATGGTACGGATTCCTACTGGTCCTACCACCGGTGGCCCGCCGACGTTGTCGGCGTCGTTGCGTTCGGCGCCGCCGGCACCGCACCGCCCGTAGTCGTGGTGAAGTGGTCCGACGGCCTACTCGTGGCACTGAACGCCGAACGTGGAGATATCGCCTGGACGTCCCGGGTCCAGACCAGAGACAGCGATGAGTACTGGGGGCGACGCACCGGCACCCGCACGGTCTACGGCGACGAGACGCTCTTCAGCCTCTACAGCGCCCGGTCCGGCTCGTCCCCCGTAGTGATCAGCTCCGGTGACACCAAGGTCGATGCGTTCAATCCGATCAGCGGGCGTCAGCTGTGGAGCGTCGACCTGCCCACCTGCCATGGCGTCGACTGGACCGGCGAGCAGGTCTTCGCCACGATTCTGTGCCCCAACGGGTTGCACACGATGCACCTCTACGATGCCGGGACCGGTCGCCCCGTCGGCACCTGGGTGCCACCGGAGGTGTCCTCGTCGTCGGACCCGGCGGAACGTTCCTGGATTCGCTGGCTGACGGCGTGTCGCACCGAGTCCTCAGAGTGCCAGGGCTTTCAGGTAGGCCCGGGCGAAGCATGGCGCATCCACGCCGATGGCTCGATTGCCAAGGAGCCCGTAGCGTCCTCCACCATCAATGACCGCATCGCCGGTGACGTCGTCGTCCGCCGAGCCAATGGTCGGCTCACCGGCCTGCGGCGAGACACCGGCGACCAGATGTGGCAGATTCCCCTCGACAGCCGCAACGCGTTCGCCGCCGACGGCGGCACGGTGTACGTCTTGACGCCAGAAAACGACCTGGCCTGTGTCGATGCGAGAACGGGCACCGTGCGAGCGACGGTCCCACTGCCCGGCGCAACCTGGGATGCCAGCTCCATGTACGTGGCCGATGGATTCGTCGTAGTCGAACGAGTCAATCCCGATGCGCACGGTCGCGACAGCGACAGAAGGTATTATTACGGACCACGGCCGGTCGTGCTCGCCGCCTGCTGACCCACACCCGCCATCCGCCAGGGGACAACACTGGGTCATCGTGGGTAACGGTGACGGCCGTTGACGAACCGAACGCACAGTCCCGTCGCTGCGGGAGCTGGCACCGCGTGCAGCCGTCGGGTGTTCCTGCGCCGCCGCCCCGGCCCGGTGGCTCTCCGCCGCTAGCTACCCGCCCGGGCCAGGCCGTCCAGCTCGCGGCGCAGGTTGTCGTGCGCGCGGCGGGTGCGCTCGGCGCGGTCGGGCACGATCCGGTACAGCTGTGGCAGGCCCATGAGGTGCCGCAGGACCGCGGCGCGGCCGGCCCGGAAGAGCGGGTCCGGCACGTGCGCGTACTCCTGGCGGACCGCCGCGGCGTAGCGGTCGTACCCGGCCGGCGGCGCGGCGAGGACCGCGAGGTCCGCGTCGGCCAGCAGGGCGCCGTTGCTGTCATCGGGCGGCACGCTGTGTGCCGCCGTCAGCCGTACCAGGCGCGCCACCTCGCCCACCCGCTGCGGCGCCATGCCGAGGCCGGTGAGTGTCGCAACGGCCAGCTGCGCGCTGCGCTCCTCGTTGTCGTCGGCCTGCGGGTCGTACACCGCATCGTGGAACCACGCCGCCAGCCGTACCGCGTCGGCGTCGGCGGCCGTCCCGGCATGGGCGTCCACTATGGAGAGTACGGCCGCCAGGTGCGCGACGTCGTGGTACCGCCGGTGCGGCTCGGCCCAGCGGCGCAGCAGGTCGGTGCCGGCGTCATCGGCGGCGGCACCGTCGACACCGGGCGGCAGCGCGGCCCGCCAGCGTGTGAGCAGATCCGGCTCGGTGGTCACGCGGGCGGGGTCACATGTCCCGTGAGCTCAGGACGCAGAACTCGTTCCCCTCCGGGTCGCTCAGCACCGTCCAGGTGACCTCGGCGGACTGGCCCACGTCGACCCGCTTCGCGCCGAGCCGCTCCAGGCGCGCGATCTCCGCGTCGCGGTCCTGGCTGGTGTGCGGGGCCAGGTCGATGTGCAGCCGGTTCTTGACCGACTTGTCCTCCGGGACGGACACGAAGACCATTCCCGGCCCGATCCGCTCCCAAGGAGTGTCCCGGAGGGTGGCTTCGTCCGCCCACGAGGGGATGATCACGCACTCGTCGTCCGTGTCGTGGACGAGCTTCCAGTCGAGAGCCTCCGCCCACCATCGCGCCTGCTTCTTCACATCACGGCAGTCGACGACCACCGTGTACCACCGAAGCGCCATCGCCTTCCCCGATCCTGGCGTCCGCTCTTCCAGACGATGTAGAAGTCTGCCATGCCAGGCGGGCCGCCACGAGGCAGCCGGAAACCGCTCGGATGGGTGGTGTCGTCCGGTTGCTGATTGTGGATGTTTGAGCAGGGTGGTCGGCTGGTGGCTCGAGACGTGTCTGGAGGACGGATGATCGTGCTGCGGTTGGACCAGTCGATGCTGGCCGACGGGCGGCACCGGGTCGCGGTGCGGGTGGAGGATGACGACCCGCCGGCCGAGGGGGTCAGCGAGTTCGCCCTCGCGCTGAGCGAGGATGACCAGCGGGACATCCGGTGGTATCTGGAGGAGTTTCTGGAGTACCCGCTGGACCCGGCACCGGCGGTGGCGGAGCGGGTGCAGCAGCGGATGACCGAGATCGGCACCGCGTTGTTCCGGGAGGTGTTCGCGTCGGACAACGCCCGGGATGCGTGGGCGTCGGTGCGTAACCGGCTGGGTCAGGTGCGGGTCGAGGTCGGTGCCGATGTGGACGGTGCCGCGGCGCTGCCGTGGGAGCTGCTGGTCGACCCGAGGACGGGGCAGCCGGTGGCGTTGCAGGTGGCCTCGTTCGTGCGGGTCCACCGCCGCGCCGCGGTGCGGCCCCTGCGCCCGGCGACGGCGCAGAAGCTTCGGGTGCTGCTGGTGATCTGCCGGCCCGGTGGCCGCGATGACGTGCCGTTCCGGTCGGTGGCCAGCCACCTGGTACGCCTCGGCGAGCACGCCATGGATCTTCTTGACCTGGACGTGCTACGCCCGCCGACGTTCCAGCACCTGACCAGGGTGCTGGAGGCCGCCCACGCGCTGGTGCGCCGTACCACGTGGTGCACTTCGACGGGCACGGCACCTACCTGGATCCGGCCGGTCTCGCCGACGGGTCGGTCAGCGGGCTCGCCGTCACCAGGTTCGGCGTGCTGGGGCCGGTGGAGCCGGGACCGCACGGCTATCTGCTGTTCGAACAGCCGGACAGTGACCACAACCAGCTGCTGGTCGGTGGCTCCGCGGTCGGTGCGCTGCTGGTCCGCACCGGGGTGGCGGTGCTGCTGCTCAACGCCTGCCGCTCCGCCTACGCCGAAGCCCCACCCACCCCCGCCGCCACGGACGCCGGCGATGACCCAGACCAACGGGTACGCGCCTACGGCTCGCTGGCGCTGGAGGTGACCGGGCAGGGCGTGGCCGGGGTGGTGGCGATGCGGTACAACGTGTGGGTCGTCACCGCCGCCCAGTTCGTCGCGGACCTGTACACCGCGCTGCTGAATGGGCAGCCGCTCGGCTCCGCCGTGTCGGCGGGGCGGCGGCAGCTGGCCGCCAGCCCGGACCGGACGATCGCGTACCGGCCGGTGCCGTTGCAGGACTGGTCGGTGCCGGTGGTGTACGAGGCCGCACCCGTACCCATCCTGGCCCGCCCGGCCGCGACGGCTGGGCAGCCGCGGATCGTGGTGTCCCCACCGGCGGCCGGCCGTACCGGTGACGGGGCGGCGGTGGATGGGCTGCCGCACCGGCCGGATGTGGGGTTCTTCGGCCGCGACGAGACCCTCCTCGCCCTGGACCGCGCCTTCGACAAGCACCGCATCGTGCTGCTACACGGCTACGCCGGCAGCGGCAAGACCACCACCGCGGTCGAGCTCGCCCGCTGGTACGCCACCACCGGCGGCCTGACCGACCCGACACTGGGCGCAGACGGGACGGTGGTGTTCTCCTCCCTGGAACACCACACCCCACTGCCCCGGCTGCTCAACGACTGGGCCGCCGCGCACGCCCCACTGCTGGCCGCCAACGGCATCGCATGGGACGCGGTCACCGACCCCACCACCCGCCGCAGCATCGCGGTACAGGTCATGACCCAGGTGCCGGTGCTGTGGATCTGGGACAACGTCGAACCCGTCGCCGGGTTCCCCACCGGCACCCCCTCCGCCTGGACCCCCACCGAACAGGCTGACCTGGCCGGCTTCCTGCGCGACCTGGCCGCCACCAAGGCCCGGGTGCTGCTGACCTCCCGCCGCGACGAACAGGCCTGGCTCGGCCAGCTGCCCACCCGGGTGAAGCTGCCGCCGATGCCGATGCGGGAGATGACCCAGCTCACCGCCGCCCTCGCCGCCCGCCACAACCACCACATCACCGACGTTGCCGACTGGCGCCCCCTGCTGCGCTACACCGCCGGCAACCCCTTAACCATCACCATCGTCGTCGGCCAGGTCCTGCGCGAAGGCCTCACCACCAGAAAGCAGATCGATAAGTTCGTGGCCCGGCTGCGGGCCGGGGAGACCGACCCGGCCGACGACGAGACCCAGGGCCGCACCAGGTCACTGGGCGCGTCCCTGGGCTACGGGTTCGCCACCGCGTTCACCGACCACGAACGCGCCCAGCTCGCCGTCCTGCACCTGTTCCAGGACACCGTCACCGTTATCGCCCTCGTGCACATGGGCCACCCGGACAGTCCCGCGCCGGTGCCGGCGCTGGCCGGGCTGACCCGCCAGACCGGCACCGCCCTGCTCGACCGGGCCGCCGACCTCGGGCTGCTCACCTCCTACGGCAGCGGCTACTACCAGATCCACCCCGCCCTGCCCTGGTACTTCCGCGACCTGTTCACCACCCACCGCACCCCCACCGCCACCGCCACCGCGGTGAACACCGCCTACACCGCCGCCATCGCCGCCCTCGGCAACTACTACCATCGCCAGTACCAGCAGGGGCAGACCGGGGTCATCGCCACCCTGGGGGTGGAGGAGGCCAACCTACGCCACGCCCGCGCCCTGGCCCGCACCGCCGGCCGCTGGGCCGATGTCATCGGCTGCATGCAAGGCCTCCGCACCCTCTACGAGCATGTGGGGCGCCACGGCGAGTGGGCCCGCCTCGTCGACGAGCTCACCCCCGACCTGGCCGACCCCACCACCGACCAGCCCCTCCCCGGCCGCGAGGACCACTGGGCCTTCTACACCGACTACCGGATGCACATCGCCTACCGGGCCCGGGACTGGCCCACCGCCACCCGCCTCCAACACACCCTGCTCGCGTGGAGCCATGACCAGGCCCGCGACGCCCTAGCCACCCCCATCGACCAGCTCACCGACCAGCAGCGCAACCACATCCGCAACCTCTCCGCCAGCGAACAGGCCACCGGTAAGCTGCTGCGCAAGCAGCGCGACCCGGCCTGCCTCGACCACCTCCAGCAGGCCCTCGACCTGTCCCAGCGCATCAACGACAGCACCTCGGAAGCCACTACAGCCTTCAACCTAGGTCACGCCCACCTGGCTATCCCCGGGCTGCGTGACCTGGACCGGGCCGAGCACTGGTACCGCCACGCCCTCAACCGCTACGAGCCAAACGACCAGCACCGCCGCGCACGAGCCACCGGACAGCTCGGCCAAGTCGCCTACGAGCGGTTCCTCGACGCCCGCACCCGCGGCGAGCCGATCGAGACCCTCATCGCGCACCTCACCGAAGCTGCATGCCACTACCACGACGACCTCGACCTGCTTCCCGCCGACGCCACCCCCGACATCGCCACCGCCCACCACCAGCTCGGCGTCATCTACGAAGAGGGCGGGCGGCCCGACACCGCCCTCACCCACTGGCAGCAGGCCATCCGCCACTGCGAGAGCGTCGGCGACCGTTACCGCGCCGGGCGTACCCGCTACAACATCGCCCTCATGCTCACCGAGACCAGCCGCGCCACCGACGCCCTCGCCTACGCCCACGCTGCCCTACGTGACCTCGAACCCTACCGCCAAGCTGCCGCCACCGACATCGCCAAAACCCGCCGCCTCATCGCCGAGCTCGATGCCCGGCCGGCCGGGCCGTAGCTACCAACCCGTGCAGGTCACAGCCGCCGCCGGATCCGACGCCGTGGGCCGCAGCGTGGCAGTGCAACGCCGGCCCTGCGAGTCCACCAGCACCTCGATCGAGGTGTACCCGCCGACCGGCACCGTGTCCAGCGCCACCGTCACCGCGCCGGCAGTGCCGGCCACCGTCACGTGACGCGCCGCCACCACCCGCCCGCCGGTCGCCGGCACCCCCACCACCTCGGCACGCACCACGCCACCGGCCATGACATCGGGCACCTCGGCCCGCATCGCCAACTTCGCCTCATCACCGGCACCGGTCACCGTCACCGACAACGCCGCCGTCGCCGGCTCCTGCGCACCAGCCAGCACCGCCACCGCCGCCGCGCCCGCCAGCACCACCGCCGCGAGAAGCAGCACCCCGGCGGCCACCACCCCGTACGCCCGGGTGAACTGGCGCCGGAAGAACCGTTCCACCTCGTCGAGGTTGCCGGGCGGCACCAGCCGCGGGAACCGCAGCAGCAACGTGCCCAGCGCCGACACCACCGCCAGCACCGCGAGACACACCGCACCGACCGCGAGCCAGCGCGCCCAGCCGGCCTTCTCCAGCTGGCCGCTGGCGACCAGCCCCAGCCCCGTGACCACGGAACCGACCAGGCTGACCCCGGTCACCACCTGCCGTGCCCGCTCGTCAACCCGCGCCAGGGACCTCGCTGGGGCAAGCTCCTCCGCGGCCGCTCGCCACAACCGGTCCGACGCCGTCACCCGCGTACTGGTACCCACCTCCCCGGCCTGGTCGCCGGGCGCCGGCGGGCTACCGGCGGGGGCCAACGTACCGGCCCGACACGCCCACCTCGTGCGGCTTCTCGCCCCCGGGACAGGTGACCACCACCCGGAACGTGTCACGGCGACCGAACGATGCCGGAACCCATTCCTCCAGTTCCTCACGCACCAACGCGGTCAGGTCCTGGCCGTCGTCGGCGCACCGGTACTCGGCCGGTATCAGCTCCACCCGGCCATGCTTCCACAACCGCAGCCACTGACCAGCCGGCTACGGCCGCAGAGCCTGTTGGCAACCCGGCGCGGGGTGGTCTGCTGACCGCCCAGAGTGTCGTTTGTGGATCTGTCTCAGCCGCTCGCCTTGAACGGGTTGAGGACTGTGACGCCGGTCCGGGCCACGTCAGCGACGTTACGGGTCACCAGGGTAAGCCGATGCACCTTGGCGGTTGCCGCCATCAGCCCGTCGACGACCGGAACCGGTTGGGGCGAAGCATTCAGGCGACCCCACTCCTCCGCGATGTCGACCGTCACCGGCAGGATCCGGTTCTGATACACCGACAGCAGGCCGGCGAGCCACCGACCGAGGGCGTCCGCCTGCGCGGGGTCGCGTGGGCGGACCCGTTCGATGCCCTGCCTGATCTCTCCCACGACGAGCGTGCTGATGTACGCCTCTGCTCGCCGGTGGCGCTGGTGCCACGCCAGCACGTCGGCGTTCGGTGCGGTCTTGCGTAGCTCGGAGACGACGTTGGTATCCAGTAGGTACGCCACGCTCAGCTGGCCAGATGTATCTCGCGTGGCAGGTCTGTCCGACGATCAACCTCAAGATCTACATCAGCCACTGGCTCGATGCGTAGGTAGTCCATGAAGCCGACGGACTCCCCACGGAGCCGCCGGTACTCCGCAATATCGATCACCACTGCGACCTCTTCGCCATGTTTCGTCACGATCTGCGGCTCACCTGCCTCTGCGGCACGAAGTATCTCGCTGAACCGCTGCTTCGCCTCTTGAACCTGCCAGCGCATGCCGCCTCCTCTGTCTAGACAGCCTAGATCGAGATACCCCAGAGAGCAATGCCTGGCGTTCCGCAGTGAGTGGTGGGTCTGGAACCGGGGTCGTGGGGTTGACTCGAGCCGGGCCACACCTGGCGACCGGCGACGCCGCTCCACCCCCGAGCCGCTCGGCATCCTCAGAGGACACTGGACAGCCAGAGACGCCCTACCCGCCAGACGTACCCGGGGCTGCGCGAGATGGCCGCGGTCATGCCTTGCCGGTCGCATAGCGCCAGGTTCGGCCCGTTCGTCTCCGCAACGACCGCCGCAAGAGCCGTCCCTCGGGGCGGCCGCGTCGTATGCGCATCATGGCGGCGCCTCGAAGGCGAGGTCGCCGGGCGGGCGTCCGGCAACCCGCGTCCGACGGTTGGCCAACGCCACGGCTACGACCTGGGTCGTCCGCTGGTGGACGAGCCACCTTTGTGGACTCATTGGACGAAGCGCAGCCCAGTGAGATCGATCGGGCGTGCCGGCACCTCTTCACCAATCTGCCGATCTAGCAGGTCGGCATCAGCGCCTTGCACGTCGGTGCCGACCCGTTCGAAGGCCCCGGGCTCCGGCCGGCTCGACGAGCCTGCGGGTCCCAGCTCGGGGCCGTCGTCCTTATCCGCCATCGCGCTCGTCGAGCAGCTTGACCAGTCGCTTGGGCGCGACCACGCGGTACGCCTCCGCGCACAGCTCGGCGACCTCCGGGAAGGCGCCGCAGATGCGACGCAGGCGGTCCAGCGCATCTCCGTGCTGGTCTCCCACGACTACCCCCTCCAACGTAATACGCACGTTATACTCTCGGCCATGGGTGACGAATACCGGTGGTCGGACAACCCTGCGGCGGTGCTCCGCGATGGGCTGACCACCAAAGATGTCATCGACGCCCTGTACGCCCCGGAGTCGCTGCGCCTGGACAACCGCACGCCGAAACAAGCGCCGACGTTTCTGGTCAGCTGCGGCCCAACCGGCGAACTGCGCCTCATCGTCGTGGTCTGCACTCGCCCCGGCCCGGGAGGACCTTGGACGATTGCCGGCGCACGTGATGCGAGACCAGACGAGCGAGTGATGTGGAGGAAGCACACCTCATGAGCCAGACCCGACGCAAGTTGACCGAGATGACGGCCGGTGAAGCCGCTACTCACGTCATGGACAACGACATCAGCGACCTGCTGGACCAGGCCGAGGTGGTGCGGGAACGCCGCCCCGCCAAGATGGTCACCGCCCTGCGTATAGATCTTGATATTCAGTCCGAGCTGGAGGCCGCGGCCCTCGCCCGGGGTGTCGGTGTGACCACGCTGATGCGTCAGATCATCGAGGAGTGGGTGCGGGCCAACCGCGACAGGCCAACCCCTGACCAGATCAGCGAGCTCGTGCGCCACCTCGACGCCGCGCGGCGAGCCGCGACCTCGCTCACCAACCGCGACGCCGCATAGCGGGCACCGGCGCATCTCGGCCATGGGGGACAGAGGTGGCGTGCGCCATGTCCGGCGAACCCCGCGCCCGGCGACCAGCCGGTGACCGGCGAGGATGGTCGGATGCCCACGCGTACCGACCTGCGCAACGTCGCGATCATCGCCCATGTCGACCACGGCAAGACGACTCTGGTCGATGCCATGCTGCGCCAGGCCGGGGCGTTCCGGGCCCGGGCCGAGGTGGCCGACCGGGTCATGGACTCGATGGACCTGGAGCGCGAGAAGGGCATCACGATCCTGGCCAAGAACACGGCGGTACGCTACGCGCCGCCCGCCGGCAGCCCGGTGACCATCAACATCATCGACACGCCCGGCCACGCGGACTTCGGCGGTGAGGTCGAGCGGGGCCTGACCATGGTGGACGGTGCGCTGCTGCTGGTCGACGCCAGCGAGGGCCCGCTGCCGCAGACCCGCTTCGTCCTGCGCAAGGCCCTCCAGCGGCGGCTGCCGCTGGTCCTCGTCATCAACAAGGTGGACCGCCCGGACGCCCGGATCAAGGAGGTCGTGGACGAGGTCTAC
>DASSUC010000235.1:0-2092 GCA_035707405.1 Micromonosporaceae bacterium | reverse complement strand
CTGCGGGTGCGCAGCGAGCTGCCGTACGCGTGCAAGGGCGGGGTCTGCTCCACCTGCCGGGCCCGGGTGGTCGACGGCGAGGTGAAGATGGCCCGCAACTGGGCCCTGGAGCCCGACGAGCTGGCCGCGGGCTACGTGCTGACCTGCCAGTCCAGCCCGGTCACCGACCGGGTGACCGTGGACTACGACGCCTGACCGGCGCCGGCGGGCGGCGCGACCTCGTCCAGCGCGCGCAGGTCCCCGGCCGATAGCCGCCAGGCGCCGGCGGCGGCGTTGGCGCGTACCTGGTCGGGGGTTGTCGCTCCGGCGATCACGCTGGCCACGGCCGGCTGCGCGGCGAGGCCGGCGATGGCCACGTCGAGCAGGGACCGGCCGCGCTCGGCGGCGTACTTCTCCAGCGCCTCGATGGTGTCCCAGGGCGCGGCGGCGAGCCGGCCGGCGAACCGGTCGCCGGCCAGCCGGGCGCCGGCCGGTGGCGGCTCGCCGCGGCGGTACTTGCCGGTGAGCAGCCCGCTGGCGAGCGGGAAGAACGGCAGCAGGCCGAGCCCGAAGCGCTGGCAGGCCGGCACCAGCTCCTTCTCCACGTCCCGCTTGAGCAGGCTGTAGTTGTTCTGCGCGCTGATGAACGGGTTCAGCCGCGCGGTCCGGGCGACCCAGGCGGCGTCGGCGACCTGCCAGGCGGCGAAGTTGGAGCAGCCGAGGTAGCGGACCTTGCCGGCGTGGACCAGGTCGTCCAGGGCCGCGAGGGTCTCCTCGATGGGAGTGCCCGGGTCGGGCAGGTGGATCTGGTAGAGGTCGATCCAGTCTGTGCCCAGCCGGCGCAGCGAGGCCTCGGCGGCGCGGACGACGTACCGCCGGGCGCCCCGAGCGCCCCAGTCCGGCCCGTTCGCCCCGCCCAGGTCGCTGCCGAACTTCGTGGCCACGACCGCCTCGTCCCGCCGGCCGGCCAGGGCCGCGCCCAGCAGCTCCTCGGACCGGCCGCGGTCGCCGCCGTAGGCGTCGGCGGTGTCGAAGAGCGTGATGCCCTCGTCGAGTGCGGTGTCCACCACGGCCTCGGTGGCCGCCGCGTCCATCCGGCTGCCGAAGTTGTTGCAGCCCAGCCCGACCACGGACACCATGAGCCCGGAGCCGCCGAGCCGGCGGTAGCCCATCTCTGCCATCTGCGCAGCCTATGACGCCGGCCGGTGGGTGGCCCGGGCGGGCTCGCCGGGTGAGCACGTACCCTGGCCGTTGTGGCTGCCATCCGGGAGATCGACGACATCCTCACGCGCGGAGCGGACGGCGGGCGGATCGGCCCGGACGAGGCGCTGCTCCTCTACACCCACGCGCCGTTCCACGCGCTGGGCGAGGCCGCGGACACCGTCCGCCGGCGGCGCTACCCGGACAACGTGGTGACCTACCTGATCGACCGGAACATCAACTACACCAACGTGTGCGTCACGGCGTGCAAGTTCTGCGCGTTCTACCGGGCGCCCAGGCACGCCGAGGGCTGGTCCCACCCGACCGAGGAGATCCTGCGGCGCTGCGGCGAGGCGGTCGAGCTGGGCGCGACCCAGGTCATGCTCCAGGGCGGGCACCACCCCGACTACGGCGTGGAGTACTACGAGGAGCTGTTCTCCGCGGTGAAGCGGGCGTACCCGGACCTCGTCATCCACTCCATCGGGCCGAGCGAGATCCTGCACATGGCCCGGGTCTCCGGCGTCGACGTCGGGCAGGCCATCGCCCGGATCAAGGCCGCCGGCCTGGACTCGATCGCCGGCGCGGGCGCGGAGATGCTGCCGGCCCGGCCGCGCAAGGCGATCGCGCCGCTGAAGGAGTCGGGCGAGGAGTGGCTCGCGGTCATGGAGACCGCGCACGGGCTCGGGCTGGAGTCCACCGCGACGATGATGATGGGCACCGGCGAGACCAACGCCGAGCGCATCGAGCACCTGCGGATGATCCGCGACGTGCAGGACCGCACCGGAGGGTTCCGGGCGTTCATCCCGTGGACCTACCAGCCGGAGAACAACCACCTCAAGGGCCGCACCCAGGCGACCTCGCTGGAGTACCTGCGCCTGGTCGCGGTGGCGCGGCTGTTCTTCGACAACATCGC
>DASSUC010000234.1:0-2186 GCA_035707405.1 Micromonosporaceae bacterium | reverse complement strand
TTGCCTCCGCGGAGTTGACCACCGGCTTGCCCTCGTCGTCGACGACCTTGCCGCCGGCCGACTGCACGGCCTCGGAGAAGTTGACCGTCAGGCCCTCGTACTTCTCGAACTGGCCGGCGTAGCAGCCGATGGTCTTGCCCTCGGGGAGGGCCTTGACCTTGTCGCAGGCCGCCTTCATCTCGTCCCACGTCTTCGGCGCCGCGGTGACGCCGGCCTTGTCGAGCAGGTCCTTGCGGTAGAAGAGCAGGCCCGCGTTGGTGCTGTACGGAACCGCGTAGAGCTTCTTGAAGTACTTCGCGGTCTCCACCGTGGACGGGATCATCTCGCCGATCGGGAACTGGTCCTCGGGCAGCTGCTCGACCCAGCCGTTGGCCGCGAACTCAGCCGTCCAGACCACGTCCAGGTTGAGCACGGTGTACGCGTCGGACTTGGTCTGCGCGTTCTGGATGAACTGCTGGCGCTGCCCGTCGGCGCTCTCCGGCAGCTCGGCCAGGGTCACCTTCTCGTTCGGGTGGTCGGCGTTCCACCGGTCCAGCTGGCCCTGGAGGGTGCCGGTCGTGTCCTTGCCCGTGGCGAGCGTGATCGCGCCGCGCCCCTCGAACTGCCCTTGCCCGGACTGACCGGCTGTGCCGCCGTCGTCGTCATCACCGCAGGCGACGGCGCCGCCCGCGACGACGATGCCGATGGCGAGTGTCCCCGCCAGCCGGCCCCAGGACGATATGGACATGTTGTCTCCTTCAGCGTTGTGCTACGCACGGGCGGCGCCGGCTCGTCCACCGGTGCACCGCTCGTGACAGTCGAAAGGATGGTGCACTTGATGTTCATCCAATCGCGCCCGATCCCCACCTGCAACCATCGCTGGCGTGATCTCGCCACCCGCTGTTGCGGCGGCGTGGCACGCTGTCCCCCATGACCGGGCAGACGCCGTCGGCGCGGCGTGCCGTGGCCGGCCCGCTGGTGCTCGCGCTGGTGTTCCTCGCAGTCATCGGCGGGTCGGTCGGGGCGGTGCTCGGCCTGCGCGCCGACCGGGGCGCAGGCGGCGCGGACACCGCAGGCGGTCCGGGCAACGGCGGGGTGACCACCACGGCACCCCAGAGCCAGCCGGACGGGGACGGCACCACACCCGCCGGGCAGCCCCCGACGACGCCGGCCACGGCGGGCCGGGCCTGCCCGGCAGTGACCGAGCAGGCGGCGAAGGCCGAAGGGTCGCCGGGCGGCCTGACCTACCTGCTCTACATCCGCACCGACCAGTCCCAGGTGTGGATCTGCAAGGACACCGCGGGCCGGCTGTGGTATCAGGGGCACCGGCACCTGGGCAGTCCGACGTCCGGGCTGCCGGCGCCGACCTCCGACAACACCCTTTTCCTGGCCGACGTGGCGGCCGTGCCGGACGAGGGGTACGTGGCCACGAACACCGGCCGCACCGCGACCACCTACTACCGGGTGTCCTCCGCGTGGCTCGTGATCGACAACCCAGGCGCCGACGACGACCTCCGGGAGAAGGTCCTCGAGTACGACATCGGCCCTGCGTAGGGGCGTACCACCGGGGGCCCGGGTGGGGCGGGCGGCGAGCTGCCTGGAAAGATTGGGACCGGCGCCGGCGAGGCACCCTGGCGTCGCTTCACCGGCCGTCGAGCCGGACGAGGATCCCAACCGGAGGCACTCCCACCGTGGCCCAGTTCATATACACGCTGGAGAAGGCGCGCAAGGCGCACGGCGACAAGGTCGTGCTCGACGACGTGACGCTCTATTTCCTGCCCGGCGCGAAGATCGGCGTGGTCGGCCCCAACGGCGCGGGCAAGTCGACGCTGCTGCGGATCATGGCCGGCGAGGACCGGCCGAGCAACGGCGAGGCGCGGCTGATGCCCGGCTACACGGTCGGCCTGCTCGCCCAGGAGCCGCCACTGAACGAGAGCAAGGACGTGCTCGGCAACATCGAGGAGGCGGTGGCCGGCACCAAGGCGAAGCTGGCCCGCTTCAACGAGATCGCCGAGCTGATGGCGACCGACTACTCCGACGAGCTGATGGCCGAGATGGGCCAGCTCCAGGAGGACCTGGACCACGCCGACGCCTGGGACGTCGACTCAAAGCTGGAGCTGGCGATGGACGCGCTGCGCTGTCCGCCGCCCGACGCCGACGTGACCATGCTCTCCGGCGGCGAGCGGCGCCGGGTGGCGCTGTGCAGG
>DASSUC010000233.1:0-2050 GCA_035707405.1 Micromonosporaceae bacterium | reverse complement strand
GGGTAGCCGACGAGGTTGACGTCGTAGACCGGGATGCCGAGGCGGTGGGCGAAGCGGCGGGCGCCGTCCGGGCCGTCGATGCGCCGGCGGGTCCACTCACCGTCGTAGGCGACCAGCAGGATGGTGGTCTCGGTGACGGTGGTACGCGGCTCGATGAAGGCCTCCACCCCCCGGCGGGAGCGGACGAACTCCTCAAGATACTGCGTATCGGCGCGGCTCGCCCCGCGGTCCGCCGTACCCTTCCTCCGCCGGAACCAGGCCACCGGCCGACCTCCTCCTCACCGCCGCCTCGGGCCGCCGCGTCGCGGACCTCGACTGCGGCAAGGGTACGTCTCCGCGACCGCATCCCGGCAGTGCGCGCCTGCGGGCCGGTGCGGCCGGCGGGCACCTCGCGTCGCCGCTGTCGTCCACAAGTGACAAGATGGCCGACGGAGACACCGATGGCCGACGAGGTGGCCGACGGGACTGTGTGCAGCAGGTGGCACACCTCGGGCCGGCGCTGAAGGAGATCACAGTGAGCGACCAGGGTTTCGATGTCGTCGTTCTCGGCGGGGGCAGTGGCGGCTACGCCACCGCGCTGCGCGCCGCGGAGCTGGACCTGTCCGTCGCGCTGGTCGAGAAGGACAAGCTCGGCGGCACCTGCCTGCACCGCGGCTGCATCCCGACCAAGGCGCTCCTGCACGCCGGTGAGGTGGCCGACACCGCCCGGGAGGCCGCCCAGTTCGGGGTGCGCACCTCGCTGGAGGGCGTCGACATGGCCGGGGTCAACTCGTACAAGGACGGCGTGGTGTCCCGCCTCTACAAGGGGCTCCAGGGCCTGGTCAAGTCCCGCAAGATCACATATGTGGAGGGCGAGGGGCGGCTGGCCGGCCCGGCGGCCGACGGCTCAACGCCGGCCGTCGAGGTCAACGGGGAGCGCCTCACCGGGCGCAACCTGGTGCTCGCCACCGGGTCGTACTCGCGTACCCTGCCCGGGCTGGAGATCGACGGCGAGCGGATCATCGCCTCGGAGCACGCACTGACCCTGGACCGGGTGCCCGCGTCCGTGGTCGTGCTCGGCGGCGGCGTGATCGGCTGCGAGTTCGCCAGCGTCTGGCGGTCGTTCGGCGCCGAGGTGACCATCATCGAGGCGCTGCCCCGGCTGCTGGCCGCCGAGGACGAGGCGTCGAGCAAGGCGCTGGAGCGCGCGTTCCGCCGCCGCGGCATCGCGTACAAGGTGAACAAGCCGTTCGAGAAGGTGGAGCGCGCCAGCGGCGGCGTCCGGGTGACCGTCGCAGGGGGTGAGCTGGTCGAGGGCGAACTCATGCTGGTCGCGGTCGGCCGCGGCCCCACCACCGCCAACCTGGGGTACGAGGAGGCCGGCCTCACCCTCGACCGGGGCTTCGTCCCCACCGACGAGCGGCTGCGCACCAACCTGCCGGGCGTCTACGCCGTCGGCGACATCGTGCCCGGCCTTCAGCTGGCCCACCGCGGCTTCCAGCAGGGCATCTTCGTGGCCGAGGAGATCGCCGGGCACAACCCGCCGGTGATCGACGAGGCCGGCATCCCGCGGGTGGCCTACTGCGACCCCGAGGTCGCCTCGGTGGGCCTGACCGAGGCCAAGGCCCGCGAGCAGTACGGTGACAAGGTCGAAACGTTCACCTACGACCTGGCCGGCAACGGCAAGAGCCAGATCCTGAAGACGTCCGGCTTCGCCAAGCTGGTCCGCGTCGCCGACGGCCCGGTGGTGGGCCTGCACCTGGTCGGCGGCCGGGTCAGCGAGCTGGTCAGCGAGGCCCAGCTGATCTACAACTGGGAGGCGTTCCCGGCGGACGTGGCCCAGCTCATCCACCCGCACCCCACCCAGACCGAGGCGATCGGCGAGGCGCACCTGGCGCTGGCCGGCAAGCCGCTACACGTGCACGGCTGATCACGAGGAGTCAAAGGAAATGCCGGTATCGGTCACCATGCCCCGGCTCGGCGAGAGCGTCACCGAGGGCACCGTTACCCGCTGGCTCAAGCAGGAGGGCGAGCGCGTCGAGGCCGACGAGCCCCTGCTCGAGGTGTCGAC
>DASSUC010000232.1:0-7464 GCA_035707405.1 Micromonosporaceae bacterium | reverse complement strand
GGAGATCGACCCGGAGATCGTCAACGTCAACGGCGGGGCGATCGCGATGGGGCACCCGCTCGGCGCGACCGGCGCGATGCTGCTCAGCACCCTGCTGGACGAGCTGGAACGCCGGGAGCTGCGGTACGGCATGGCCACCCTCTGCGTGGGCGGTGGCATGGGCATCGCGACGATCATCGAGAGGCTGTGAACACGTGATCAGCTGGGAGCAGCGCCCGGACGGCATCGTCGTACTGACCCTGGACGCGCCGGGGACCTCGACCAACGCCATGAACGCCGGCTACCTGCGGGCCATGACGTCCACTGTGGAGCGCCTGGAGGCGCACCGGCCGGACCTCACCGGCGTGGTCATCACCTCGGCCAAGGACAGCTTCCTGGTCGGCATGGACCTCAAGGAGCTGGTCGAGACCCAGGCCACCCCGGCGACCATGTTCGAGCTGGCCGGGACCGCGAAGGACCAGTTCCGGCGGCTGGAGAAGCTGGGCCGGCCGGTCGTCGCGGCGCTGAACGGCACCGCCCTCGGCGGCGGGTTCGAGCTGGCGCTCGCCTGCCACCACCGGGTGGCGCTGGACCGCCCGGACGCCCGGTTCGGCCTGCCCGAGGTCACCCTCGGCCTGCTGCCCGGCGGGGGCGGCGTGACCCGCGTGGTGCGCCTGCTGGGCCTCCAGGACGCGCTGATGAACGTGCTGCTCCAGGGGCAGCGGCTGCGCCCGGCCAAGGCCGTCGAGCTGGGCCTGGTGGACGAGCTGGCGGCCGACCCGGACGAGCTGCTCGCCAAGGCGGTCGCCTGGATCCAGGCCAACCCGCGCGCGGCCCAGCCCTGGGACCGGTCCGGCTACCGGATGCCGGGCGGGCGCCCCACCGACCGGGCCATGGCCCAGCTGTTGCCGGCCTTCCCCGGCAACCTGCGCAAGCAGCTCAAGGGCGCGCACTACCCGGCGCCGCACCACATCATGTGCGCCGCCGTGGAGGGCGCGCAGGTGGACGTGGACACCGCCCTGCGCATCGAGGGGCGCTGGTTCGCCGACCTGGTCGGCACGCCGATCCAGCGCAACCTGACCCAGGCGTTCTTCTTCGACCTCCAGCACCTGAACAAGGGCGGTTCGCGGCCGGCCGGCGTGCCGGAGTCGCCAAAGCTCGAGCGGGTGGGTGTGGTCGGCGCCGGGATGATGGGCGGCGGCATCGCGTACGCCTGCGCCCGGCGCGGCATCGACGTGGTCCTGGTCGATGTCTCGATGGAGGCGGCCGAGCGGGGCAAGGCGTTCTCCGCCCGCAAGCTCGACGCGCAGCGGCTGGCCCGGATCACCCCCACGGCGGAGCTGGCCGACCTCGCCGGCTGCCAGCTCGTCATCGAGGCGGTCTTCGAGGACCAGGCGCTCAAGCACGAGACCTACCGGCGGCTGTCCTCGATCGTCGCCCCGGAGACCGTCATCGCCTCCAACACCTCCTCGCTGCCGATCACCTCGCTCGCGGTGGCCGCGCCGGACCCGGCCCGCTTCCTCGGCCTGCACTTCTTCTCCCCGGTCGACAAGATGCCGCTGGTGGAGATCGTGCGCGGGGAGCAGACCAGCGACGAGACCCTGGCCCGGGGCTACGACCTGGTCCGGCAGATCGACAAGACGCCGATCGTGGTCAACGACTCCCGCGGCTTCTTCACCAGCCGGGTCTTCGGCACGTACGTGATGGAGGGGCTGGCGCTGCTGGTCGAGGGGGTGCCCGCGGCGAGCGTGGAGCAGGCGGCGCTGCAGGCCGGCTACCCGGTCGGTCCGCTGGCCGTGCTCGACGAGGTGTCGCTGTCGCTGTCGGTGCGGCTGCGCGACGAGGCGCGCCGCGCCGGCGCCGCCGGGCCGCCGCACCCCGGCGAGGCGGCCGTGGACCGGCTGGTCGCGCTCGACCGCACCGGCAAGGCGGCGGGCAGGGGCTTCTACGACTACCCGGCGGACGGGCCGAAGCGGCTGTGGCCGGGGCTGGCCGAGGTGTTCGGCACCAAGCCGGGCGAGCCGGCCGTGCCAATGCGCGACATGCAGGAGCGGATGCTCTTCGTGGAGGCGCTGGAGGCGGTCAAGTGCCTGGACGAGGGGGTGCTGACCGGCGTGCCGGACGGCAACATCGGCTCGATCTTCGGCATCGGGTTCCCGCCGTGGACCGGCGGGGTGCTCCAGTACGTCGACCAGTACCCGGGCGGCGTCACCGGCTTCGTGGCCCGGGCCAAGGAGCTGGCCGAGGCGTACGGCACCCGCTTCACGCCGCCGGCGGGGCTGGCCGAGCGGGCCGACCGCGGCGAGCCGCTCCGCGGTGGCACCCCGGCGCGCGGCGGCGCCCCGGGCGGTGCGCAAGGATAGCCCCATGAGCCAGCTCGGCACCCTCGTCCTGCTCCGCCACGGCGAGAGCGAGTGGAACGCGAAGAACCTCTTCACCGGGTGGGTCGACGTCGACCTCACGGCGCGCGGCGAGGACGAGGCGCGCCGCGGCGGTGAGCTGCTGCGCGAGCACGACCTGCTGCCCGATGTGGTGCACACGTCCGTGCTGCGGCGGGCCATCCGCACCGCGGAGCTGACCCTGCACGCCTGCGACCGGTCCTGGGTGCCGGTGCGCCGGTCGTGGCGGCTCAACGAGCGCCACTACGGCGCGCTGCAGGGCAAGAACAAGAAGCAGACCCTCGACGAGTACGGCGAGGAGCAGTTCCGGCTGTGGCGGCGCTCCTACGACACCCCGCCCCCGCCGATCCCAGACGGCCACGAGTGGTCCCAGGTCGGCGACGCGCGCTACGCGGCGCTCCCGCCGGAGCTGATGCCGCCCTCGGAGTGCCTCGCCGACGTCGTGGTGCGCGCCCTGCCGTACTGGTACGACGCGGTCGTGCCGGACCTGCGCGCCGGGCTGACCACGCTGGTGGCCGCCCACGGCAACTCGCTGCGGGCGCTGGTCAAGCACCTGGACGGGATCTCGGCCGAGGAGATCGCCGGGCTGAACATCCCGACCGGCATCCCGCTGCGCTACGACCTGGACCCGGTGACCCTGCGCCCGCTCCAGCCGGGCGGGGTCTACCTGGACCCGCAGGCCGCGGCCCAGGGCGCCGCCGCGGTGGCGGCCCAGGGCCGTTAGGCCGCCCTACCATCTACGGTGTGGACTGGGCGCTTGCCTGGGCGGCCGGTGCCGGGCTTGCGGCCGGTGCCACGGTGGCTGGCGCCACCACGGCCGGGTGGTTGCTGCGGCGTAGGGCCGGAGCCGGGTCGGCGGATCCTGCCGGGGCCGCGCGCGCCGGCGGAGCGCTGGCCTCCGGTGGGCTGCTGGTGGCGGGCGTTCCAGCGGGTGGCCTTTCCGCGGGCGGCCTTCCCGCGGACCAGCTCGCCGGTGTCGCGCGGCGCAGCCTGGACTCGCTGCGGGTCGGGGTGCTCGTCCTGGACGCGGTCGACTGCCCGGTGCTGACCAACCCGGCGGCCCGCCTGCTCGGCCTGGTCCGCGCCGGTAACGACGTGGGCAGCCCGGTGGCGCATCCGATCGTGCGCTCGCTGGCCGGCGAGGTACGCCGTACCGGGGTGCGCCGGGAGGTGGAGCGGGACATCCCCCGCGGCGGTACGGCGGACGGCGACGCGGTCGGGGTGCAGCTGCGCGCGGTGGCCCTGGGCAGCGGGTTCGTCGCTGTGGAGGGCGCCGATGTGACCGAGGCGCACCGGGTGGCCCGGGCCCGCCGGGACTTCGTGGCCAACGTCAGCCACGAGCTGAAGACCCCGATCGGCGCGTTGCAGCTGCTGTCGGAGGCGCTGGTGGACGCCGCGGACGGCGACGCCGGGCACGACCCGGCCGCGGCGCGGCGGTTCGCCGACCGCATCCACCGCGAGTCCACCCGGCTGGGCCAGCTCGTGGCCGAGCTGATCGAGCTGTCCCGGCTCCAGGGCGCCGACCCGTTGCCCGAGCCGGAGCCGGTGTCGGTGGACCGGGTGGTCGCCGAGGTGGTGGACCGCACCCGGACCGCGGCGACCGCCAAGCAGATGACCGTCCATGTGGCCGGCCCGTCGGGGCTGACCGTCTACGGCAGCGAGTCGCAGCTCGCCACCGCCGTGGCGAACCTGGTGGAGAACGCCATCGCGTACTCTGCCGAGGGCAGCGACGTGACCGTGGCCGCACGCCACGCCCACGCCGCGGTCGAGATCGCAGTGGCCGACCAGGGCATGGGCATCGCCCCGGACGACCTGGACCGGGTCTTCGAGCGCTTCTACCGCACCGACCAGGCGCGGTCACGGGCCACCGGGGGCACCGGGCTGGGCCTGGCGATCGTCAAGCACATCGCGACCAACCACGGCGGGCGGGTCCACGTGGCCAGCCAGCTGGGAGTCGGGTCAACGTTCACCCTGCGGTTACCTGATCGTCCCCCGGACGCCGCACTGGCGTTACTGCACTCGGTTGACATCGCGGCGGAGGATCTGCCGGCACCCAGGGGACCTGCCGCACCGAAGGGACCTGCCGCACCGAAGGGACCTGCCGTACCGAGAGGAACTGGCTAGTGGCGCGCGTGCTGGTGGTTGAGGACGAGGAGTCGTTCTCCGACGTCCTGTCCTACATGCTGCGCAAGGAGGGCTTCGAGGTCTCGGTCGCGGTGACCGGCGTGGCGGCCCTGACCGAGTACGACCGCACCGGCGCCGACATCGTGCTGCTGGATCTCATGCTGCCGGAGATGTCCGGCACCGAGGTCTGCCGGCGCCTGCGGCAGCGGTCGGACGTGCCGATCATCATGGTCACCGCCCGGGACAGCGAGATCGACAAGGTGGTCGGGCTGGAGCTCGGCGCCGATGACTACGTGACGAAGCCGTACTCACCGCGCGAGCTGGTCGCCCGGATCCGCGCGGTGCTGCGCCGCCGGGTCGCCGACACCGCCGCGCTGTCGGAGTCCACGCTCGCCGCCGGCCCGGTACGGATGGACGTGGAGCGCCACGTGGTGACCGTCAACGGGGACCCGGTGCAGCTGCCGCTCAAGGAGTTCGAGCTGCTGGAGCTGCTGCTGCGCAACGCCGGCCGGGTGCTGACCCGGGGCCAGCTGATCGACCGGGTGTGGGGCGCGGACTACGTCGGCGACACCAAGACGCTCGACGTACACGTGAAGCGGCTGCGATCGAAGCTGGAGCCCGAGCCGTCCGCGCCGCGGTTCATCGTGACCGTCCGCGGCCTGGGCTACAAGTTCGAGCCGTAGCAGCAAGTCGAGCCGTAGCAGCGGCTACGCCGGGCTGGCCGGGTGCGGCGCCACCAGGCCGCGCTCGCCGCGGGCGGCGCACAGCTCGGCGAGGCGCGCGTAGGCCGCCTTGCCGATGAGGGCCACCAGCTCCGCCTCGTACTCCTGGTAGAGCGGGCGGGACGCGCCGTGCGCCTCCGGTGAGGAGGTGCACCACCAGTCCAGGTCGTGGCCGCCCGCGCCCCAGGCCCGCCGGTCGAACTCGGTCAGCACCGTCAGCAGCACCTTGGTGTCGTCGGGGCGCTTGACCCACTCCTGGTCCCGGCGGATCGGCAGCTGCCAGCACACATCCGGCTTGTACTCCAGCGGGTGCACGCCGTCGCGCAGCGCCTGGGCGTGCAGGGCGCAGCCGGGCCCGCCAGGAAAGTCCGCGTCGTTGAGGAAGACGCACGGCCCGCCGTCCTCGCGGGTCGCGGTACGCCGGGCCGGGCTCTTGCCGTCGATGGTGTCCACCTCGGTGTAGTTCTTGAACCCGCGGCGGTATCGCTGCCAGGTCTGCGGGGTGAGCCGCCGGGCGGCCTGGCGGACCCGCTTCTCGTCGTCGGCGTCGGTGAAGAACGCCCCGTGCGAGCAGCAGCCGTCACCGGCCCGGCCGGCGATGATGCCGTGGCACCGGGTGCCGAAGACGCAGGCCCAGCGCGACAGCAGCCAGGTGAGGTCGGCGCGGATCACCTGGTGCGGGTCGGCCGGGTCGGTGAACTCCACCCACTCCCGGGGGAAGTCCAGCTCGACCTCTCTGCTGCGGGCGTCGTCCTCCCCGGGCTCCTCCGCCGGGTCGACGAGCACGTGCAGCTGCACACGAGCGGGCATCTGGCAAGCGTACGCCCGCGCGGCACCGTAGCGTGTGATGATGCGCCTGGGCGTGCTCGACGTGGGCTCCAACACCGTGCACCTGCTGGTGGTTGACGCCCACCCGGGGGCTCATCCGTGGCCGGCGCACGCGGAGAAGAGCGTGCTGCGGCTCGCCGAGCAGATTGACAACGATGGTTGCCTGCCGAAGCCGGCCGCGGACGCCCTGGTCGAGGCGGTGGGCGCGGCGGCGCAGACCGCGCGCCGGCACCAGGCCGAGGACCTGCTCGCCTTCGCCACGTCGGCGGTACGGGACGCGGCCAACTCCGCCGGCGTGCTCGCGCGGGTGCGCGACGAGACAGGGGTCGACCTGCAGGTGCTGCCGGGCGAGGCGGAGGCCCGGCTGACGTTCCTGGCCGTACGCCGGTGGTGCGGCTGGTCGGCCGGGCGGTTGCTGGTGCTGGACATCGGCGGGGGGTCGCTGGAGGTGGCGGCCGGCATCGACGAGGATCCGGACACCGCGCTGTCCGCACCGCTGGGCGCCGGCCGGCTCACCCGGGACTGGCTGGCCGCAGCCGTCCGCGACGACCGCCCGCCGGACCCGGTCGAGGCCGCCGGGCTGACCCGGTACGTCGACAGCGAGGTGGAGCGGCTCGCGGAGCGGCTGTCCGGGACCGGCTGGGACCGTGCGGTCGCCACCTCCAAGACGTTCCGTACGCTGGGCCGCCTGGCCGGCGCCGCGCCGTCCGGGGCCGGGCTGCGGGTCCGGCGGGAGCTGACCGCCACCGGCCTGCGCCAGGTGCTCGGCTTCATCCGGCTGATCCCGCCGAGCGGCCTCGCCGACCTGGACGGCGTCAGCGCGAGCCGGGCTCACCAGCTGGTCGCCGGAGCGGTGGTGGCGCAGGCCGCCATGCGCAGTCTCGGGATCGAGCGGCTGGGCCTGTGCCCGTGGGCGCTGCGCGAGGGCGTCATCCTGCGCCGCCTGGACCAGCTCACCGCGGGCGGTTGCTGAACAGCGGACACCTGGCCCGCGCCGCCCTCCGGCGACCCGGCATACTGCGAGACTGCGGGCATGCAAATGTTTATTTGTCATGTTCTGCGATGGTTTGGCATATTTCGTGCCGGGTAATCCGGGCAGACGCTACGCTGGCCTCGTGAGCCCTCGCATCCCTGTCCTGCTGTCCAGCTCTTCGGTGTTTCCGGAGCCCACCGCGGCGGCCTTCGCGCTGGCCGCCACCCTCGGCTACGACGGCGTCGAAGTGATGGTGTGGACGGATGCGGTCAGCCAGGACGCGGGCGCCCTGCTCGGCCTGTCCCGGCACTACGGGGTGCCGGTCCGCTCGGTGCACGCGCCGTGCCTGCTGGTCACGCAGCGGGTGTGGAGCGCCGACCCGTGGGAGCGGCTGCGCCGCAGCGCGGTGCTCGCCGAGGCGCTCGGCGCCCCGGTCGTC
>DASSUC010000231.1:0-7752 GCA_035707405.1 Micromonosporaceae bacterium | reverse complement strand
GCTACTTCCCGCACGCCGACGACTACGTCCGCTACCTCACCGACTTCGGGCGCGGCCTTAACATCCGGTACGGCAGCCGCGTCACCCGCGTGGCCAAAGGGTTCGAGGTCACCTGCGAGGACGGCAGCACGGTCCACGCCGAGCGGGTGATCGTGGCGACCGGGTTCGGCGCGATGAATACCCCGCCCATTCCAGGCATCGAGACCACCGAGCGGTACTGGGACGTGTCGACAGATCCCGAGGACTTCACCGACCAGCGGGTGCTCATCATCGGTAAGGGCAACTCGGCCTTTGAGACCGCGGACAACCTGACCGAGCGGGCTGCGGTGATCCACGTGGCCGGACCGCGCTCGATCCGGTTCGCCTGGCGCACGCACTTCATCGGCCACCTGCGCGCGGTCAACAACAACTTCCTGGACACGTACCAGCTCAAGACGCAGAACATGGTGCTGGACGGCGACATTCTGCGCATCGAGCGCCGCGGCGACGACTACCTGGTCACCTTCTCCTACGCTCGCCGGGACAAGGTGGTTCAACTCGCCTACGACCGGGTCATCACGTGCACCGGCTTCCGGATGGACGCCTCCATCTTCGCCGAGGACTGCGCGCCCGCGCTGGCCATCAACGACCGGTTTCCGGCGCTGACCGCGGAGTGGGAGTCGGTCAACGTGCCGGACCTCTACTTCGCCGGCACGCTCACCCAGTCGCGCGACTTCAAAAAGCATACGAGCGCGTTCATCCACGGCTTCCGGTACGGCATCCGCGCGCTGGTGCACATGCTCGAGGAGAGGTACCACGGTGTCCCGTGGCCGCACCGGACCGTCGCGGTCGACTCCATCGCCGACGCCGCGCTGGCCCGGATCAACCGGACCTCGGCGCTGTTCCAGCAGTTCGGCTTCCTCTGTGACGCGGTCACCCCGGACGGGCGCTACTACGAGGAGATGCCGCTGGACTACGTCCCCTTCCCCGACTGCTTCACGGTCAGCCTCGAGTACGGCGCCGGCCACGACGCCATCGACCCGTTCGACGTGGCGGCCGGGCGGGCCTGGGAGGCGGACCGGACCCACGACGACCGTTACCTGCACCCGGTGGTCCGCTGCCGCCGCGGCCACCAGGTCGTCGACACGCTGCGGCTGCCCGAGGACATCTGCAACGACTGGACCGATGAGAGGCTCTACCGCGAGCCGCTACGCGCCTTCATCGCCGGCAACGTCGCGGCACAGGCGGCGGCGGATCAGACGGCCGAGGCCAACCGGACAGTGGAAGCCGACCGGACAGTGGAGACGGAGGGAGCCCGGTGACCCGAGGAGAGGCGATGACGGTGGACGCGGCCGTGCCGGGGGCGACGGCCGTGGAGGCCGCCCCGCGCCCGGTCAACCTTCGTGACTTCGAGGTGGCCGCCCGCGCCCGGCTCAACCCGGTCTACTACGACTACTTCGCCAGCGGTGCGCAGGACGAGGTGACGGTCGCGGCGAACGAGTCGGCGTTCCAGCGCCGCACGCTGGTGCCGCGCATCCTGCGCGGCTGCGGGCAGCCCGTGCTCGACACGAGCGTGCTGGGGCAGCCGTCGTCCATGCCGGTCCTCATCGCGCCGACCGCGTTCCACCGCCTGGCCTGGCCGGAGGCCGAGGTGGCCACGGCCCGCGCCGCCGCGGCGGCCGACGTCGTCATGGTCGCCGCGATGCTCTCCACGGTCGCCATCGAGGAGATCGCCGCGACCGGCGCGAAGCTGTGGTTCCAGCTCTACTTCCAGCCCGACCTGGACCTCACCGAGCTGCTCGTCAGGCGGGCCGAGGCGGCCGGCTGCCGGGCGCTGGTGGTGACCGTCGACTCCCCCGCGCTGGGCCGCAACGAGCGGGGGGACCGCAACGACTTCCACGACCTGCCGCCGGGCATCTACTGCGCCAACATGGGCGACGCCGGCCACGTCCGCCAGGTGGTGCTCTCCCCCGAGATCTCCTGGGCGCACATCGACTGGCTGCGCGGGGTCACCGCGCTGCCGATCCTGCTCAAGGGCGTGCTGCACCCCGCCGACGCCCGGCTCGCGGTCGACCACGGCGTGGCCGGGCTGGTCGTCTCCAACCACGGCGGCCGCCAGCGCGACACCGCCCCGGCCACCCTGGACCGGCTGCCGCTCATCGCTGACGCGGTGGGCGGGCGCATCCCGCTGCTGCTCGACGGGGGCGTGCGGCGCGGCACCGACGTGGCGAAGGCGCTGGCGCTGGGCGCACAGGCGGTGGCGGTCGGCCGCCCGGTGCTGTGGGGCCTCGCCGCCGCAGGCGAGGCAGGGGTACGCCAGGTGCTCGAGCTGCTGCGTACGGAGCTGGTGAACGCGCTGACCCTGCTCGGCGTGGCCTCCCCGGGTGGGCTGGCCCGGGACCAGGTGGCGCCGTGAAGGTCATCGGGGCCGGCGTCGGCCGTACCGGCACGCTCTCGCTCAAGGCCGCGCTGGAACGGCTCGGCTTCGGGCCGTGCTTCCACGGCCGGCACGTGCTGGACCACCCCGACCGGCTGCCGCTGTGGCGGGCCGCCGCGGCCGGCGAGCCAGTGGACTGGGCGGCCCTGTTCCAGGGGTACGCGTCCAGTGTGGACTGGCCCGGCGCGGCCTTCTGGCGCGAGCTCGTCACCGCCTTCCCCACCGCGAAGGTCATCCTGACCGTGCGGGACGCGCAGGGCTGGTACGACAGCGTGCACCGCACGATCTTCCCGATGTTCGGGTACGGCGCCCCCGACGCCCGGGTCGCGCTGGCCCGGCGGGTGGTGCCGGGCCTGGACGTGTTCACCGAGTTCCACCGGCGGATGGTCTGGGACGGCTTCTTCGCCGGCCGGTTCGCCGACCGGGCGTACGCGGTCCGCGTCTACGAGGAGCACAACGCCGCGGTGCGGCGCGAGGTGCCCGCCGACCGGCTTCTCGTGGTCGCACCCGGCGCCGGCTGGCAGCCGCTGTGCGGGTTCCTCGGCGTCGCCGTGCCGGACGAGCCGTACCCCCACCTCAACGACCCGGAGAGGTTCTGGGCCCGGGTGGCCGCCCGGGTCAGCGAGTCCCAGCCGGCCGGGGAGTCCCAGCCGGCACGCGAGGCTCAGCGCTGACCGGTGCCTCGCCATCGCCCGCGGCCAGGGCCGCCCGCAGGCGGGCGAGCCCGCGCCGGATCCTGGTCTTCGCCGTACCCAGCGGGATCCCCTCCCTGGCCGCGATCTCCTTCGCCGTCAGCCCGTAGACGATCGCCATCACGATGGGGCGTGCCTGGCCGGCCGGGAGCGTGCGCAGCCCCGCCCACAGGCGCTCAGCGCCGTCGGGCTCGGGCTCGGCCGCCTCGTCCGCCAGCGCGGCGACCAGCTGCTCCGGGTCGACCGGCTGGTCCCGGCGCAGCCGGACAGCGTCGACGGCGAGGTTGCGCGTGATGGTCAGCAGCCAGGTGGGCACCCGCCCGCGCCGCGGGTCGTAGGCGGCCGCGTGCCGCCACACCCGCATGAACGCGTCCTGCGCCACCTCCTCGGCCAGGCCCGCGTCGTCCACGACCGACAGCGCCAGCCCGTACACCCGGGCCTGGTAGCGCCGCACGAAGACCGCCATCGCGTCGGTGTCGCCGGATGCCATCCCCGCGATGACCGCCTCATCGGAGAGCGCCACAGCCGACATTACGCAGGCGGTCGGCTCCCGGTTCAGGGCAGGGCGAGCAGCGCCCGCTTGTCCGGCTTTCCGCTGGGGCTCACCGGCACCTGCGAGACCACGGTCAGCGTGGCCGGTACGTTGTTCGCGCTCAGCTGCTCCCGCACCAGCTTGGCGAGCACCTCGCGGTCGGGCACCATGTCCCCGGCCGGCACCACGAACGCGTGGATGGCCTCACCCGTGTCCGGGTCCGGCGCGCCGGCCACGTACGCCTCCGCGACCGCCGGGTGCGTCGCCAGCACCCGTTCGATGGCGCCGGCGTAGCAGACCTCGGCGTTGACCATGATCACGTCACGGGTCCGGCCGGTCAGGTGGAGCAGGCCGGCGTCGTCCAGGTAGCCGAGGTCGCGGGTGTGCAGCCAGCCGTCGCGCAGCACGTCGCGGGTCTGCTCCGGGTCGTCCCAGTAGCCGGCCATCAGGTGCGGGCTGCGGACGCAGACCTCGCCGTCGCGGATGTCAACCTCCACTGTGGGCACCGGCCGCCCCACCGACGCCTCGTGGCCGGCGAGGATGTCCTGCGGGGTGAGCATGGAGATAATCCCGGCCTCGCCCTGCCCGTAGCCCTGCCACACGATCGGCCCGAGCCGCTCGGTGGCGGCCCGCAGCAGCTGGGAGCCGGCCGGCGACCCGCCGAGCACCAGCGCACGCAGGCTGCTCAGGTCGGCCCCGGACTGGATGAGGGCGTGCAGCCTGGGCGGGGGCATGATCGTGGCGGTGATGCGGTAGCGCTCGACCGCCTCCGGCAGCGCGAGGCCGCCTGGCAGGACCGCCATGCCCCCGACGACCAGGGTGCGCCCGAGGTAGGTGAACATGGCCGGGCTGGCCAGGCTCTGGTGGATGAGGCAGCGCTCGAAGCTGAGCGGCGCGCGCGGGGTCTCCTCCCCGGCCGCCGCCGGCGAGCCGTTCGGTGCCGCCCCGGCCGGGGCGCCGGTGAGCAGCCGGGCCAGCACCGGCGGCCACTGCTCTGGCTGGTAGGCGAGGCTGATCGCCCGGTAGGTGTGCGCGCACGCCTTCGGCCGGCCGGTGCTGCCGCTGGTGTAGGTCAGCCGCGCGATGCCGTCGGGGTCCGCCAGTCCGGCCGCGCAGGCGCCGGGGCCCCGGTGGGAGAGCAGGTCGTCGAGGCGGAGCGCGGGGCCGTCGACCGGCTGGTCGGCGACCACGACGTCGCTGTGGCCCCACAGGGTGCCGGCGAGCTGCCGGGCGCCCCACCCCGGCCGTGCCGTAGCCACGCGGCATCCGAGCACGTGCGCCGCGAGGTGCGCGGCGTACGCCTCCGGCGAGAGCGTCAGGACCATCCCGACCCCCATGCCGGGCCGCACGCCGACGTCCCGCAGCCCGCCGACCAGCCGCCACACCATCCCCAGCAGCTCGCCGCGGGAGACGGTGCGCGAGCCGTCCTGCAACGCCGGCTCGCTGGGAGCGTCACGCAGCGAGGCGATCACTGGTGCGGGAAACAGCATGGGCACCTCAGTAGTACGTCCAGGGCCTGCCCCGGAGATTCCGTCCGGCCCGCGTATGGCGGGCTGTGCGCTCTCGACGTGGTCGAGAAGGTGGCGCGGGCTGGGCGCCTACGGCGTCACGGCGTGGATATGGTCCGGGCGCCCGAGGCGAGGTCGGCGATGAGCTTGTCGATCTGGGCCCGCAGGTCGGCCGGGATCCGCGGGTCGGTGGCTCCCTCCTCGGGTGGCGTCAGCACCAGACCCTTGTTGGGGAAGGTCGCCGTGTAGGCCTTGCTCCCGAACGTGCCGGCCTCGATCCTGTCCACATAGGACTTGTACTCCGGGTAGTCGTCCACCTTGACGTTGAGGATGTTGACCTGCTTGGCCGTGCCACCCGCCACGCCGATGGTCAGCACCTTCGGCTGGTGGCCGGCGGCGGCGACGCCCACGCCGTAGCCGATGCCGTCACCGGTCGTGAAGAGGAGCTGCGCACCCTGGCCGATGAGCGCCTCCGCCGCCTCCTTGGCCTTCTGCGTGTCGTCGAAGCTGCCCGTGTAGGCCTCCTTCCACGTCCGTGACGGGTCGGTGTCCTTCAGGCCCGCCTTGAAGGCGGTATGGATCTCCTCGATGAACGGGATCTGGGGGCCGCTCACCAGACCGACCATCCGTACGCCGCCGATCCTGGCCGCGACAAAGCCACACAGATAACCCCATTGCTGGAGGTCAAGGGTCCACCCCTCGACGTTCGGCGCGGTCATCTGCAGGACCTCGGTGCCGCCGTTTATGGCGAAGTGCACCTTCGGGAACTCCTTGGCGAGCTTGAGCACTGGTTCGATCGCCTCGTACCCGTTGGTTATGACCAGGTTGTACCCGCGGGTGGCGTAGTCGCGCACGACCGACTCGATCGCGGCCGGGTCGTTGTTCCGCTCCCGGATGGTGGCTTCGATGCGGCCTTCCCGCTCCAGCCGCTTGACGGCATCGGCGGCGGACTGGTTCCACGCGCCGTCGTTCGTCATGCCCTGAGCGAGCAGCACGACCTTCAGCTTCTGGGCGGCCGGCGCGGGGGCGGGCGCGGGGGCGCCGCCGCAGGCGGCGAGCAGGACGGCGACGCCCATGAGGAGCAGCGACGCGGATCTTGGGATGCCCACCTTCGTCGGCTTGGGCAGGAGCCTGGACATGCGGTGTCCTCCTTCGCCCGCCTCCGGCAGGCGGTCGACCTGACACAGGTCACGACCCGGCCGGCCCGGGACCTGTCTTGAGCAGTGGTGGCGCGGTAGAGCAGACTAGCGTGGTACCAGCCGTCGAGCGGCGTTGGGTGGGTGTAGATGAGCCGGACCGCAAGCTGGCACCCCGGCCTGGCGACCGATGTCCTCGATGCGGTGCCGACCTGCGCCGGGAGCCGGTCGCACCTGCCTGTCGGCACGATTATGCGCCCCACCGGGGCAGCGTAGCCGCATGGACGGGGCACCGGCCGGTGCCCGGGTGCTGCCGGGCAGTGAGGCGTACGCCGAGGTGCAGGAGTGGCTGCACCGGGAGGCCGAGCTCCTCGACGACCGCGAGGAGCGGGCGTGGCTTGCCGGCATGGTCAGCCGGGATGTCGTCTACCAGGTGCCGGTCCGGCAGACGGTGCGCCGGGCCGACGGGGACGGCTTCGCCCCGGACGGGTTCCACCTGGACGAGAGCTACGGGTCGCTGCTGGTGCGGGTGGAGCGCAACCTGAGCCCGTCGGCCTGGGCCGAGGACCCGCCGCCACGGACCCGCCGGTTCGTCACCAACATCCGGGTGACCGCCGAGGGTGAAGGCGCCTTCGGCGTACGCAGCAACCTGCTCATCTACCGCACCCGGCAGGACGAGGCGCAGCCGTCGCTGCTCGCCGCGCACCGCCGCGACCTGCTCTGCCGCGCCGGCGACGCGCTCCGGCTCCGCCGGCGCCTGGTGCTGCTGGACCTCACCGTGCTGCAGGTGCCCAACCTCGGGTACTTCTTCTGACCGGGGCATGTCATGTATGACGAGCCGCAAGCCCGTGCCATCGTCGACGCGCTCGCCGCGCAGGTCCCGCTCGGCCACGCGCCTGCGGAGATCTTCGGCAGCGACGACGTCTACCAGCACGAGCTGCGCCGGATCTTCGCCCGGTGCTGGGTGTTCCTCGCCCACGAGTCGGAGATACCGCGCCGCAACGACTTCGTCCGCCGCAAGATCGGCGAGGACGACTTCATCGTGGTACGGGACCGGCATGGCACCATCCGTGTGCTGCTCGACGCGTGCCGCCACCGCGGTGTCGCCGTGTGCCGCGCCGACAAGGGGAACACGCCGCAGTTCCGCTGCCCGTACCACGGCTGGACCTACGACACGAGCGGCCGGCTCACCGGCGCCCCGGCGTGGCGGGAGGCCCTGGCCGGCCTGCCCAGGGAGGACTACGGGCTGCTGCCGGCGGCGCAGGTCGGCGTACGCCATGGCCTGGTCTTCGCCACGCTGGACCGCACCGCGCCCAGCCTCGACGACTACCTGGGTGGCATGTCCTGGTACCTCGACCTGGTCTTCGGCCTCAACGACTCCGGCGTCGAGGTGCTCGCCCCGCCGCAGCGGCTGGTCATCTCGGCCAACTGGAAGTCCGGGGCGGAGAACTTCGCCGGCGACGACTAC
>DASSUC010000230.1:0-3382 GCA_035707405.1 Micromonosporaceae bacterium | reverse complement strand
GCCGACCTGCTGCGCGACCGGTTCGGCCCGGTGCTGTCGCTGGTGACCATCGCCCGGGTGCACGAGGCGAGCGAGGGCAACCCGCTCTTCGCGGTGGAGCTCGGCCGGGCCCTGGTCGCGCGCGGTGGCGCGGTCGGCTTCGGCGAGCCGCTGCCCGTGCCCGAGCGGCTGCGCCCCCTGCTCGCCGAGCGCCTGGCCAGCCTGCCCCCGTCGAGCGCGCCGGTGCTGCTGCTCGCCGCGGCCGCCGCCCGCCCCACCGTGGCCCTCGTCGCGACCGACCCGGGCGCCCGGGAGGGGCTCGACGCGGCCGTCGCGGCCGGGCTGGTGGAGGTGGAGGCCGACGGCGGGGTCTGCTTCGCCCACCCGCTCCTGCGCGAGCTGGTCTACGCCGACGCCGACCCGGCCGACCGGCAGGTGGCCCACGAGGCGCTCGCGGCCCGCGTCGACGACCCGGTGGAGCGGGTGCGCCACCTCGCGCAGGCCCGCCCGTACGCCGACGAGAACCTCGCGGCACAGCTGGCCGAGGCGGCCGACGGGGCACGGCGCCGGGGCGCGCCGGCGGTAGCGGCCGACCTGGCCGAGCGGGCCGCCGACCGCACCCCGCCGGGGCTGGCCGGGCTCGCCGCGGCGCGCCGGCTGGCAGCGGCCGAGCAGGCCTACGACGCCGGCCTTACCCACGACACCCAGCGGCTGGCCACCGCAGCCCTGGCCGAGGCCGACGACCCGCGGCTGCGGGTGCGGGCCCGGCTCATCCTGGCCGACCTGGCCGGGCAGGACCAGTCCGGCCTGACCCCGCTGCTGGAGGCGGCGTTCCGCGAGGCAAGCGACGACCTGCGGCTGCTGGCCAGGGTGCGCCTCTACCGCGCCTTCAAGTGGTACTACGACGGCGACACCGGCGCGGCAACGGACGAGCTGCGGCTGGCCGAGGCGGAAGCGCAGCGCGGCGGCGACACCGAGCTGCTGGTGGAGATCCTCGCCACGCTGGCCAGCTTCGAGTCGGCGCGCGGAGCCAGCGGCGGCGACGAGCTGCTGCGCCGGGCGAGCGAGCTGGCCCGCGAGCTCCCGCTGGGCGCCGAGGTGATCCGGGCCCGGCAGCTCTACGCCATGTCCCGGCTGTTCCACGGCGATGTGGCCGAGGCGGTCCGCCAGATCGAGACGCTGCGCGACGAGGTCGCCCGGGTCGGGACCGTACGCGAGATGGCCGGCCTGCTGGTCTCGGTGGCTGCGGTCTACAACCGGGCCGGCCGGTGCGCGGCGGCGCTGCGGGCCGGCCGGGAGTCGATGCGGCTCATCCTCGACATGGAGAGCACGCCAGGACCCGGCCTGCTGGTGGGTGCGCACGTCGAGCTCTCCGGCGGCTCGCCCCGGCGGGCCGCGGCACTGGCCGAACAGGCGATCGAGGCGTGCCGGGCGGCCGGCGACGAGGACTGGCTCAAGGGCTCGTACGCGATCCGCGGCCAGGCGCACCTCTTCGAGGCCGAGCCGAGCGCCGCGGTCGAGCCGATGCGCGCCGCGTACGCCCTGGAGCAGCGCCTCGGGCGGGTGGACCCGGCGGTGTACGTCTGGCATGCCGACTTCGTGGAGGCGCTGGCCGGCGCCGGAGCGCGGGACGAGGCGGCTGCGGTGCTGCGCGACGTGCGCGGCGTGGCCGAACGACTCGGCAGGGAGGTGGTGCTGCTCGGCCTGGCCCGGGCCGAGGCGGTGCTGGTCGCCGCCGCCGGCGACGTACGGGCCGGCGCCGACCTGCTCAGCGAGGCGCTGCGCCGGTGGGGCGAGCACCCGTACCCGGTGGAGGTCGCGCGGGCCCGGCACGTGCTGGGCGCGCTGGAGCGGCGGGCGCACCGCCGCGGCGCCGCCCGGGCGGCGCTCGCCGAGGCGGTGACCCGGTACGCCGCGGCCGGGGCCGTGCCGTGGCGGGCCGCGGCAGAGGCCGAGCTGGCCCGGCTCAACGGCGGGCAGGGGCCCGGGATGTCCGAGACCGAGCGGCGCATCGTCAACCTGGTCCTGGGCGGGGCGACGAACCGGGAGATCGCCCGCGCGACGTTCCTGTCGGTCAAGGCGGTCGAGGCCAACCTGACCCGGCTCTACCGGCGGCTCGGCGTGCACAACCGGCGCCAGCTCGCCCGGGTGCTGGAGCGGGCGGAGACCGACACCGAGCCACCGGCCGGGCGCGAGGCGGGCGTGCCCGGGGCCGCCGCCGCGCTGGACCTCGGTGCGCCCGAGTAGGCGTAGCCCGACTCTTCGTGCCGCCCCGGGCCAGTGTGCTTTCGTGTTACCACGACTGCTTTCAATTGGTGTCCGGGGGCGGTGCCATTGATATTCGTATCGGCTCAGCCCAGGAGGTCACTGCGAATCCCGCCGTTCCCTAACCAAGATCACGATCTGTGCACCGGATGTTTAGCGCCGCTACACATTCCTTGCCGTGATCGCGATCTTGGAGGCCGGACGGGCCCCTGGACGCGGTCGCCCCGCAGGCGGACTCGGTCATCGGGTCGGTCGGGGCCGCCGCGGTCGAGGCGTTCGGGATCGACGTGTCCCGTATTCGCTGGGACATGACGTCGATGTCGATGTATGGCGCGTACGAGCGGGTCGACGAGGCGTTCCCGATGCCGAGGTTCGGGCATCCCAAGGACCGCCGGCCGGACCGGGGACAGGTCCAGACCGGGATCGCGGTGGCCGCGGACGGCGGGGTACCGGTCTTCCACCGGGTGTATGACGGCGGTGCGGGTGAGGTCGCCCAGGTGGTCCCGATGATGAAAGCGCTGCGGCAGATCGCCACGACCCGCCGGCTGCTGGTCGTCGGTCGCGTGCCGGCGCCGAAGCTCCAGTGAGCCTCACAAAATTAACACTCTTCAATGTCTATTGAAGGTGAGATCAAACAAATAGACTTATATCGATCAGTAGACCTGCTGATCGAGAGGAGGAATGCCCAATGGCACTTGGACCCAGGACCCGCCGGCTGGCGGTTCTCGGTATCGCCACGGTGGTGGCGACTGTGGCCGCCTCGGCTGCGGCGACCCCGGCCACCGCCGGCACCGGCGAGATCCGCCACGCCGGTGGGGCGACCGCGGTGGGCGGCAGCTACGTCGTGGTGCTCAAGGACGGGGTACGCGCCAGCGCCCAGGGCCTGACCGCCCGCCACGGCGGCACGGCCGGCTTCGTATACACGGCCGCGCTGCGCGGCTTCGAGGTGTCGGCGAGCGAGGCCGTCGCCAGGCGGATCGCCGCTGACCCGGCCGTCGACTACGTCCAGCAGAACCACGTGCTGAGCCTGGTCGGCACCCAGCCGAACCCGCCGTCGTGGGGGCTGGACCGCATCGACCAGCGCAGCCGGCCGCTGGACAGCTCGTACACCTACCCCAACACCGCGTCCAACGTGCAC
>DASSUC010000229.1:0-7485 GCA_035707405.1 Micromonosporaceae bacterium | reverse complement strand
CCGCACCCTCGGCCACGCCGGGCGGTTCGGCGCCGGGCTGCCCCGCATCAACGACGGGTCGTTCCTCTTCCTCCAGCACATGATCTCCAAGATGAAGCCGGTCGCCGACGGCGGCTCCCGGCTGGCGATCGTCTTCAACGGCTCGCCACTGTTTACTGGCGGGGCCGGTTCGGGCGAGTCGGAGATCCGCCGCTGGATCATCGAGAACGACTGGCTGGAAGCGATCGTCGGCTTACCCGACCAGCTCTTCTACAACACCGGCATCTACACATACTTCTGGATCGTCACCAACCGCAAGGATTCGGCGCACCGAGGCAAGGTTGTGCTGCTCGACGCCCGGGACTGCTGGGCCAAGATGCGAAAGTCGCTGGGAGAGAAGCGCAAGCTCATCCCTGACGAGCAGATCGACAAAATCACGAGAGTGTACGCAGACGCGCTCGCCATCGCCGCCGATCCTGACCATCCGGACCACGCCATGATCAAGGTGTTCCGGAACGAGGACTTCGGCTACCAGCGAATCACGGTGGACCGGCCGCTGCGGCAACGGTTCGCGGTGACCGAGGATACATTGGCCGCATTGGCGCAGTCGCGAGGGCTGTCGCGCTACGCCGACCGCGAGGGCCTGGTTGACGCACTCAAGCCACTGCTCGGCACGGTGTGGCCGACCAAGTCAGAGGCCACTGATGCGCTGCGCGCGGCCGTCCGCGCGGCGGATCTGCTATGGCCGTACGGAACCGCAGAGAAGGCGATCTGGGACGCCGTGTCCGTCTCCGACCCGGACGGCGAGATGCAGACCAGGAAGGGCGAACCGCTGCCCGACCCGGACCTACGTGACTACGAGAACGTCCCCCTCACCGAGGACATCGACGAATACTTCGAACGCGAGGTCAAGCCCTACCTCCTCGACGCATGGATCGCCGACACCAAGGACCTTCGAACTGGCGCAGTTAGACGAGCGAAGATAGGCTACGAGATCCCCTTCACTCGCCACTTCTACGTCTACAAACCACCTCGCCCGTTGGCCGAAATCGACGCCGAGCTACGAGAGTTAGAGCAACAGATCCAATCGCTACTGTCGGAGGTTACCCGATGAGCGAAGCCGTCTCATGGTTGGCCTGCTCACGTTGGCGGACGGTGCCTGTACGGCGCGTCGCTAAGCTCGGAACCGGACATACACCAAGCCGCCAGCATCCTGAGTATTGGGAAAATTGCACAATCCCGTGGGTAACACTCGCCGACGTATGGCAGCTGCGCGACGGCACGGTTGACGTCATCAGGGCCACGAATGAAAAGATAAGTCCTGGCGGCCTTGTGAACTCTGCTGCCGTGAAACACCCCGCCGGAACTGTGATTCTTTCACGGACCGCATCTATCGGATACTCCGCCATACTCGGTGTCGACATGGCTACGAGTCAGGACTTTGCAACATGGACATGTGGTGAGCGACTCCATGCGCGTTATCTCCTGTATGCACTTCGCGCCATGCGCCCGGACTTCAAGCGTTTGACTGCAGGATCGACACACAAGACAATTTATATGCCAGACATCGCGCAATTGCGTATCCCCTTGCCATCACTCGACGAGCAGCGCCGAATTGCTGACTTCCTGGACGCAGAAACGGCTGTGATCAACACCCTGGGAGCCGCTCGGAAGAGGCAGCAAGCACTGGTTGAAGAGCGTTTCGCGACCAAGGTCTTCAACACCGTACGTGGTGCCGACATGCCAGGGAGCCGACTAGCCAGTGGCCCCCCCTGGCTCGGCGCCGTGCCTACTGGATGGCGTGTCGCATCGGTATCAAGTCAATACGACGTGCAGCTAGGCAAGATGCTCAATCAAGATCGCACATCAGGAGTGTACCTACGACCTTACTTGCGCAATACGAATGTTCAATGGGATTACATTTCAACGGATGATCTTCTGCTAATGGATTTCCCGCCACATGAGCGCCGACGGTACGAGGTCCTTCCAGGAGACCTGTTGATATGCGAGGGTGGAGAACCTGGACGTGCGGCGATCTGGGACGGGTCGGTCGGGGAGATCTACTACCAGAAAGCGCTGCATCGTGCGCGTTCCCGAGGCCGCAGCTCGGTCCGGTGGTTGTACTACTGCCTACGCGGGGCAGCATCGTATGGCGTCTTTTCAGCTAGCGGAAACACTACTACTATCTCACATTTAACTAGTGAACAGCTTCGAGCGCAGAGGTTCCCTTTCCCAGACTCAGATATTCAAAGAAAATTGACAGCAGAGCTGGATGAACAAAGCAATGTCGATAAGATGACAGCGAAGCTGCTCGCGAATCAGCTCGCACTTCTAAGTGAACGGACGCAGGCGCTTATTACGGCGGCGGTCACGGGGCAGCTCGACGTGAGCGCGAAATGAAGGAGGCGTATAGGGCTATGACGGTGGGTGGGCTGGCAGCATATCTGGCTTCGGCCCAGGGGGACGGCGAGCGGTGGCGGCTGGTAGCGGAATTCCTGGAAGAGTACCGACATGAGCCGGAAACCCAGCGTGCTTGCCTGCTGGCTGATGATCCACCATCGACAGGCGACCAGCACTGGGACGTCTTCCTTGCGGCGCTGGCCGAACATCTCGCTTCTCAAGACGGGCGCGGAGTGCCGGTATGGGCCGAGGAACGGCGGCTGCGAACGTTCTGGTTCCCGTTCGACACCAGGGCCGCCCGCGCCGACGCAATCGTGCACGCGCCGGCCGCGTTCCGTCGGCGGGGAATCTTCGTCGCACCACAGGAGTTAGAGGTCGCGTGACCGCGGCATGCCGCTGCTCGACCCCATCATTGAGCGGGTCTTCCGGCGGCTGGGAGACGGCTGGGCAGGAGTGAGGGCCATGGTCAGGGTGCATGTCGAGGCGCGGTTCGAGGACGAGATCGAAGCGTCCCTGCTCGCCTCCGGCTGGCTGCGCGGCCAGTCGTCCAACTACCGCCCCGACCTTGGCCTGGACACCGCCGAGCTGTACGCGTTCATCGGCGCCACCCAGCAGGACCAGTGGGACCGGCTGATCACCGCGTACGGCGGCACCGACGCGGCGCAGCGGGAGTTTGCGAAGCTGCTGGCGAAGGAGATCGACGAACGAGGCGCACTGGACGTCCTGCGCCACGGCGTGAAGGACCGCAGCGTCCCCATCCGGTTGGCGTACTTCCGGCCGGGCCACACGCTGGCACTCGGCGCCCTGGACGACTACCGCGCCAACCGCCTGACCGTGGTGCGGCAGCTGCACTACTCCACCCAGGACCCGGGCAGATCCCTCGACCTCACCCTGTTTCTCAACGGGATACCCCTGGCCACAGCCGAGCTGAAGAACCCGGCGACCGGGCAGCACGTCGAGCACGCCAAGCACCAGTACCGCGCCGACCGCGACCCGAAAGAGCTGGTCTTCGCCCGGCGTACCCTTGCGCATTTCGCGGTCGACCCCGGCCTGGTCTTCGTCACCACCCGGCTGGCGGGGCAGCGGACCCGGTTCCTGCCGTTCAACACCGGCTCGGCCGGGCCCGGCCGAGCCGGCGGCGCGGGCAACCCGCCGGCAAAGGCAGGCGGATACCGCACGTCGTACCTGTGGGAGCGGGTGTGGCAGCGCGACGCCTGGCTGGACATCGTCCACCGGTTCCTGCACGTGGAGCACGACGCCACCAGAAAGGGACGGGCGCCGGCGATGCGGCGTGGCGACGCGCACCTCAAGCCACTCATCTTCCCGCGGTTCCACCAGTGGCACGCAGCGCGCGAGCTGGCCAGGCACGCCGAAAGGCACGGCGCCGGCACGAACTACCTGGTGCAGCACTCGGCCGGGTCGGGCAAGTCCAACACGATCGCATGGCTGGCGCACCGGCTGTCCTCGCTGCACACCCCGGAGACCGCCGCAGCTCTGGCCCCGGAGGCGGCAGTCGCCGGCCTGCAACCCAACGAGCCCGTCTTCCACAAGGTCGTCGTCATCACCGACCGGCGCGTGCTCGACCAGCAGCTGCAAGACACGATCTTCCAGTTCGAGCACGTCGCCGGCGTGGTGCAGCGCATCGACGAGGATTCCGCGCAGCTCGCCGAGGCGCTGGCCGGGCAGACTGCCCGGATCGTCATCACCACGCTCCAGAAGTTCCCGTTCGTGCTGGACCGGGTCAGCGACCTCGGCGACCGGCGGTACGCGATCCTCATCGACGAGGCTCACTCCTCGCAGTCCGGGGAGTCGGCCGCTGCGCTCAAGCGGGTGCTCGGCAGGCTCGGCAGCGACGACATCGACGCCGATGGCGACCCGCTGACCGCCGCCGCGCTCGCCCGCGGGCGGCACCCCAACCTCTCCTACTTCGCGTTCACCGCCACGCCCAAGGCCAGGACGCTGGAGCTCTTCGGCACCCGCAACCCGGCCACCGGCGTCATGGAGCCGTTCCACGTCTACTCCATGCGCCAGGCGATCGACGAGGGCTTCATCCTCGACGTGCTGCGCAACTACCTGACGTACAAGACCTACTGGCGGCTGCGCAACGCAGCGGCCGACCAGGCCGCGGACCCACAGGTCGACGAGCGCAAAGCAAAAGCCAAGCTGGTACGCGCCGCGGAGCTTCACCCCAGCTCGCAGCAGCAACGGGCACAGATCATTGTGGACCACTTCCGGGAGCACACGATGTCCCGCCTCGGCGGCCGGGCCCGGGCCATGGTGGTCACCCGTTCCCGGGAGCACGCGGTAACCCTCTACCAGGCCATCCGCTCCTATGTAGCCAAGCGGGAGCTCACCGGCTGCGGCACCCTGGTCGCCTTCTCCGGCACGCTGAACCTCGGCGGCATCGACTACACCGAGCCGAAGCTCAACGGCTTCCCAGAAGGTGAGCTGCGGGCCCGCTTCGAGTACGTCAAGGCCGACGACCCACACGCGGCCACCCGCAACCAGCCGGAGTACCGCATCCTCGTGGTGGCCGAGAAGTACCAGACCGGCTATGACCAGCCGCTGCTGACCACCATGTACGTGGACAAGCCGCTGGTCGGCGTCGCCGCCGTGCAGACCCTCTCCCGGCTCAACCGGATCCATCCGCGGAAGAGCCAGGAGGACATCTGCGTCCTGGACCTCGCCAACGAGGCCGACGACATCCAGGCCGCGTTCAAGCCGTTCTTCGAGGCGACACTCACCGAGCCCACTGACCCGAACCTCCTCTACCTCAAGGAACGCGACCTCAAGGGCTACCAGCTCCTGGTCGACTCGGAGATCGATGCCTTTGCGCGGGCGTACCAGGACGCCGACCGGGCAGCGGCTGCCGTGGCGCAGAAGGAGAGGGCGCACGCGCAGCTCTACCGGTTCACCGACCCGGCCCGCGACCGGTACGTCGCACTGCTGGGGACCGACCCGGAGGCCGCCGAGGAGTTCCGCGGCGCGCTCAACGACTACATCCGGGCGTACGGCTTCCTCTCCCAGGTCGTCGGCTACGGTGACCGCGACCTGGAGGCGTTGTACCTCTACGGCAAGTTCCTGTGGAACCGGCTGCCCCGCCGCCATGAGGCCGGAGTCGACATCGGCCAGGTCGACCTGACCCACCTGCGCATCGCCAGGACCGGGGAACGTGACGTACGGCTGGTCGCCGAGGGCGTGCAGGTCCTGCCCGGCTTCGCACCCGACGGGGGTAGCGTGCGGGAGACGAATGAGGTGCCGCTGTCCCAGGTCATCGCCGAGCTCAACGACCTGTACGGCTTGGGGTTGGGCACCGGTGACCAGGTCTGGGTCGGGCAGCAGATCGTCGCGCTCGCCGAGGATCCGGCCGTGGCGCAGGCCGGGCTGGTCAACAACCTCAACGAGTTCGGGCAGGTGTTCGACCGCCGGCTGGAGGGTGTGGTCATTGAGCGGGCCGAGGCCAACGACACGCTGGTGAAGCGGTTCTTCGACGACGCGGCGTTCCACGAGGCGTTCACCCAGGTCGCCCGCAGGCAGGCGTACGACCTGATCCGCCGCCCGGCGCGGCGGGAAACCGAGCGGCGGCTGCTGGCCACCGGCGGCGAGACCCCTGGCGCTGATCGCCCTTTGTAGCCGGCTGATCACGACTGCCAAGCTGGGCGCGTGACGGACGCGGCGTGGGGCGGCCCGGCACGGGTGATCGGCGGGCGCTACCGGCTCGACCACCCGATCGGCCAGGGCGGCATGGGCGAGGTCTGGGCCGGCTACGACGAGCGCCTCGACCGCCGGGTCGCGGTGAAGCTGATGAAGCAGCCCGCCGTCGCCGTACCCAGGCTGTCCGGCACCGGCTCCGGCAGCCAGCAACGGGCCGCCGCCGACAACGCGCGGCAGCGGTTCCTACGGGAGATACGCACCACCGCCACAGAATTGACGCCTAGCGTGTCTTTGCCTAGCTTCATAGGTATGGACCTCCGGGGGCACCTGGACCTGCTGGTGCTGGGCACCCTGCGACGAACCGGCCCGGCCCGCGGATACGCGCTGATCGTCGCGTTGCGGGAGCGCTCCGACGGCGCCTTCGACCTGCCGGAGGGCACGGTCTACCCGGCCCTGCACCGCCTCGAGCGCGACGGCCTGCTGGCCAGCAGGTGGGACGTTGACGCGCCCAGGCGACGACGGGTCTACGAGCTCACTCCTGCGGGCAGAGCGGCACTCGCCGCCAAACAGCGCGAGTGGCGGGTGTTCGCGCGGGGCATGCAGGCGATCCTGGGGCTGGACATCGCAAAGGGGTGGGCATGAGCGGGAGCGGGCCACCTCATGACCGCGACGACGATGCGGTCGACCGCTACCTTGACGAGATGTTCGACCGGCTCGCCGGCACCGGCGCCAGGGGGCGTCGTGCGCTGGCCGAAGCCGAGGACCACCTGCGGGCCACGGTCGCCGATGCCGTCGCCCGGGGGCTGCCGGTCGCCCAAGCCGAGCATGACGCGGTCACCCGCTTCGGCCCACCGGCCCTGATCGCCGGCCAGCTCCGCCGCGCCGGCCGGGGCAGCCTGCTCGGGTCAGTGCTGTCCGGTGCCTGGGTCCTGGCCGGGCTCGGGCTGCTCGTACTGGGGCTGACCTACCTGGCAAAGGCGGTGGAGCTCGCCGTCCTGCTGCGCGTGGATCCGCCGCAGGCGCCGGCCTGCTCCGACCTCCAGGGCGTCTTCCTCCCACCGGGGACCAGCATCGCGTGCACCTGGGGCACGCCGGACATGCGGGCCAACGCCGTGGCCGGCCTGGTCGTGCTCCTGACGGCCACGGCGGTCCTGCTCGTACGACGGCTCGTCGTACGAGCGACCGGGCTGGCACCGGCTCCCCGGCGGTTCCCGTTGGTCGTGGCCGCGTTCTTCGGGATCCTCGGGTTCTTGTTCGTGGTCAGCTCCGTCACTCCACACTCGACTGTGCTCTTCGGTGTCGACCCTGGCTTCTTCGGCGTACCGATGGGGACGGGCCTCTGGCCGGTGGACATCGCGGCCGCAGGGTCACTGCTGGCTGCGGCCGCCGCCCTGGTCACGCACCTGACCCGGGCAGCACAGTCCGGCGACCCCGCCCGCTGACACGCTGAGG
>DASSUC010000228.1:0-5418 GCA_035707405.1 Micromonosporaceae bacterium | reverse complement strand
GACCGGCGACGGCTACTCGCCGAGCCAGGCAGGCTCGCTCACCGTCGTGCCGAGCGGCGACACGACCCCGCCGCAGGCCCCCACCGGGCTGGCGGTCACCACCGCCTCACCGGCAGGGGTCGGGCTGCGCTGGGACGCGGTAGCCGACCCCACGTTGCACGGCTACGAGGTACGCCGGGCGGGCGCGTCCGGCGGGCCGTACCAGACCGTCGCCCTGGTGACCGGTACCGGGTACGTGGACACGACGGTCACCGAAGGCGGGACGTACTTCTACGTGGTCCGGTCGGTCGACACCTCCTGGAACCGCTCCGGGCCCTCGAACGAGGTGAGCGCGACCGCGCAGCTGCGTACGGTGACCGTCGTCTTCGACGTCACCGTGCCCGCCTCGACCGACGGCACCGGCCGTTCGGTCCACATCGCCGGCTTCCTCGACCGCCTCGACGGCGACCTGCCGCAGTGGGACCCGGGCGGGGTGGTCCTCACCCGGGTCGACGCGACGCACTGGCGGATCAGCCTGACCGGCAAGGAGTCGACGCAGATCGAGTACAAGTACACGCTGGGCGACTGGGACCACGTCGAGAAAGGCCCACCACCGGCGTGCACGGAGCTGTCCAACCGCCAGCTCACCCTCGCCTACGGCGGCAGCGGCGTGCAGGCCGTCAACGACACTGTGGAGGCGTGGCGCAACGTGGCACCGTGCGGTAACTGACTCCTACGGTGCAGGCTGTCTGTCTACCAAAAGGTCGGCCAGTGCCTCGTCCAGCTGGGGGTGCGTGAAGCGGAACCCGGCGGCGAGCAGCCGCGCGGGTACGGCCCGGCGACCCGTGAGGGCCAGGGCAGGGTCGGTGCGGAGAAGGACCGCGCCGAGGCGGACCAGCGCCGCCGGCGTCGGTGGCGCCGGCGGCCGGCGCAGGACCTTGCGCAGGGCGGCCATCAGCTCCATGTTGCGTACCGGATGCGGACTTGTGGCATGAATGAGGCCCTCGCCCGCGCCGGTCACGGGGGCGAGGGCCGCCCGCACGATGGCCAACCAGTCATCGATATGGACCCAGCTGACCCACTGGCGGCCGGAGGCGACACGACCGCCGAGCCCCCAGCGCACCAGCGAGGACAGCCGGTCCAGTGCCGGCGTGTCGTTGTCGAGCACGATGCCGGTCCGCAGGACCACGAGGCGGTCCGCCCGGGCACCAGCGGCGGCGGCCTCCCAGGCGCGGGCCACACCCGCCATCTGCGGCGGGCCGTCCGCAGGCGCGGCCGACTCGTCCAGCACCCGATCACCGGCGTCGCCGTAGATGGCAAGGGTGCTGGCCTGCACCAACACCGGTACGCGTGCCGGCAGGCCCGCCATCGCCGCAACCAGCGCGCGGGTCGGCTCAACCCGGGAGCGGGTCAGCAGCTGCACATTCGTCGGGGTCGGCCGCCGGTCGACCAGCTCACCGGCCAGGTTGACCACCGCGCTGCCGTCGAGCTCGACGCTCCACGCACCAACCGTCCTGCCGTCCCACTCGACCTGGCGGTACGGGCGGTCTGGACGTACCCGCCGGGTCAGGACGACGACCTGGTGCCCTCGACTTTCGAGGTCGTCACACAGCCGCCTGCCCAACGCGCCGGACCCACCGGCGATGACGACCTTCACCGCGCTAGCCTATCTACCGCCACCGCCTCGCTCCCGACGCACGCTCCTGGCCTGGCTGGCGGAAAAGTCGGTGGCGGGAGCAGAGCCCAGGCGCCGATGATGCCTCCATGTCTCCTGAGTGCTCCACCGATGTGGGCGTCGGTCCGTAGTCGATCGACCCCATCGGTTCAGAGCACCCAGGAGCAGACAATCGTGGATACAAAACATCGCGCCACTCGGCCTGCCCACGAGATCGCCTGCGACGAGTCGGGCTGGGAGGGCGCCAACCTCGTCGCGGGAAGCTCGGACGTCGTCGCGTACGCCAGCGTGCGGCTGAGCGTCGAGACTGCCGCGGAGTGCATGCACGAGCTCAGCGTCCAACCGGGACACTCCGGTCACCAGCGTGCCCGGGAGTACAAGGCGTCGCACGTGCTCCGTACGGGCCGACGGTCTGCGGTGCGGTGGCTGCTCGGCCCGGACGGGCCCCTCCACGGCAATGCCAGGGTCCATCTCACGGAGAAGGCCTACTTCGTCGTCGGCAGGGTCATCGACCTCTTCCTGGGGCACTCCGCCGACGCGGCGAGCGCAGGGCTGGTCGTGGACCAGCGACTCGCCGCAATGGCGCTCACCATCTGCCGGCGCGGTCCGGCGACGTTCGGCGGTGACCGGTGGCGGGCCTTCCTGGTGGCGGCCAACGCGGTCCTGCGCACGTGGAAGCCGCGCAACGTGCGCGAGCCGGTCGACGACTTCGCCGATCTCGTCGAGGCGCTCCGGCGGCTCGACGGCGACGACCGGGTCAACGCGGTCCTCAACGAGCTTCGGCTGGCGCGGCCCAGTGCCTATGCCGCGCGTGCCCGGCTGATCGACAACCGGGTCGTGCAGCCGGCGCTGGAGCCCTTGATCCCCGCGCTGGCCAGCACGATCCTGCACTGGGCCCGGGCAGGTCAGGCCGTCTCGATCGTCCACGACGAGCAGTCCGCGTTGACCGAGCGGCGCGTGCGGCGGCTGGAGCGCCAGCTCCTGCCGCCCGGACAGCCTCTCGCCTTCCGGCAGGTCGACTCGCGCTTGGACGCGCGCGTCCAGGTCGCCGATGTGCTGGCCGGAGTCGCCCGCAGGGTAGCCGCCGACGAGCTGCGCGGCCCCGGCGACGGGGAGCTTGGCCGGTGGCTCCGGCCGTACGTCGACCCGGCATCTCGGTGGTGCGACGAGCGAAGCTGGGCCAGCCTGGCCCCCGCCGAACCGTGAGGGCGCTGGTAGGTGTGAAGCTTCTTGCGGCGTGACCAGGTCGACGTCGGGTGGGACGTTGAGCGCGCATGTCCCGGCACCGCGCCCAGAGCGCGACCGCTCGCCGTGGTGGCTCCTCATCGGGCAGCGATAGCGGTCGCACCCGCCGGTGCGTACGGCAACGGCCGCCGTGGCTCGCGGACACCTGCGCCGCCGGGCGGTGCCGCGTACCTCCTCAGGGCGTACGCATCCAGAGTGCCGCAGCTGCAACGCGACCAAAGTAGTACCGGCGAGGTCTTGACCACGGGATCATCATGTCGCCGACGATCCGGCACGGCGTAGCACCAGCGTCACGAAGCCCAGGACGTTGCGGTACCCGTGCAGCCACTGGTCGCGGTGCTCCCGGGCCATGGTAAGCGCCTCGGCGGCGTCCGGATGGCCGGGGTTGTCCAGTGCCCACTCGGTGAGCGAACCTACCCATGACCACTCGTAGTTGTCCCACTCGGCGGCGTCGCTGACATGGGCGTACACCGGTGTCCAACCGGCTTGTTCGGCGGCGGCGACCAAGCCGGCGAGGTCGGTGAGGTCCTGCGGCGTCACGTTGAGCGCGGCCAGTGCCGGCTCGGTCGGCGGGGCCTGCCAGAAACCCTCACCGACCAGCAGGACGCCGTCCGCGCGCACGTGCCGGCCGGCCAGCCGCAGCGCCCCGGCGAACCCACCGAACGCGTGTGTCGACCCGACGCACAGCACCAGGTCGTAGTCGCCGTCGGGCACGTACGTGCGAACGTCGCGCTCGTGCAGGGTGAGCCGGTCGGCCAGGCCGCGCTCAGCGGCGGCTTCCGCGGCACGGTCGAGGGCGTACCGGCTGACGTCTACGGCGTCCGCGTGGCCGTCCGGGTAGTGGGCCAGGGCCTGCAACGCCCAGGCTGCCTGACCGCAGCCGAGGTCGAGGATCCGGGCCGCCGGCTGCCGGTCCGCCCGACGCAGGAGCCGGTTGACGTTGACACCGAGGATCGGGGCCGCGATCGGGTGGTGCGCGTGCGCGATGCTGCTGAGCCGTTGACGGTCCACCGCCACAGTGAACACAGGTACGCCCCACCGCCCGCGCTCCGCCCCGTCGGTGCACCGGCCGTACTCCAACGCCTGGGACTCCACAATGCCTTACCGGCGGCACGAGCGTACGCGTCGCGGCGTGAAGGTGGATCCTGGAGGAGGACAGCTCAGCCGCCGCTGTTGAGGCCGGTGACGAGGGTGCGCAGCCAGGGCTGGGCCAGAGTGGGCTCGTGGCCGATGGCCCGGGCCAGAGCCTGGCGGCCGGACCGGCTGCGGCCGTAGACGACGAGTGTTTGCGGCTTCGGCGAGCGCCTGACGGGTGCGCCGGTCGCGGTCGGGTCCGGCCGCCCGGCGCAGTCCCCGCTGGTCGCCATGATCGGCAAGAGCACCACTGAGCAGGTCGAACATCGAGTCCAACGACCGGCCGACGAAGACCCGGTCGCCGTTGCCGCTGCGGGCGAGCACCTGACAGTTCTGGGCGGTCCCTCCCGTGTCTGGGCGAGGGTGGTCCAGCCAGCACACAGCCTTCTTCAGCGCGACCGGCAGCTCGCCGCTGTCTACGCTCGGAGGCATGACCATTCAGCGGATGGACAACGTCGCCATCGTCGTCAATGACCTGGATGCCGCTGTCGCGTTCTTCACCGAGCTCGGCATGGAACTGGAAGGCAAGGGGCAGGTCGAAGGCCCTTGGGTGGACCGCATCGTCGGACTCGACGGCGTCCGGACCGACATCGCGATGATGCGGACCCCGGACGGCCACAGCAAGCTGGAGCTGACGAAGTACCACACCCCCGCGGCGGTCGGCGGCGAGCCGGAGAACCCGCCACCCAACACGCTTGGCCTGCATCGTGTCATGTTCGCCGTCGACGACATCGACGACACCGTCGCCCGCCTGCGCACCCACGGTGCCGAGCTCCTCGGCGAGGTGACGCGGTACGAGAACATCTACCGGCTCTGCTACCTCCGCGGCCCTGCGGGCATCCTCGTCGCCCTGGCCGAACAGACCAGCTGACGCGAGCCTGCACGGGATGGGTCTGGACATTGGAAGTGGTGGCCGGGCAGGATGCGGGCGTGGACCGCGCTAAGGACTGCTACGCCCGGCTCGGTAACGGGAGCGGCGATGACCGGTGACCCACCGGTCGACCGGTTGGACGCCGGCCCGGGCCAGGCCGTCTACAGCAGGCGCATCCTCGCCATCTACGACACCGGCATCATTCGCATCGCCCAGCCCATGGCGTGGCGGTGCCCGAGCAGCCGGATCCAGGCGCTGTACGACACGTACGCCTCCGCGGACCACCTGGATGTCGGCATCGGCACTGGGTACTTCCTCAACCGGTGCCGGTTCCCGGCGCCGGCGCCGCGGATCACCCTGCTCGACATGAACCCCAACTGCCTGGCCGTCGCCGCCCGGCGGCTGGCCCGCTACCAGGTCGACACCCACCAGGCCAACGTGCTGGAGCCGATCGCCCTGCCGGCACACAGCTTCGGCTCGGTGGGCCTGAACTGCCTGCTGCACTGCCTGCCCG
>DASSUC010000227.1:0-2365 GCA_035707405.1 Micromonosporaceae bacterium | reverse complement strand
CACCCTGCTCTTCGGCCGCCCGGTCAACTATCGCGAGCTGCTCGACCAGGTGCCGGCCGAGCAGCTTCGGGCCGCCCGGCTCGCGGTGTGCTCCGGGGACCGGCTCGACCCGCGGCTGCGCGAGCAGTTCGTCGCCCGGTACGGCGTGGAGGTCCTGGAGGGCACCGGGTCCACCGAGGCGCTGCACATCTACCTCTGCAACCGGCCCGGGCGCGCGAGGCCCGGGTCCAGCGGCGAGGTGGTGCCGGGCTACGAGGCCCGGCTGGTGGACGAGGACGGCCGCCAGGTCTCCCCCGGCGAGGTCGGCGACCTGCAGCTGCGCGGCGGATCGACCTTCCTGTGCTACTGGCGCAACCGGGCCAGGACCCGGGAGACGATCGTCGGCGAGTGGGTCAACACCGGGGACAAGTACCGGCAGGACGCCGACGGCTACTTCTGGCACGCGGGCCGCTCCGACGACATGTGGTTCGACGAGGGCTGGGTCTCGCCGGTGGAGATCGAGGAGGTGATCGAGACGCACCCGGCCGTACGCGAGGCCGCGGTCACCCGGACCACTGTGGACGATGCCGGCCCCGGCGTGCTGGCCTGCGTGGTGCTCGCGGCACCGGACGCGGCCGCACCGGACAGCCTGGAGGCCGAGCTCGCGGACCTGGTCGAGAGCCGGCTCGACGGGCGGCGCCGGCCGCGCTGGGTGCGGATCGTCCCCTCGCTTCCCCGCACCGTCTCCGGCAAGGTGCAGCGCTACCGCCTCGGTGAGCTGGTGCGGGCCGCGTGACCCAACCGCGCCGGGAGTCCGCGGTGCTGCTGCCGGTCTACCGGGACGACGCCGGCGTGCTGCGTATCGTGCTGGTCCGCCGGACCGAGCGCGGGCAGCACGCCGGCCAGCTCGCGCTGCCGGGCGGCAGCCGCGAGCCGGGGGACGCCGACCTGGTGGCCACCGCGCTGCGCGAGGCGTACGAGGAGATCGGCCTGTCCCCGGACGATGTCCAGGTCCTCGCCGAGCTACCGGCGGTGGACACCCGGACCACCGGGTTCAGCATCACGCCGGTGCTGGCCCGGATCACCTCGCCCGAGCAGCGCTGGCGGCTGTCCGCTGACGAGATCGCCGGCGTGGTCGATGTGGCGGTGACCGACCTCGCCGACCCCGCGCTGCGTGGCGAGGAACTCATGTCGTTCCCGAGCTGGCCCGAGCCGCGCACGGTGCCGGTCATCGCGCTCGGCGACGAGCTGCTGTGGGGAGTCACGCTGCGCATCCTGGAACCGGTGGTGCCCCGGCTGCTCGCCGATGAGTGGCCGGTCTGAACCGCGACGGAGGAGGTTGGCGGTGGAGGCCGCGCAACTGGTACGGCTGGGCACGCCGGACGCGGAGCGGGAGCAGCTGCGGGCCCGGGCGGTCTCCGGAGGCCCGCACCGCGACCTTCGGGACTGGCTGGGCATGGTGGACGCGCTCGGCGAGCTGCGGGTGGTCGAGGGCGCCGACCGGGACCGGGACATCGGGCCGATCACCGAGATGCTGCACCACACCGACGGCGCGCCGGCGGTGCTCTTCGACCGGATCCCCGGCTTCCCGGCCGGGTACCGGATCCTGGTCAATGCCCAGGGGGAGCGCTCCCGGCTGGCGGTGAGCCTGGGCCTGCCGGCCGGCATCGGCACCTGGGAGCTGATGGACGCCTGGGAACGGCTGATGGACCAGACCCGGCCGGTGCCACACCGCTATGTGGACACCGGACCGGTGATGGAGAACGTTTTCCGCGGGGACGAGGTGGACCTGCTGGCCTTCCCCACCCCGCTCTGGCACCCCGGCGACGGCGGTCGCTACCTCGGCACCGGGGACTGCGTGCTGACCCGCGACCCGGACAACGAGGCGTGGGTCAACACCGGCACGTACCGGGTGATGGTGCACGACAGGTCGAGCACCGGGCTCTACATCTCGCCCGGCAAGCACGGCCGGTTGCACCGGGACCGGTGGTTCGAGCGGGGCGAGCCGATGCCTGCGGTGGTCCTGGCCGGCATGGACCCGTTGCTGTTCCTGGCCAGCGCGCTGGAGATGGCACCCGGGCTGAGCGAGTTTGAATGGGTCGGCGGGATGCGGGGCGAGCCGCTGGAGTGCGTCCGGGGGCCGGTGACCGGCCTGCCGATCCCGAGCCGCGCCGAGATCGCCATCGAGGGCTTCCTGCACGCGGACGAGACCCGGCCGGAAGGGCCGTTCGGCGAGTGGACCGGGTACTACGCGTCGGGCAGCCGGGACGAGCCGGTGTTCCGGGTGGCGGCGGTCTACCACCGGGACGACCCGATCATGCTGGGCGTGCCGCCGCAGAAGCCGCCGTACGAGGCGCACCGGTTCCGGCAGTACCTGCGCAGCGCG
>DASSUC010000226.1:0-4821 GCA_035707405.1 Micromonosporaceae bacterium | reverse complement strand
GTCCGCCCACCACGGCACCAGCTTGGCGTAGTCGGCGATGGCGAAGCCGATGTGCCAGTAGACCTGGGGCAGGATGTAGTCCACCCACTCCTGCTTGACCCAGGTACGCGTGTCGGCGTAGATGGCGTCGTAGGACTGGAGCCCGGCGGTGTCCGAGCCGAGCGGGTCGGTGGTCCGGTTACGCCAGATGCCGAACGGGCTGATCCCGAACTTCACCCACGGCTTGGCGGCCTTGATGCGCAGCCCGAACTCCTGCACCAGCAGGTTGATGTTGTGCCGCCGCCAGTCGCCCTTGCTGGTGAAGCCGGCGCCGTACTGCGCGAACGTGGCGTCGTCGGCGAAGTCCTGCCCGGCCGCCGGGTACGGGTAGAAGTAGTCGTCGAAGTGCACGCCGTCGATGTCGTAGCGGGCGACCGCGTCCATCATCGCGTCCTGCACGAAGCGCCGTACCTCGGGGATGCCCGGGTTGTAGTAGAGCCGGCTGCCGGCCGCGTTGACCGGGTAGGCCTGGACCCAGTCCGGATGCGCCCGGGCCGGGTGGCCCGGCGCCAGCTTGTTGATGTCGGCACCGGCGGCGGTCGGGTCGCCGGTGCCGACCGGCATGCTCACCCGGTACGGGTTGAACCAGGCGTGGAACTCGAGGTTGCGCTGGTGCGCCTCGTCAACGAGGAAGGCCAGCGGGTCCCAGCCCGGGTCCTGCCCCCGTGCGCCGCGCGCGACCAGATACTCCGACCACGGCTCGAACGGCGACGGCCAGAACGCGTCGGCCGTGGGCCGCACCTGCACGATGACCGCGTTGTGGTTGAGCCGCTGGGCCAGGTCGAGCCAGCCGCGGTACTCGGCCTGCTGCCGGGCGATGCGGTCGGGCGCCGTGCCGGAGGCCCGGGTGGGCCAGTCGATGTTGGTGACGCTCGCGATCCACATCGCGCGCAGCTGCCGCTTCGGCCTGGCCGGGTCGACCGAGCAGCCGGCCGGGTCGGTGGTCCAAGGCGCGGCGGTGGCCGGAGCCGCGGCGACGAGGGTGCTGGTGATGGCGGCGCCGAGGGCCGCGGCCATGAGCCGGCGCCGGGAGAAGCTCATGCGGGGCTCCTTTGCTCGGGTCCGGGCGCGACACGCGGCGGCAATCTCCGCCGGCTCCGCACTCTTGGGTGAAAACCTTCACCATCCGGTACGCCGAGCGCAAGCCCTCGGGGTGTTTCTGGGTTTCGGTGATGTGTCCAGGGAGCCGTCCTCGACCGGGTTGGCGGCGTAGTGGACCTTGGTCAAGTTGGGGGGGCTCGTCGGTGTTGACGATGATGGTGGCTCCCCGCGGCAGGTCGGCGAGGTTGGCCTTGAGTGCCGCCGGGTTCATCGCGGCCAGCACGTTGGGGGGCGTCGCCGGTGTGGATCTCGGCGGGGAAGTTGGGCAGCGTCGAGAGGTCGTGGCCAAGCTGTGCGGTTTTGGAGGTGAACCGGTACCCGGTGAGTTGCATGCCATCACCGGAGGCTGTCAACTACCCTGCCCCCATGCTGCCCCGGAGAACGCCACGGCGGCATGAAATCGGGACATATAAGCCATAGTAGGTGTGTTTTCCGGTCGACCTTGTGGGCCAGGTGGCTTTTCGTCGCGACAGGGCCGTCATGATCGCGATCTCAGCGCTAAAAGCTTAGCCAGACTGCACTTTTGGCGCTGAGATCGCGATCATGGGCGCATCGGAGCGGTCGTAAGGCTCGGTACGGCCGGCGGACGGCCATCCGCAGCCTGGAAAGCTCCGGCACGACTACGGCATTCGGAACATATGTACCCATAGTAGGTGTGTTTTCCGGTCATGTTGCGGTGGTTGCCCGGCCGCAGACACGCCAACTTGACCTCGGAGCGCCCGGAGACTAGCGCGCGGCCACGTGCTGCCAGATCCGTCGACTCTGCCTGTCGAGGTGGCCTGTCCTACAAGATCGTCCAGGTGTCGCCGGAGCTGAGCAGGCCGGCCAGCTCGGCCTCTGGCGAGCCGGTCAGCTTGCCCTTGGCCTTGCCGATCTGGCTGCGCACCAGGTCGTCGTAGGACGGCCGGTCCACGGCGCGGAACACCCCGATCGGCGTATGCCGCAGGTCCAGCCCGGGCAGCCGGGACAGCGCGAACGCGTACGCCGGCTCGGCCACGGTCCGGTCGTGGACGACGACCTCGCCCGGGTCGACCGAGGCGGTCTCGCGCACCTCGAGCCCGAAGCCGCCCGGCGGGTGGACCACGCACCACTCGCCGTTCTTGCCGAACGTGATCGGCTGCCCGTGCTCCAGCCGGATCGTGAAGTCCTCCCGGGTCTCCGGCTCCTTCAACGCCTCGAACGCGCCGTCGTTGAAGATGTTGCAGTTCTGGTAGATCTCGATGAACGCCGAGCCGGTGTGCTCGGCCGCGGCGCGCAGCACGGACTGGAGGTGCTTGCGGTCGGAGTCGATGGTCCGGGCCACGAACGTGGCCTCGGCGCCCAGCGCCAGCGAGATCGGGTTGAACGGGGAGTCCGCCGAGCCGGACGGGGTCGACTTAGTGATCTTGCCAAGCTCGGAGGTCGGTGAGTACTGGCCCTTTGTCAGCCCGTAGATCCGGTTGTTGAACAGCAGGATCTTCATGTTGACGTTGCGGCGCAGCGCGTGGATGAGGTGGTTGCCGCCGATCGACAGCGCGTCACCGTCGCCGGTGACCACCCACACCGACAGGTCCGGCCGGCTCACCGACAGCCCGGTCGCGATCGCCGGTGCCCGCCCGTGGATGGAGTGCATGCCGTACGTGTCCATGTAGTACGGGAACCGCGAGGAGCACCCGATGCCGGAGACGAAGACGATGCGCTCCCGGGGGATGCCCAGCTCCGGCATGAACGCCTGAACGGCGGCGAGGATCGCGTAGTCACCGCAGCCCGGGCACCAGCGCACCTCCTGGTCGGACTTGAAGGCCTTCGCGGTCAGCTTCAACGCGACGGGCTCAGCCATTCTTGACCACGTCCTCCAACATCGACTCCAGCTCCGCGGCGGTGAACGGCAGGCCGCGGACCTGGTTGTAAGCGATCACGTCGATCAGGAACCGGCCCCGGACCACCTGGGCCAGCTGGCCGAGGTTCATCTCCGGGACGACCACCCGCTCGAAGCGGCGCAGCACCTCGGCCACGTTGCCCGGCAGCGGGGAGAGGTGGCGCAGGTGCGCGTGGGCGATGGACATGCCCCGCTGGCGCAGGTTGCGGCAGGCGGCGCCGACCGGCCCGTAGGTGGAGCCCCAGCCGAGCACCAGCACCCGGGCCGCCCCGTCCGGGTCGTCCAGCTCCAGCGGGGGCACGTCGATCGCCTCGATGCGGGCCGCCCGTGTGCGCACCATGAAGTCGTGGTTCGCCGGGTCGTACGAGATGTCACCGGTCTTGTCGGCCTTCTCCAGGCCGCCGATGCGGTGCTCCAGGCCGGGCGTGCCGGGCACCGCCCACGGCCGGGCCATCGTCACCGGGTCACGAAGATAGGGCAGGAACCGGCCGTCCTCGGCGTTCGGCGCGGTGGCGAACGGCACCCGCAGGTCGGGCAGGTCGGCGACGTCCGGCAGCAGCCACGGCTCCGAGCCGTTGGCCAGGTAGCCGTCGGAGAGCAGCACCACCGGAGTGCGGTAGGTCAGCGCGATCCGGGCCGCCTCGATCGCCGCGTAGAAGCAGTCGGCCGGCGAGCACGCCGCGACCACGGCCACCGGTGCCTCGCCGTGCCGGCCGAACAGCGCCATGCTCAGGTCGGCCTGCTCGGTCTTGGTGGGCATGCCGGTGGACGGCCCGGCCCGCTGCACATCCACGATGATCAGCGGCAGCTCCAGCGCCACCGCGAGCGAGATCGTCTCGCCCTTGAGCGCGACGCCGGGGCCGGAGGTCGTGGTCACGCCCAGGGCGCCGCCGTACGAGGCGCCGAGCGCCGCCCCGATCGCGGCGATCTCGTCCTCGGCCTGCACGGTGGTGACGCCGAACTTCTTGTGCTTGCTCAGCTCGTGCAGGATGTCCGAGGCCGGGGTGATCGGGTAGGCGCCGAGGAAGACCGGCAGGCCGGAGCGGACCCCGGCGGCCACCAGCCCGAGCGCCAGGGCGGTGTTGCCGGTGATGTTGCGGTAGTTGCCCGGCCGCAGGCGGGCCGGCTTCACCTCGTAGCGCACAGCGAAGGTCTCGGTCGTCTCGCCGAACGCCCAGCCGGCGTTGAAGGCGGCCACGTTCGCCGCGACCAGCTCCGGGCGCGAGGCGAACTTGCGCTCCAGGAAGGAGATCGTCGAGGTGTGCGGGCGCGAGTAGAGCCAGGAGAGCAGGCCCAGGGCGAACATGTTCTTGGCCCGCTCAGCGTCCTTCTTGGACACCGCCTGGTCCTCGAGCGCCTTGACCGTCATCGAGGTCAGGCCCACCGGGTGCACGGCATAGCCGTCCAGCGAGCCGTCCTCGATCGGGTTGGCGGCGTAGCCGACCTTGGTCAGGTTGCGCTTGGTGAACTCGTCGGTGTTGACGATGATGGTCGCGCCGCGCGGCAGGTCGGGAAGGTTGGCCTTGAGCGCCGCGGGGTTCATGGCGACCAGCACGTTGGGCGCGTCACCCGGGGTGAGGATGTCGAAGTCGGCGAAGTGCACCTGGAAGCTCGACACGCCCGGCAGCGTGCCGGCGGGCGCGCGGATCTCGGCGGGGAAGTTGGGCAGCGTCGAGATGTCATTGCCGAGCTGGGCGGTTTCGGAGGTGAACCGGTCACCGGTGAGCTGCATGCCGTCACCGGAGTCGCCGGCGAATCGGATGACCACCCGATCCAGCTGCTGGACCTGTTTGGCCACTTGTGCTGACCTCCTATGGCCGGCG
>DASSUC010000225.1:0-2146 GCA_035707405.1 Micromonosporaceae bacterium | reverse complement strand
CCAGCGCGCCCCGGTCGCCGCGTCCAGCCGGGTCACGCTGCGCGACGTCGTACCGTTGACGGTCCGGAAGCTGCCCCCGGCGTAGAGCGACCGCCCGTCGGGCGCCGCCACCAGCGAGTGCACCGCACCGTCGAGGACCGGGTTGAACGCCAGGTCCAGCTGCCCGGTGACCCGGTTGAAGGCGACCAGGTAGCGGCGGGCGTACTCGGTGGTCGAGCTGGCGTTGCGGACCCGGGTGTACGACCCGCCGGCGTAGACCCGGTCACCGATCTGGAGGACCTTGTAGACGGTGCCGTCGAGCATGTGCGGCGTGTGGTTCGCCGGGTCCTCGCTGACCACCGTCGGGTGTGTCGCGTTGACAGCGGAGGCCGGGGCGGTGGCTGCGACGAGGCAGCCGAGGGCCATGGCGAACACGACCGACGTGCGGCCGATGCCCCGCCGGCCAGGCCAACCCCCCTGTTTACCTGGCAAAATGCGCATGGGGCCGACGGTAGCAGCGCGCCGGGTGATGCGCCCGGCATTGAGGTGCACCCGGGGCGGCCTCATGCGTCCTCCGGCTCCTGCTGTGGTGGGGGGCCGCTGCTGCGGGCCGTGCCGACCCGGGCGATGCCCATCGCGGGCGGGTGGTAGAGCCACATTCTCACCCGCCGGCTGTCCGGCCGTCCGGCCGCGGAGTCTACGGTGATCTCCTCCAGGCGGTCTCGCCACTCGTCGGGCTCGTCACCGTGCCACTCGTGGTGGCCGTCGTCGTCGTAGCGCACGGACCAGGTCGGCACCTTGCGCCTGGCGGCGGCGGTGACCGGGGCCTGGGCACGGACCTTCCGCCGGCCGTAGACCGTGGCGGTGGCGCGGGAGGGGGCCTTCCCGCGGCCGTCGACCGCGGCTGTGGCCCGGACCGTGCCGACATCGGCCTGGGGGGTGGCGTGCTGGCGCCAGCGGTCGGCGAGCGCGGACAGGCCGGCCAGGACCGGTGGGGCCAGGCCGGTGAGGAGCGTCAGCGCGGACCACACGCGCAGGGCCAGGTAGTCGTGGTCGAGGACGAAGCTGGCGGCGAGCAGGGCCGCGGCGGCCGCGGCCCACCACAGGTGCAGCCGGAACGTGGCCAGCGACTCGGTCGTCCGCAGCGTGCCCTTTGCGGTGACCGCGTAGGCGAGCGGGCGGCGCAGCACGGCCGCGGTGGCGGCGGCGAGGTAGACCGGCCCGGCGAAGAGCGCGAGCACCATGCCGGGCACCCCGACCTCCTCCCGCTCGTGGGCGGCGAGGTTGAACCGGCGCAGCCAGAACCACAGCAGGAACCAGCTGCCCAGGCTGGCCGACCACAGGGTGAGCCAGGTCAGGCCGTGCAGCTCGATCGAGGCGACGCCGAACAGCAGGTACATGGCGGTGGCGAGGTTGCCCAGCAGCAGCGTGGTGGCGACGCTCGGGTAGTAGAGCTGCACGCAGCCGTAGAGCAGCCGCTGCCGGGGGGTGAGCCCCCGCCGTACCTCGCGCTTGCGGGTCAGCAGGATCTCCCAGATCCCGTACGCCCAGCGCTTCTGCTGGTTGAAGTAGTCCGCCCAGGAGGTGGGCCCCTCGCCGACGGCGAGCACGTCCGGGGTGTAGACCCCCTTCCACCGGTTGCCGGTGGCCGGGTTGGTGGCCGCCTGCACGCACATGCTCGTCAGGTGGTCCTCGATGATGGAGTCCTGGTAGCCGCCGACCTGCGCCCATGCCTGCGGCCGGTAGAGGTGGTTGGTGCCGATGAGCAGCGGGGCGTCCAGGCCGTTGCCGCCGCGCTCCACCACCCCGCTGAACAGGTACTGCTGCACGGACGCGCCGTGGGCCACCCAGTTGTCGTACATGTTGCCGTAGACCTGGGGTGCGACGACGAAGGCGACGTCGGGGTCGCGGAAGTACCCCAGCGTCCGCTCGAGGAAGCACGGCAGCGGCACGTGGTCGGGGTCCATCTGGGCGACCACGCCGTAGTCGTGCTCGTGCTCGGCCCGCCAGGCGTTGTGGTTGCCCGCCTTGGTCCGGGCCCGCAACGCCCCGTCCGGCTGGTTGTACTCCGGCCGGCCCCGGCGGCTGAAGTGCCGTACGCCCAGCCGGGCGGCCATCGCCTTGACCGCCGGGTCGTCGCCCTCGTCGAGGACCCACACGTCGACGT
>DASSUC010000224.1:0-4981 GCA_035707405.1 Micromonosporaceae bacterium | reverse complement strand
GGCCTCGCGCAAGGACGTGCGGGACGCGGTGGTCGCCGCCCGGGCGGCGGTGCCGAAGTGGTCCGGCGCGACCGCCTACAACCGGGGGCAGATCCTCTACCGGGTCGCCGAGCTGATGGAGGGGCGGCGGGCCCAGTTCGTGGACGAGGTCACCGCGTTCGGCGAGGACGAGTCCACGGTGGACGCGGCGGTGGACCGCTGGGTGTGGTATGCGGGCTGGTCCGACAAGATCGCCCAGGTGTACGGCGGCGCCAACCCGGTCGCCGGGCCGTACTTCAACCTCTCCGCGCCGGAGCCCACCGGCGTGGTGGGCGTGGTCGCGCCGGCCCAGCCGTCCCTGCTCGGCCTGGTCAGCGTCGTCGCCCCGGCGATCGTCGGCGGCAACACCGTGGTGGTGCTCGTGTCCGAGCCACGCCCGCTGCCCGCGGTCAGCCTCGCCGAGGTCCTGGCCACCTCGGACCTGCCCGGCGGGGTGGTCAACGTGCTGACCGGCCGGGTGGCCGAGACCGCGCCGTGGCTCGCGTCCCATATGGACGTCAACGCGCTTGACCTGTCCGGAGTGGATGACCCGGAGCTGGCCCGGCAGCTGGAGGAGGCGGCCGCGGAGAACCTCAAACGGGTGCTGCGTCCGGCACCGCACGAGGTGGACTGGGCGGCCGAGCCGGGCATCGAGCGGATGACCGCGCTGCTGGAGACGAAGACGGTCTGGCACCCCAAAGGGGTGTGATGGGGCCGGGTGGCGGGGTACGGACATCGCCCGGACACCCGGCCAACTAGGGTGGGTCACGCAGCCATAAAGATCCGACTCGCGTACGGAGGTCGCCGTGGCCCGCCAGTCATCCGGCCGGCGCAACACCGAGGACACCGACGGGGCGGGTGCCGCATCGGCCGGCCCCGGTGGCGCGGTCCCGGCGGGAGGTTCCGGCGCGGGGGACGAGGACCTGGCCGGTGGCGACCTGTCGGAGGACTACCCATCCGACGACGCCGGGCCGGACGGGGTGGGCAGCACCGGGCGGGACGCCGAGACCACTGCGCTGTGGGCGCGCTCGCGCATCGACCCGATCGAGATAGCGCTCCCCCGCGGGACCGGCTACACGCTGCGGGCGTACCGGCCGGCGGGCGAGCTGACCCCCACCGCCGCGGAAGCGGACGAGGACGACCCGTTCGCCCGGCTCGGCCCGCCGCGACCGGTCGACGAGGACGAGGTGGTCATCCTCGACGAGGAGTTCGCCGAGCTGGTCGCCGAGGAGAGCGAGGAGCCGGGCGCCGGGCGCGGGCGGCAGCGCCGGGCCGCGGGCGAGGTCGACGAGCAGGACGAGCCCGAGGACATCGAGGAGCAGGACGAGGCCGACGAGGCCGACACCGAGGAGGTCCCGGTCTTCCTCAGCCACCGCGGGAAGCTGCTGCTGTTCCGTACGCCCGAGTCGCTGGTGGAGTTCGTCCGTTCCGGCGCCGAGCATGACCTGGCCCAGCTCGACACCTGGACGGACGTTGCCGCGCGGCTGCGGCCGGAGGACGTGGTCCCGCTGGAGGAGGACACCTACGAGCTGGACCTGGTGGTGGACAACCTGCGCGGCGGCCACGACACCTGGGACGCCGACCTGCTCATCGAGGCCGGTGAGATCGCGCGCGACCTCGCGTACGCCCTGCGCCTGGAGGCGATCCAGACGGCCCTGGCGCCCGGCTCGCCGCTGGACGACCTCGACGAGGCGCTGCGCGCCAACGCCGGCGGAGGTCTCGGTGGCTTCCTCGCCCGCCGCCGGCTACGCAAAATCGGGGCACAACAGGCAACACTTGGATGGCGCACGATCATCGGGAAGATATCCGGCGCTGTGGTCTGGCGCGAGTGAGCACGACCAGGGAGCATCAAACCTTGGCACACGACTGCGGGTGTTGTTCGGCGCTCGTCCACACCGAAAGCCACGGCCGACGTGGTTCGGCCGTGGGGAACGATGCTGCAGTCCCGGGAGGAGGGCACTGCCGTGGCGCTCGTGCGGGTGTACTGCGGTCTGGCATCGGCTGAGCTGAGGGCTCAGCCGGCGGCCGCGGGCGCATGGCTTACGGTCGCGGTCGTTGACGACGCTGGCCGGCTGCTGGACGTCTGCGAGGTGAGCGACGACGCAACCGGATACGCCCGTCTCGGCACCTTGCTGGCGGAGCGGTCCGGCGGGCCGACCGGTGTCTGTATCGCCGCGGACAGCGACGACCACCTCGTGACCATGCTCCTCACCGCCGCCGGCCGCCCCCTGGCGTTCGCCGATGACGACCTGGTCGACGACTTCGCCGAGCGGTTCGCCGACGACGAGTCCATGGAGGAGATCGAGTCGCCGGCAGCCGTACGTCGCGCGATAGGCCTGGCCCGGGCCCTGCAAGCGGGCGTGATGTCCGCGGTAGCCCTCCCCGCACCGCGCGACCTGGCTGTGCTCAAGCCGGTGCTCTCTGCCCACTCCGCGATCGCCGTCGGCCGGCAGGCGGCCGCGGTCGCCCTGCGCGAGGTGCTCCGCGAGCTCTACCCGGCCGCGCTGCGGGCCTATCCGGACCCGGCGGAGCGGGTGTGCCTGGCCGTGCTGGACGCCCTACCGGAGCCGGGCCGGGTGTCTGCGTCCGGCTCCGGCCCGGCTGGTTCCTCCGGGCACGCGCACGGCAACGGCGAACCCCTTGAGACTGTGGCCGCCGCGCTGACCGCCGCAGGAGTCGCGGACAGCCGGACGGTGGCAGAGGTGATCACCGCGCTGCGGGTCGCCGTGGCGGAGACACCTCATCGAGGTGCGGTCAGCAGATCGGTCACCGCGACCGCGGCGGAGACGGTCCGGCAGGCCATCGCGGCAGTCCGTGCCTTTGATGCGGCGGGCGGTGCCCTGATCGGCGCACTGGCCGACCGGGCGAACCCACCCGTGAGCCGCCCCCGGGTCAACCGGCTCACGGCTCAACCGGACGTCCAGGCCCCCGTACGGGCGTCCGACCGTGCGCCGGTGCGCGGGCCGGCGGCCGAGCCCGGACAGGTCCGGGTTCCGATACCGCGGCGGGCACGCCCGGTCTCGCCGGCCGCCGGTCCGGTCTCCGCTGCCCCGCTCCCGGTGCGTCCGGTCTCCAGCCCTCCGGTGCCGGACTACCCAGCCGCCCACCTGGCCCCGCCCGGGCCGGTCTCCGGCGTTCCGGCCATGCGGCCGGTCTCCGGCGGCCCGCCGATGCAGCCGGTCTCCGGTGTCCCGGCACCGGCCACCCCGGTGTCCGGTGCACCGGCAGCTGCGTACGGCAGGCCGGTCCCGCCGCCGCCACCGGGCATCACCCCCATCCCGCGGCGACCGATGACGTCCGGGCCGACCCGGCCGACCGCCTCGCGGCCCGCCTCCGCTCCGCCTGCCTCCGCCCCTCCTGCCTACGGGCCACCGCCCCGGCGTCCGATGGCCACCCCGGTCCCGGAGCCGGCCGCAGCACCGCTCCCGCCCCTACCCCCTCCGCCGGCTGCCGAGCCGGCCGCTGCGGCGAGCTGGGCGGGGCGGGCGGGCGCCGGGTTCGGCATCACCGACTACTCGCCGCCGATGCCGGCCCGCCCCAGCCATGACGAGCCCCGGTGGGGTGGCGGTGACTCGGGTCGTGCGGCGGAGCCGGCGCAGCCTGGCTCCCGCGCCAACTGGCCGCTGGTGAGCTCGTACGGGGAGGCGGAAACGCCACCGGCTGCCGGCCCGGACCCGCTGCCGGAGCGCCGGGAAGGCCGCGTCAAGCCGCCGTGGCAGTCCGACGACATGCCAGCCGAGCCCCCCATGCTGCGCCTGGTGGAGCCGCCGCCGCTGGCCGACCCGGCGCTGCGCGACCCGCTCACCGGTGGCTTCGGTGGCGAGCTGCCGACCGACGTACGGCTTGACCCGCCACCGCTGCGGCTCGTCGAGGGCGAGGGCAATGGCCGGTCGGTCCCGCGGGGGCGGCGCAACACCCTGGTCGACCGGGCACCCGAACCACCCGCGCCCGACAACGACGACAACGACCTGCTGATCTTCGCGGCGGCACGGTCGGCCTGGTTCACCGGGCGGAGCGAGGACGACGTGCCGTCCTGGGAGACCACCTCCGCCGACTATGGCTGGCAGGCAGCCGAGCAGGCGGCCGAGCCGTCGATCGGCGACTCGAACACCGCCGGGCTGCCCCGCCGGGTGCCCCAGGCCAACCTGGTGCCGGGCTCGCCTGTTCAGCTCGACCGTCCACTGCGGATCGTCCGTGACCCGGGCAGCATCGCTGAGCACACCAACGGATACTTCCAGGGCTGGCGGCGCGGTCGCGAGATCGGCGGGTACGCGGTGGGGGGACGGCCGGGTCGGGACAGCGCACACGGCTGGGACTTCTCCCGCGACCACGACAGCGGTGAGTACGAGCAGCCGCAGTACGAGTACCGCCAGGCGGCGTACCGGTCCTGAAACGGTCAGATCGGACCGCGGTCACAGCACAGCAGCTGATGCGCGCAGCGCGGCCGCGCCTTTGGGCGTCCACGGTCGTGGATCCCGATTGTGGCCCACCGCACGCGACGGGTCGGTCCGTAGCTGCTGCGGTCGTCGTGCTCGGTGTGTAGGTCCAGAAACCCTGTGGACAGGCCAGCGACCCTGGTCCGGGCACGCCCGTGAGGGCGTCCGGACCAGGGTCGCTGGCGTCGTCCGGGGAGCTGTGCCGGTCAGGCGCGTGCCGCGGTGCGCTGGCGGCGCATCGACAGCACGTACTCGACCAACGAGATGAGCACGTGCTTGGTCGACTCACGACCCCGGGCGTCACAGGTCACGACCGGCACCTCCGGCGATATTGCCAGGGCGTCCCGTACGTCGTCCGTGCCGTGGTACTGGACCCCGTCGAAGCAGTTGATCGCCACGAGGTACGGCAGCTGCCGGTGCTCGAAGAAGTCGATCGCCGCAAAACAGTCCGCGAGCCGGCGCGTGTCGACGAGCACGACCGCCCCGATGGCGCCTCGGACCAGCTCGTCCCACATGAACCAGAACCG
>DASSUC010000223.1:0-4298 GCA_035707405.1 Micromonosporaceae bacterium | reverse complement strand
GACGTCACCGACCTCTACCTGGAGCGGGTCGAGGGCGACCGCTACCTCGTCGACGGGCGGTGGCACGAGATGCAGCGGCGGCAGGAGGTGCTGCGGGTCGCCGGGGGTGACCCGGTGACCATCACGGTACGCAGCACCCGGCACGGCCCGCTGCTGTCCGACGCGTCGGAGACGCTCCGCGGGATCGCGGCCAAGCCACCGGCCACAGCGCCACCGGCCACAGCGCCACCGGCCACAGCGTCGCCGGCCACCGCGCCCGGCCAGGCGTCGGGCAGCGGATACGGGATCGCCCTGCGCTGGACCGCACTGGACCCGGGCCGCACGATCGAGGCGGTCTTCGCGATCGACCGCGCGTCCGACTGGGCGCAGGCGCGGGCCGCGGCCGAGCTGTTCGAGGTGCCGGCGCAGAACATCGTCTACGCCGACGTCGACGGCAACATCGGCTACCAGGCGCCGGGGCGCATCCCGATCCGGGGCAAGGGCGACGGCCGGTGGCCGGCCCCGGGCTGGGACTCGGCGTACGACTGGCGTGGCTTCATCCCGTTCGCCGCGCTGCCCAGCGTCCGCAACCCGGAGCGCGGCTACGTGGTCACCGCCAACCAGGCGGTGGTCGGGCCGCAGTACCCGTACCTGATCTCCCACGACTGGGCGTACGGCGCCCGCAGTCAGCGCATCCACGACATGCTCGGGACGGCGCTGGCCGGTGGTGGCAAGCTCTCCGTGCCGGACGCGGCCCGGATGCAGCTCGACGCCCGCAACACCATGGCCGCGACGGTCGTGCCGGCGCTCGCCGAGGTCCCGGTCACCGGCACCGCGGCCAAGGCCATGGAGCTGCTCCGCGGCTGGGACCACCAGCAGCCGGCCGACGGCGCCCGGGGCACCCCGGACGCGGCGCGCTCGGCCGCGGCGGCGTTCTACAACGCGTTCTGGCGGGCGCTGCTGGCCCGGCTCTTCGACGAGATCCCCGACGACTACGCGCCGGAGGGCAGCGACCGCTCGTTCGAGGTGGTCCGCACGCTGCTCGCCAACCCCGCCTCGCCCTGGTGGGACGACCGGCGCACCACGGAGGTCGAGACCGCGCCGCAGATCCTCGGCGCCGCCCTGACCGCGGCAGCGGACGAGCTGCGCAGGGCCCAGGGCGACGACCCGGCGGACTGGCGGTGGGGCCGGATGCACCTGCTGACACTGGAGCACCAGACGTTCGGCAGCTCCGGCATCGGGCCGGTCGAGTGGCTGTTCAACCGGGGCCCGGCCGGCACCTCCGGCGGGCCTGCCATCGTCAACGCGAACGGCTGGGACGCGGGCGAGGGCTACCAGGTGAACGCGGTGCCCTCCATGCGGATGGTGGTGGACCTGTCCAACCTGGACGGTTCCCGGTGGGTGCAGCTGACCGGCAACTCCGGGCACGCGTTCCACCCGAACTACTGGGACCAGTTCGAGCTGTGGCGCACCGGCCAGACCCTGCCGATGCGCTGGGACCGGGCGACCATCCAGGACGAGGCAGCCGAGACGCTCACCCTGCGCCCCGCGCGCTGACGGCAGCCGCTTGAGCAAACTCATCACCGTGGCCGTCAATATGACGATCATCACTTACCGAGACGATCTCGGTCAATTGTCCCCTCACCGCACCGGCCACTAGCGTCGGAAGGGCCAGGCTCCGGTGAGATAACCCGCCGTCGAGATGGAGGCTGACCCGCGGTGGGTGGCCGGAGGCTCGCAGCTGTCCCCGCGTGTCGCACTGTGCCGGTCACGGCGTCTGGCGACGCCGTGACCGGCATCCACCTCGCGAGAAAGGACTGCCTGTGCGAAGACCCTCCGCCTCGCTGCGACGCCTGCTGGTGCTGGGCGCCGCGTTGCTGAGCGTGCTCGTGCTCACCCCGGCACCAGCCATGGCGAGCCACGGCGGCGCGCACAACGTGACGTTCTACAGCCTGACCTGCTGGGCCCGCAACGACCCCAGCGGCGACGACGAGCCCTACCTCAAGCTCAACGGCAGCCGGATCTGGGAGAACCCGGACTGTGCGTCGGTCCAGACCATCGACCTGGGTGGCCTGACCCGCCAGTTCTGGAATGAGGCCGACCTCTACATCATGGAGGACGACTTCGGCAGCGACGACACCGTCGGCTACATCCGCCTCGGCCCCCAGCAGTACCAAGGTGTCCAGACCTACTACTCGTACAAGATGACCCCGACTGGATACATCTGGAACTACGAGCTGACATACCAGGTCTACTAGGACCAGGTAGCTGCGGGGACAAGCTTGGTGCGGAGCCCGGGTGCCGACCGGGCTCCGCCGCCCGCAGCTTCGGCCGGTTCCCACCGGGTGCTACCGCGCCCCCAGGTGCTACCGCGCCACGCCGAGGAAGACCCAGTCCACCACGGCCCGCGCCCGCCGCGCCGTGCGCAGGTAGCCGTCCACGAACGTGCCCGGGTCCCCACCCCCGCACAGCGCCACCACCCCAGCCAGCTCGGCGCCGTGCCGCGGCAGCTGGTCGCTGGGGCGGCCGCGCACCAGCATGAGCGCGTTGCGCACCCGGGAGGCCAGGCGCCAGGCCGCCGCCAGGGCCGCCGCGTCGCCGGCTCCCAGCAGGCCGGCACCGCACGCCGCGGCAAGAGCGTCAAGAGTACGGGTGGTACGCAGCTCGCCGACCGCGTGCGCGTGACACAGCTGGAGCAGCTGCACCGTCCACTCCACATCGGACAGTCCACCCCGGCCGAGCTTGGTGTGGGTCAGCGGGTCGGCGCCCCGCGGCAGCCGCTCGGCGTCGACCCGGGCCTTGATCCGCCGGACCTCGGTGACCTGGTCCCGGTCCAGCCCGCCCGGCGGGTAGCGCACCGGGTCGGCGAGTGCCAGGAACCGGTCGGCCACGCCGCGGTCGCCGGCCACGAAGCGGGCGCGGAGCAGGGCCTGCGCCTCCCACGTCCGGGCCCAGCGGGCGTAGTACTGCGCGTACGCGGCGAGGCTGCGTACCAGCGGGCCCTGGCGCCCCTCGGGCCGCAGGTCCGCGTCGACGGCGAGCGGTGGGTCGGGGGCCGGGGCCGCGAGCAGCCGCCGCAGCTCCTCGGCGACCGCGTGGGCCCTTGCCGACGCGGTGTCCTCCGCCATCCCGGCCGGCGGGTCGTACACGAACAGCACGTCGGCGTCGGAGGAGTAGCTCATCTCGCCGCCACCGAGGCGCCCCATCCCGATGACCGCGAACGGGACCGCCGCCCCGGCCCCGACCGTGCGCTCGGCCACGTGCAGCGCCGCGGCGAGCGTCGCGTCGGTGACATCGGTGAGGGCGGTGCCGAGCGTGGCCAGGTCCACCCGCCGCTGCGGCGCCAGCCCCTCCGCAGCGCTGCTGAGCACGTCGGCGCTGGCGAGGCGGAACAGCTCGCGCCGGCGCAGCGCCCGCACCGCGGCGATCGCGGCCTCCCCGCCGCGGTCTGGCCGGCCCGGGCGCGGCGCGTCCCCGTCGAGGTGCCGGAGCGCCGCCGCGGCGAACCCCTCCCGCAGCGCGCCCTCGGCCCGCGGCACCAGCTCGGCGTCGTCGGCCACCAGCCGCAGCGCCTCCGGGTCGCGGGCGAGCAGGTCCGTGGCGTAGCGGGACAGGCCGAGCAGCCGGGCCAGCCGCAGCGCCACCGGGCCCTCGTCCCGCAACAGGCGCAGGTACCACGGGGTCGTGCCGAGCTTGTCCGAGACGTGCCGGTAGGCCAGCAGCCCCCGGTCCGGCTCGGGCGCGTCCGCGAGCTCCTCCAGCAGCACCGGTAGCAGCGTGCGCTGGATGGCGGAGCGCCGCGACACGCCGCCGGTGAGCGCCTCGATGTGCCGCAGCGCGCCGGCCGGGTCGGCGAAGCCGAGCGTGGCGAGCCGGGCCCGGGCGGCGTCCGGTGCCAGCCGCAGCGACTCGGCCGGTACCTTGGCGACCGCCTCGAGCAGCGGCCGGTAGAGCAGCTTGGCGTGCAGCCGCCGGACCTGGGCGGAGTGCGCGACCCAGTCGGCGCGGAACGACTCGACCGCGTCGCGGCGGGGGTCGGACCGGTAGCCGAGCGCCTGGGCCAACCAGCGCAGCGCCCGCGGGTCGGTCGGGACGGTGTGGTTGCGCCGCAGGCGCTGAAGCTGGAGCCGGTGCTCGACCGCGCGCAGGAACCGGTACGCCGCGGCGAGCGCCTCGCCGTCCTGCCGGCCGACGTACCCGCCCGCGACGAGGCTGCGCAGCGCGTCCAGTGTGGACGGTGAGCGCAGCGTCTCGTCGGTGCGGCCGTGCACCAGCTGGAGCAGCTGCACCGCGAACTCGATGTCGCGCAGCCCGCCCGG
>DASSUC010000222.1:0-6889 GCA_035707405.1 Micromonosporaceae bacterium | reverse complement strand
GCTGTCCACCACGACCACGTCCACGCCCGCGTCGACCAGCACCCGCGCCCGCTTGTACGCGTCCTCGCCCACGCCGACCGCGGCGGCCACCCGCAGCCGGCCGGCCGGGTCCTTGGTGGCGTGCGGGAACTGCTGGCTCTTGGCGAAGTCCTTGACGGTGATCAGGCCGCACAGCCGGCCGGCGGGGTCGACCAGCGGCAGCTTCTCCACCTTGTGCCGGCGCAGCAGCGCCAGCGCGTCCGCCGAGGAGACCCCGACCGGCGCGGTGACCAGCGGCATCGGCGTCATGATCTCGCGTACCTGGAGCGAGCTGTCGGTGACGAAGCGCATGTCGCGGTTGGTCACGATGCCCACCAGCAGCCCGGCCGGGTCGACCACCGGGACACCGGAGATGCGGTACCGCGCGCACAGCTGGTCGACCTCGGCCAGGGTGTCCTGCGGCGAGCAGGTGATCGGGTTGGTGACCATGCCCGCCTCGGACCGCTTCACCAGGTCGACCTGGAGCGCCTGCTCGTCCGGGGAGAGGTTGCGGTGCAGCACGCCGATGCCGCCCTGGCGGGCCATTGCGATGGCCATGCGGGCCTCGGTCACCGTGTCCATCGCGCTGGACACCAGGGGAACCGCCATGGTGACCCGGCGGGTGAGCCGGGTGGCGGTGTCCACCTGGCTCGGCACCACGTCCGACTCGGCCGGTAGCAGCAGGACGTCGTCGAACGTGAGCCCGACCGGTAGCGCCTGCTCATCTCCTGGTCGTCCGGGGGATGGACCGCCCAGGCCGGGGCTGGTGGTCACGGTGCCGGAGGGAAGGTCGGACGAACGGTCCACTGAAGGGTCTCCTCGCGCGCGCGTCGATCTCATCCTACCCAGGAGCGTGGCCTGGACTGGACAAGTGGGCCGACGGCTCGCCCGGTTCAGGGCTACGGTGGAGGCGTGCAGGACGAGCCGGTCGACCCGTTCACCGGGGATCCCGCGGATCCCTCGGCGGACCTTGACGCGATGGAAGGTGACGACGACCTGGAGCCGCTGTCGGCCGCGGAACGGCAGGACGTGCTGGAGGACCTGGCCGACCTGGAGGTCTACCAGGCGCTGCTGTCGCCGGCCGGGATCCGCGGGCTCGTCATCGAGTGCGAGGACTGTCACGAGCCGCACTACTTCGACTGGGACCTGCTGCGCGGCAACCTCAACCACCTGCTCAGCTCGGGCCGGCCCCGGGTGCACGAGCCGGCCTACGACCCCGACCCGGACCACTACGTCACCTGGGAGTACGCCCGCGGGTACGCCGACGGCGTGCACGACGCGCTCGCCGAGACGGCCGAGGACACCGACCGCTGACGCGGGTCGGCGGCGCACCCTCGGGCCGCAGTGCCGGCCTGGTGGTGGCGGTGGCGCGCCTTGTTTAAGGTGTAGCTTACTGTTAAGCTGCGGCTTAATAGGGGCGGAGTAACCGATCCACCTTAGGGGGCGTCGCCATGGCCAGGGACTCGTCCGAGCTCGAGTACGTACGACTCTCCCAAGGGGTTCGCGCCGCGGTCCGCTTCCATATGCAGGAATGCAACATGTCGCGCGCCCAGCTGGCCCGCGAGATGGGCGTCACGCCCAGCCGGATCACCCAGATCCTGTCCGGCGACGAGAACCTGACGCTACGAACGCTAGGGTCGCTGGCTGCGTGTCTGGACGGCCGGTTCGTGGTTGAGCTCGTGCCCAACGGCGCCCGGGCGGCCGCCGCGCCGGACAACAGCTCGCGCAGCGAGCCCGCCAACTCGGGGCGATGATCCGCCTACCCGCTCTGTGACACCTTGTTCCGGCCCCACCGGGCGCTCGACGCCGGCACCAGGTGGTCGGCGCGGGTCTCGTACGCGATCTTGAGGATGTCCTCGACGGCGACCGCCAGGTCCACCCCCCGCCGCGGCCTGGCCTCCGCACTGGCGCCGGCCCACGCGGCGTACGCGTCGCGGTAGGTCGTGACCAGGCTGTCCAGCCGCCGCCGCAGCTCCGCCGTTCCGGGCGCCCGGCGATCCCGCAGCCTGGCCTTGAGGCGTGCGACCAGCATCTCCGGGTCGGAACCGGTCACCTGCATGCGCCCGGCCCACTCCTGGACGGTCCGGTCCTTCAGCGAGCCCAGGTTCTCCTCCAGCCAGCTCATCACGAGCGGCAGGAACAGGGTCAGCAGCTGCACCGGGCGGCGGATCGGGCTGTCCGGCGGCTCCTCGTCCGACCTCCTCCCGCGCCGCGCGGCCCGGTGCACGGTGCGTGCCGTCGGCGGAACGACAAAAGCCCACACCTGGGCCGGCACCGGCCCGCTGGCCAGGTACATGGCCAGGTAGACCGCTGCGGTCGTGACCGTCGCGATCCACACCGCGGCACGGATGGTGTACCACCAGCCCCGCCTGCCGAAGGGCCGGTACCGCGGCCGGAACTGCGTGACCAGGGAGAGGGCGCTGGCGACCAGTGCCGTGGCGACCGTTGTCGCTACATCCAGGAGCAGCACGACCTTCTCTCCCCGGGCGTTACGTATTTACCTGCACGACAACCATTCACCCTGGGCGGCAGGTACGAAAAGGCTCTCCCGGCGCGAATCCATGATCTGACAGTCGGGGTGAGCCGGTCCGATATCCATCATGGTCACAGTGATATCCGCTCAGGTGACAAGGCCGGCGCGGAACCCGGCCGCCACCGCGTGGGCCCGGTCGCGTACACCGAGCTTGCGGAAGAGCCGCCGGGCGTGGGTCTTCACCGTGTCCTCCGAGACGAAGAGCTCCCGCCCGATCTCGGCGTTGCTGCGCCCCTCGGCCATCGCCCGGAGCACCTGCAGCTCCCGCTCGGTGAGCGTGAGCCGGCGGTGCGGCGTGCTGCGGGCCGGGGCGGCCTCCATGCGCTGCGGCGGGAGCTGACCGGCTCCGCCGGACGTCCCGGGCCTGGACGCCGGGCCGGCGGCGGGGCCGGCCGCCCCTGGCCGGGGGCCGGCCTGGGCGGACACTCCCGTCCGGGCGGCTGCGGCCGCCGCGGCGGCGGCCCGGGTCGCGGCCGGACCTACCGGCCCCGAGCGGCCTGCCTGACCGCCCGCACCTCCGGGGCCATCCGGATAGGCGGCGCCACCACCCGGGTACGCGGACCTGGCGCCGGTGTGCACGGAGGAAACTGCGGTGGCCGCACCTGTCCCGTTGCCGGCGGGCGGGCCAGCCGCGGCGGGCGAGCCGGCCGCGGCGGGCGCAGCGGGTGGCGTGTTGGCGGAGCGGCTCGGCCACGGTGGCGGGCACAGCAGCAGCAACGCCTTGACGACCACGGTGACGAGATCCTGGTGGGCGCCGCGGATCACGCCGCGCGCCCCGGCGGCGACGACCGCCGCAGCGGTGTCCGGCTCCTCCGGCCCGAAGAGGACGAGCGTGGCCTCAGGCGCCCGCCAGAGCACCCGGCGGGTGAACGCCACCGGGTCCGGCCGGACGAAGTGGGTGTCGGCCAGGACCACGTCGGCCGACCCCTCGGCCAGGTGGGCCAGCGCCTCCGCCTCGGAGACCGCCGTGCGGACGGCCGCCACGCCGAGCCGGGCAGCGCAGGTGGCGATACCCTGCGCCGCTGCCGTGGACCGTACGCAGACCAGCACCGTACCCACTCGGGATCCCCCTTTCCATCCGGCAAGAAACCCAACGAGCCGCCCGATCATTAGGCACGGCCCCGCGGGCAGCTACGCGCGGCCGTCGGACGCCCGGTGCGCCAATGACAGCGGGTCCGGCACGGTTGGACCGCCCTGGGCGGGGGTAAAGGGCCTTTACGTTTCAACGGTGCCCCTGTGCGCCGTCCGTCGTAGTTGGTGTCTGTGCACGTCAGAGACGGTGGAAGGGCGTGCGGGAGGAGGGTGCAGATGGCGAATGTACGCAGGCTGCCCGGGCCCATCGCGGATATCTGGGACTGGCAGCGTCTCGGTTTGTGTCGTGGACGCGACAGTGCGCAGTTCTTTCATCCCGATGGAGAGCGCGGCTCGTCCCGAAGCCGGCGGGAGGCGGGGGCGAAGGCCGTGTGTCACAGCTGCCCGGTGCGCGCCCAGTGCGCCGCGCACGCCCTGTCCGTCCGCGAACCGTACGGCGTCTGGGGCGGGTTCACCGAGGCCGAACGGCTGCGCCTGCTCGCGATCGGCTGGGAGGACCTGGCCGACCGCCGCCAGCAGCGGGTCGACCTGTCACGGCTGGAGGCGCGGCTGCACAACCGCCCCACTGTGCCGGTGCGCGGCGCGGCGGACACGGCGCCCGAACGGCGCGCGGTCGACCAGCGACCACGGCCGGCGCACCGCCCGCTGGCCGCGGCTCCCGCAGCCGGGGCGGCGTGAGCCGCTGGCGTCCAGATACGCACTGACGTCCAGATACGCAGCAGCCTGAAGGCCGGGCGGGTCCCCCGCCCGGCCTTCAGGCTACGGTCACCTCGATCGTGTCCCAGCCGGTCGCCCCGTCGGGGATCGGCGCACTCAGCACACCGGTCTGGGTCTGACCGGTCCCGTCGGTGGCCCGCACCGCCAGCCGGTGCCGGCCGGGGGTGGCCGGCCAGGCCCAGTGCCACTGCCGCCAGGTGTCGACCGAGACCGTCTCGGCGAGCGTCGCCTCCTGCCACTGCCCGCCGTCGACCTGCACCTCCACCCGGAGGATGCCCCGGTGCTGTGCCCAGGCGACCCCGGCCACCGTGGCCGGGCCGGACGCCACCTCGGCGCCGCGGCGCGGCACGTCGATCCGGGACTGGGTCTTGACCGCCGCCTGCTGCGCCCAGCCCCGGCGCACCCAGTACGCGTCGAACTCGGCGAAGGTGGTCAGCTCCAGCTCCACCAGCCACTTGCAGGCGGAGACGTAGCCGTACAGGCCCGGGATCACCATGCGCACCGGGAACCCGTGCGCCACCGGCAGCGGCTCCCCGTTCATGCCGACGGCCAGCAGCGCGTCCCGGCCGTCGCGCAGCACCGCGGTCGGCGTACCGCAGGTCCAGCCGTCCACCGACCGGCTCACCACCTGGTCCGCGCCGTCCACCGGCTCGGCCTGGTCGAGCAGGTCCCGCACTGGTACGCCGAGCCAGCGCGCGTTGCCGACCAGGTCCCCGCCGACCTCGTTGGACACGCAGCACAGCGTGATGTGGCGCTCCACCATGGGCCGGGCGAGCAGGTCGGCAAAGGTCAGCTCCAGTGGCCTGCGGACCCGGCCGTGCACCCGTAGCCGCCACGCCCGCGGGTCGACCTGCGGCACCACCAGCGCCGTGTCGATGAGGTAGAAGCTCGCGTTGTCGGTGAGGTAGGGCGCGAGCCGCGGCAGGCGGAGGTCGGCGCCGGCCGGGACGGGCGGCGCCGGGCTGGCCGGCGCGGGCAGCACGACGCCGGCCCGCACCGCCGACACGTCCCGGCGGGTGCCCAGCATCCGGGCGCCGAGACCGAGCACCGCGGCACCACCGATCATGGCGAGCACGGTACGGCGACCGCGCCCCCCGGCCGCGTCCGGCACTGCGTCACCTGCCTGGCCGGCGGCGCTGCCGGCGCTCTCGTCGACGGCGGCATCCGCGGCGGTGCCAGCCGGGACCCGGCCACGCAGCAGCAGCCACAGCGCGGCTGCGGCGGCACCCGCGCCGACCAGCGAGGGCAGCGCCGACAGCGCGGTTGCCCCGGGCCGGGTCAGCGCGGCGGCCACCCCGACCGCACCGAAGAGGGCGATGCCCGCGTACCCGGCGGGCGGGCTGTGGCCGGCCGCGACCCCGACCACCGCCGCGAACACGGCGAGCAGCAGCACCGTGCCGGCCAGCAGCGCGACCTTGTCGTAGAACCCGAACACCTCGATGGCGAACGCCTTGACCGGCTCGGGCACGGTGTCGACGACCACGCCGCCCACGGCCACCAGCGGCGCCGAGCGGGGACCGGTCGCCACCGCGACCAGCTCGGCCGCTGCCAGCGCGACCGCCGCCGCGGCCACCCCGGCCAGCGCCCCGGACCTGCGCCCCACCGCCACGCACCCAGTCTCTGCCGGCGACGGCCGCCCGGAAAGGCGCGTCAGCGATCCGTAACAGACGCCTTGAGTTCGACCCGGCGTACCGTGATCGAGCCGCCGCCGAGCACGAAGACGCGCGCGAAGGTCAGGCTGGCGGTGGCGGCCGTGGCGGGCGGCGTGCCGGTGAAGACGATCACGCCGGTGACCTGTGCGTCTGCCCCGATCGTGGTGGCCCAGTCACTGTGCTGCGCCGCCGCCTGCAAGGTCTGCCCGCCGACCGAGAACGTGCAGTTTCCGAAGAGCGGCAGCGTGATCGACTCGTCCCCGCGGTTGGCCGCGGTGACCTTGACCTTGGTGACCCGGCTGGTCACCTCCACCCCGCTCACGGTCAGCGTCAGGTTGCCGGCGCTGGCCGTCGCCGGGCGCACCAGCCGCTGCTCACCCGGCTCGGACCCGGGATCGATGCGCTCGCGGATCTCGCCCACGGCGCGCTGCACCCCGTAGGTGACTGCGGTGCCGAGGCCACCGCAGAGGAACAGGATCAGGACCACAGCGGTGACGGACACGGTACGCACCGACCGGTGCGCCGGGGTCCGCCTCGGCTGGCCGGGATACCGGGAGGGACCCGACGGCGGGCCGGACGGCCGGGAAGGAGCCGAGGGCGGCTCGTGCGCCGGCTGGCCAGCGGAGGCGGCCCGGGGCAGCAGCGCCACCGCGAGGCCGCTCACCACGCTGACCCCGACCACGGTGAGGGCCACCGCCACCGGGCTGACCGAGCCGGCGGTGACGAAGCCGATCACGATCCCGCCGAGGTTGCCGACCAGCTGGAGGACGACAGCCACCGCCACGGCACGAAGTGCCTGCTTGCGCCGTACCCGCGGGTCCATGGTGCTGCCACGGTAGTGACGGCGCGGGGCGGTGGCAATGCCCACCGCCCCGCG
>DASSUC010000221.1:0-3817 GCA_035707405.1 Micromonosporaceae bacterium | reverse complement strand
CCTACAGCGACTCAGCCAACGACCTGCCCATGCTCTCCGCCGTCGGGCACCCCGTCGCGGTCAACCCGGACACCGCGCTGCGCCGCCAGGCGCGGCTGCGCGGGTGGGAGGTGCGCGACTTCCGTACCGGGCGGCGCGCGGCGAAGATCGCGGTGCCGGTCGCGGCCACCGCAGGGGTCGTTGTCGGCGCAGTCTCGGCCGCCATCGCGATACGCCGGCGGCGCCGGTGACCGTGGTGGCCCCGGAGCGCCCAGGCTCGGGCACCGGCCGGCACAGGCGCGCGTTGCGCTGGCGCCTGACCCGCCTCTCCGGCCTGGCGGCGCTCGCCGTGGCGCTGGCCGCGGCAGCGGTGCACGTGGCCCTGCCCTCGCCCGAGCGCGGGCCGAGCCAGCCGAGCGGGCCGCTGACGCTGGCCACCGCGTGGCCGAAGGCCCTGGTCGTGGACAGCCCGGCCCGGCTCGGCGACGGCACGGCCTTCACCCCGCTGCACCACCTCGACGCGCAGGTCGCGGTGGGCACCGCGCCCAGCCCCGACCGGACCGCGCTACGCCTGCTGCTGCGCGGCCCGGACAGCGCAGTACGCCAGCTGCGCACCCTGCCCGAGCGGCTGGCGCCGCAGTTCGGCGGGTTCGTGGCCAGCGCAGGCGACCTGGTGTGGGCCGAGTCCACCGCCGGGCCGGACGGGCGCGGCGAGACCCGGATCTGGCGGGCCGGCTGGCGGGCCCCCGGCGCTCCGGTGGCTCTCACCGCGGACACCGGTGACGCGGTGTTCTTCAACTCGCAGTACGACCTGGTCATCGCGGACGCCGCGGTGCACTGGGTGGCCGCCGCCCGGACCCCGACGCAGGTCACCGAGGTCCGCTCCGTCCCGCTCGCCGGCGGCCCGGTGGTGGTACGGCGAGTGGACGGGGCGTACGCGCTGAGCGCCTGGCCCTGGCTGGTCAGCGCGGGCAGCGGGCAGACCGGGCCGGTGGCCCTGCGCGACCTGGGCTCCGGGGCCACCGTGGCGGTGGCCGCCCAGCCGACCGAGCTCGTCACGTGCAGCAGGACCTGGTGCCGGGTGCTCGTGCTCTCCACGACAGCCGGTCCGGCACAGCTGGAGCTGATGCGCCCGGATGGGACGGACCGGCAGAAGGTCGCCGCCGGCCAGGCGAACGCCGCCATCAGCGACGTGGCCGTGCTGGACCGCTTCGAGGTGCTCTCGCAGGCAGGCCGGGACGGGTCGCCAACGAGCAGCCAGCAGCTGATGCTCTACGACATCGACAAACGTCGTACGGTGCCGGTGGCCGGCGGTGTCGGCACGGTGGCGTGCCGCGGCGGGCTGCTGTGGTGGTCGACCGGCGACAACGAGACGCTCACCTGGCACACCCTGGACCTGCGTACGCTGGCCTGACCGCTTGCGCCTCCCCACGGGCAGTGGAGCCGCTTTATCCAAGATCGCGATCGCAGGCGCTGTCTGTGCAGTCGCGCTGCACATCTGCTGCGTGCAATCGTGATCTTGAAGAGGGAGGAGCGTTGGAAACGAACAAACCGGGCAGAGACGGTAGGTGGGCTGTGATCGTGCAGGTGGGTGACACCGCTACCTGGCCGACGCTGCCGTCTTCCGGCACGCTCGACATGCTCTGGCCGACGAGCTCAGGCGAACGGGTCGGGGCGGCGCTCCAGCAACCTGCGTACGGTCTGCTGGATGGTCTCCCGTACCTGGTCCGCGAGGTTGAAGATGACGAGAGGGTCGTCGGCCGAGTCGGCGTACGGGGTGGTGTCGATCGGGGGGCAGAGCTCGATCAGCCACTTGCTGGGCAGCGGCACCATCCCGAGCGGGCCGAACCACGGGAACGTCGGCGTGACCGGGAAGTACGGCGTGCCGAGCAGGCGGGCGAGCGGCTTCACGTCGCCGAGCAGTGGGTAGATCTCCTCCGCGCCCACGATCGCGGCCGGGACGATGGGCGTACCGGTGTGCAGGGCGGCCGACACGAACCCGCCGCGGCCGAACCGCTGTAGCTGGTAGCGCTGCCAGTATCGCTTGCCGATGCCTTTGAAGCCCTCGGGGAACACGCCGACCAGCTCACCGGCCTGCAGCAGCCGCTCGGCGTCCGGGTTGCAGGCCAGCGTGCCGCCGGACTTGCGGACCAGGTCGGACAGGACCGGGATGCGGAACACCAGGTCCGCACCGAGCAGGCGCAGGTGCCGGCCGGTCTCGTCGTGCACCGCCACGGTGAGCATCGCCGCGTCGATGGGCAGCGTGCCGGAGTGGTTCGCCACGACCAGCGCCGGCCCGTGCGGCGGCAGGTGCCCGGCGCCGGTCACCTCACCCCGGAAGTAGCGGCGGAACAGCGGTCGCAGCAACGGTTGGATGACCCGCTCGGTCAGCTCAGGGTCGAAGCCGAACTCGTCGACCTCGTAGTCACCGGTGAGCCGCCGGCGCAGGAAGGCCAGCGCACCGGCCACCCGGCGGTCCCAGGCATCGCCCTCCTCAACCGGCGCCGCAACCGGCTCAGGGGCCGGACCCGGCTCCGGGACGGTGGCCGGCTCCGAGGCACGCCGCCGGCCGTTGTCCGACGGGGCTGGCAGCTCGGCCGCTGACACCGGTGCCAGGTCGCTACGAGGATCGCCGCGCGGCATCAAGACTCCTCTTTCCAACCAGGCGGGCACGGCGGATCCCGTCCAGGATCGCCCGCTCCGCAGCGGTGACGCGGCCCAGGCCGAGCAGGCTGCCCAGCTCGTGCGCCCGGACGAAGTCGGCGAACGCCTCCGGCGTGGAGCGGGGCGTGAAGCCGTACTCGGTGGTGAGCCGGGTGATGTCCACCACCCGGCCGTGCACGAAGAGATCGATCTGGTCCAAACTGAGGCCGCGCATTCCCAGGGCCTTGGCGAACGCGGCGGCGCCGGACAGCCCGGGCTCCACGACCGGGAAAGCCACCCGCCCGGACCGCCGGACCGCCTGGGAGAGCGTGATGACCCCGGGCCCGGCCACGTTGAACGTGCCGGGGTGCTCCTCCAGCACCGAGCGGTGCAGCACCTCCCAGGCGTCGTCGATGTGCACGAACTGGAGCCGGGGGTCGCGCCCGAGCACGGTCGGCACGACCGGGAGCGCGAAGTAGCGGGTGAGCGCGGTGTCCACGCGGGACCCCACGAACGGCACGAACCGCAGGACCGTCGCGCACACGTGCGGCCGGCGGCGGCGGAAGCCGCGCACGTACCCCTCGATGTCGAGGATGTCGCGCGCGAAGCCGCCCCGCGGCACCTCGCGTGCCTGGGTGTCCTCGGTGAACACCGCCGGGTCACGGAACGACGCCCCGTACGCCGCGGTGGAGGAGCGCACCACCACCTTGCGTACGGCCGGCGCCTGCTGGCACGCGGCGAGCAGGTGCATCGTGCCGATGACGTTCTGTTCCTTCATCGCCGCACGCCCGCCGGCCCGCGGGTCGGGTGCGGTGGCGAGGGCGAGATGGACCACCGCCTCGGCGCCCGTGTCGACCAGCACCGACCGCAGCTGCGCGAGGCCCGGGTCGGCGCGGACGAACTCGACGCGGTCGCCGAGCACCGCGGCCAGCTCCTCGCTGGGCGCGGCGGTGTCGACACCGACCACCCGGCCGACGCGCGGGTCCGCGGCGAGCCGGGCAGCCACATGCGCGCCGAGGAACCGGCGGACGCCGGTCACCACGACGGTGCGCGGGATGTCAGTCACCACAACCTCTCCGGTGCACGGATCGGCACCGGGCGAGGGTCACTTACCGAGGCGGCGACGTTGGACCCGGGTCTTGCGCAGCAGCTTGCGGTGCTTCTTCTTTGCCATGCGCTTGCGGCGCTTCTTGAC
>DASSUC010000220.1:0-2800 GCA_035707405.1 Micromonosporaceae bacterium | reverse complement strand
GGGGCCGGCCCGGCTGGTCGACCCGGACTCCGGGCTGGTGGTGCGGCCGGGCATGGTCACCGCCATCGCCGCGGCCGTGCCTGAGGACGCCGCGGCCATCGCCGACCGGCTGGGCCGGTTCGCCGACAGCGACGCGACGCTGGGCGGCGTACCCCTGCGGGAGCTGGACCGGGCCACGGTGCGCTCGCTGGTCCTGGTGGCCGACAACGACGCGCGCCTGTTCACCGGCCCGCTGCGCGCGCAGCTGGACCCGCGCGGCACGACCAGCGACGCGCAGCTCGCGGCCGTGCTGGAGGCGGCCAGCGCCACCGACATCGTGGCGGCGCTGCCCGAGGGCCTGGACACCGAGGTGGCCGAGCGGGGCCGGGAGTTCTCCGGCGGGCAGCAGCAGCGGCTGCGGCTGGTCCGGGCGCTGGTCGCCGACCCGCCGGCGCTGGTGCTGGTGGAGCCGACGAGCGCGGTGGACGCGCACACCGAGGCGCGGATCGCCGCCCGGCTGGGCCTGGTGCGCGCGGGCCGCACCACCGTGGTCTGCACCACGAGCCCGCTGATGCTCGACCGGGCCGACCGGGTGGCCTATGTGGAGGGTGGCCGGGTGGTGGCGGAGGGCACACACCGGCAGCTGCTGATGGAGGAGCCGCGCTACGCGGCGACGGTGACCCGGGGGGAGGACACGTGAGTCGGCGGGAGACGCTGCCGGTGGCCGACGCGGCCGAGGTCCGGCGGTACGCCCGGACCCTGCTGCGCCGGCATCCGCGGGCGCTGGCCTTCGCCCTCGGGCTGTACGGCCTGGCCGCGGTCGCCGGCCTGGCCGCGCCCTGGCTGCTCGGCGGCCTGGTCGAGGCGATCGAGCGGGGCACCACGGCGGTCACCGTGGACCGGGTCGCGCTGGCCGTCGCCGGTTTCGTGGTGGTGCAGTCGGTGCTCACCCGGTACGCCAAGTACGCCGCGGCCCGGCTCGGCGAGCGGGTGCTGGCCGAGCTGCGGGAGGAGTTCGTCGAGCGGGTGCTCGCCGTGCCGGTGTCCACAGTGGAGAAGGCGGGCACCGGTGACCTGCTCACCCGCAGCTCGCGGGATGTCAGCGCGCTGACGCACAGCGTCCGGTTCGCGGTGCCGGAGATCCTCGTCGCGATCACCACGCTGCTGTTCACGCTCGGGGCGCTGGTGCTCGTTGGGCCGCTGCTCGGCCTGCCGTGCCTGGTCGCGGTGCCGCTGCTGTGGGCGGGCACGCGGTGGTACCTGCGGCGGGCTCCAGCGGGCTACCTGCGGGAGAACGCCGCCTACACGGACATCACCGACGGGCTGACCGAGACGGTCGAGGGCGCCCGGACGACCGAGGCGCTGGGCCTGGCGCGGCGCCGGGCGGAGCGCACCGACACCGACTGCGCCCGCTCGTACGCGGCCGAGCGGTACACGCTGTTCCTGCGCACCGTCTGGTTCCCGATCGTCGAGGTCGGCTACGTGGTGCCGGTGGTCGCCACGCTGCTGGTCGGCGGGTGGTTCGCGATCGAGGGCTGGGTGACGCTGGGCCAGGTGACCGCGGCCACGCTCTACGTCCAGCAGCTCATCGACCCGCTCGACCGGCTGCTGTCCTGGCTGGACGAGCTCCAGGTGGGCGGGGCGTCGCTGGCCCGCCTGCTCGGCGTGGCGCAGGTGCCCGACGACCGCACGCCGACCGGCGTCCAGCCGGCGGACGAGCGGCTCACCGCCCGGGACGTGCACTTCTCGTACGTGCCGGGCCGGGAGGTGCTGCACCGGGTGCGGCTGTCGCTGGCGCCGGGGGAGCGCCTGGCCATGGTCGGGCCGAGCGGGGCCGGCAAGTCCACCCTCGGGCGGCTGCTCGCGGGCGTCTACGGCCCGAGCCGCGGCAGCGTGACGGTCGGCGGCGCGTCCCTGGTGGAGCTGCCGCTGGAGGAGCTGCGCACCCACGTCGCGCTGGTCACCCAGGAGCACCACGTGTTCCTCGGCACGCTGCGGGAGAACCTGGCGCTGGCCCGGCCCGGCGCCACCGACGAGCAGATCTGTGCGGCGCTGGCCGCGGTGGACGCGCTGGCCTGGGTCGACGAGCTGCCGGACGGGCTGGACACGCTGGTCGGCTCGGGCAAGCACACCGTCTCGCCGGCGCAGGCTCAGCAGGTCGCGCTCGCCCGGCTGGTCCTCGCCGACCCGCACACGCTGGTCCTGGACGAGGCGACCTCGCTGCTCGACCCGCGGGCAGCCCGGCACCTGGAGCGCTCGCTCGCCGCCGTGCTGCACGGGCGGACCGTGGTCGCCATCGCGCACCGGCTGTTCTCGGCGCACGACGCCGACCGGGTGGCTGTGGTCTCCGATGGGCGGATCACCGAGCTGGGCAGCCACGACGAGCTGGTGGCGGCCGGCGGGGCGTACGCCGCGCTGTGGCAGTCGTGGCACGGCCCGTCGGCCGAGCAGGTCCCGAGCGGCCCGGCCGGGCCGGTCCCGAGCGATCCGGCCGAGCCGTTCGCGAGTGGCCTGGCCGAGCCGGTGGGGAGCGGCGTGGGCGCGGTGCGACGCGAGGCCGCGTAGCGGGCGCAACAGGCTCAGGCGGCGGCTATCGGGGCCACCGTCGCGCCGGTCAGCCGTACCAGGTCGGCCGGCGCGAGCTCCACCTGGAGCCCGCGCCGGCCGGCCGAGACGTACACGGTGGGGAACCGCTCGGCGGTGGCGTCGAGCACGGTCGGCAGGCGCCTGCGCTGCCCCAGCGGGCTGATGCCACCGCGCACGTAGCCGGTGGTGCGTTCGGCGACGCCCCGGTCGGCGAGCCCGCCGCGCCTGCCGCCGC
>DASSUC010000219.1:0-6200 GCA_035707405.1 Micromonosporaceae bacterium | reverse complement strand
CCGGGACGACCCGATCATGCTGGGCGTGCCGCCGCAGAAGCCGCCGTACGAGGCGCACCGGTTCCGGCAGTACCTGCGCAGCGCGAACCTGCGCCGCGAGCTGCGCCTGGCCGGCGTGCCCGAGGTGACGGCGGCGTGGTGCCACGGGGTGGGCGGCTGCCGGCTGTTCAACGTGGTCGCGATCCGGCAGGCGTACCCGGGGCATGCCCGGCAGGCGGGGCTGGTCGCCACCGCGTGCCGCACCGGGGCTTACCTGGGCCGGATCACGGTGGTGGTGGACGACGACATCGACGTCACCGACCTGGATGAGGTCATCTGGGCCATCTGCACCCGGGCCGACCCCGCGGAGGCGGTGGAGATCCTGCACCGCACCTGGAGCGGGCCGCTGGACCCGGCGATCCCGCCGGACCGCAAGGGCTTCAACTCCCGGATGATCATCGATGCGACTCGGCCCTGGGAGTGGCGCGAGGAGTTTCCGGAGCCGATCGGGCCCAGCCCCGAGGAGAAGCAGGCCACCCGGGCGCGCTGGTCGTGGCTGATCGGCGGCGAGCCGCCCGGCGGGGGGTGATGCCCGGCTCAGCCGCCGTCCGGGCTCAGCCGCCGCTCGGCCATCCACAGTGCCAGGTTGCCGGCGAAGCCGATGGTGACGATCAGCAGCACCACCGCGAACATCCGCGGCAGGTCGAGCAGCGCGTACGCGCGCGCGGCGAGCAGCCCCAGCCCCGCCCGCGCAGCGAAGAACTCAGCGATGATCGCCGCGATCAGCGCCACGCTGAACCCGATCCGCAGCGCCACCATGAGCGTCGGCGCGATCGCCGGCAGGTAGATCTTGAGCAGCTGCTGCGCCTCGTTGAGGTTCAGCGAGGCGGCGAGCTTGGGCAGCGGACCTCGCGCCACCTCGCGTACCGCCGCGGTGGTCATCACCGCGATCGGGAACAGCGCGGACAGCGCCGCCATGGTGGACTCGGCTAGCATCCCCACGCCGAACCAGCTCAGCAGGATCGGGTAGAAGATGATCCGGGGTACGGCGAACAGGCCGGCCACCAGCGGGTCGAACAGCTCCCCGAACACCCTGCTGCGCCCGAGCAGGTAACCGAGCGGGAAGCCGAGCAGGACCGCCCAGCCGAAGCCCACCGCGACCGCCTTGGTGGTGGCGGCCAGCCCGGCCTCCAGCCAGCCGTCGCGGAACCCGTCAACCAGGGTGTCCAGGGTCGGCCCGAGTCCCGGCACCAGGTCGGTGAGCCGGCTCGCCGCCGCCCAGGTGAGCAGCACCAGCATCACCACGCCGGCCCGGCCGGCCGCCACCCAGGCGCGTCGCGCTGCCGCGCTCACAGCATGTCCCGCCGGATACGCCGTTCAAGCACCCCGAAGAGCGCGTTGAACAGCACCGCAAGCACGCCGATCACGAGCACCTCGGCGTACATCTCCGGGACGTCGAAGTACCGGTAGTGGTAGCCGGCCCGGAACCCGAGGCCGCTCACGGCCAGGATGAACTCCATCGCCACGGTGCCGATGACCGCGTAGGCGAAGCCGAGCCGCAGGCCCGGCACCGCGAGCGGGGTGGCCGCCGGGACCAGCACCTTGCGGTACAGCTGCGCGGTGCTGCACCCCACGGAACGCCCCAGCTTGGGCAGCATCGGCGGGATGGAGCGCAGGGCCACCATCGTGTTCAGCGCGATCGGGATCAGCGCCATCACCGAGGCGATCGTGATGATGGGCGCCGGGCCGAGCCCCATCACCGCGAGCAGGATCGGGTAGAAGACCAGCGTGGGCAGCGCGTACATGGTCACCAGGTACGGCTCGAAGACGTCGCCGAGCAGTGGCAGCTTCCAGAACACCACGCCGACCGGGAGGCCACCGACGACCCCGATCCCGAAGGCCGCCACCACCGTGACCATCGTGCGGCCCAGGTCGGTGTAGAACTCCTCGCCGCGGGCCAGCCGCAGCAGGGCGGAGAGGATCTGTGCCGGGGCCGGCAGAGCCAGCGGGTCGAACATGCCGGCCCGGGCACACACCTCCAGTACGGCCAGCGTGGCCGCGAAGAGCAGCCACCGCACCAACCGGGCATGGACCGGCCGGGGCTCACCGGGACGAGCCATCCTCATCCCGGGCGTGCCTCCCCCGCCAGCGCCTTCTGCGCCTCCACCCGCAGCAGCTGCCACAGGTGGTCGGTGAGCTCGTGGAACCTCGGCTCGAGCATCACCTCGGTCGGGCGGGGCCGGCCCAGGTCCACGTTCACGACCTCCTTCACCACCGCCGGCCGGTGCGAGAGCACCCAGACCTGGTCGGCCAGGTATGCCGCCTCGTGGATGTCGTGCGTCACGAACAGCACGCTGGCCCCGGTGCCCTGCCAGATCCGCAGCAGCTCACCGGCGAGCAGCATCCGGGTCTGCTGGTCCAGCGCGCCGAACGGCTCGTCCATCAGCAGCAGCCGCGGCTCCAGCGCGAGCGCCCGGGCGATCGCCACCCGTTGCTTCATCCCGCCGGACAGCTGGCGGGGCCGGTGCCGCTCGAAGCCGCGCAGGCCGACCAGGTCGACGAAGTGCTGGGCCCGCTCGTACCGCCGGGCCTTGGGCACCCGGGCCACCTCGAGCCCGAACGCCACGTTCTCCAGCACGGTACGCCAGTGCAGGGTGGAGTCCTCCTGGAACACCATGGCGGTGTCCCGGCGGGGGCCGGTCACCTCCGTGCCGTCCACGAGGACCCTTCCCCGGCTTGGCCGCAGCAGGCCACCGACCACGTCGAGCAGGGTGCTCTTGCCGCAGCCGCTCGGCCCGATCACGGAGACGAAGCACCCGGCCGGGACCGACTGGGTCACGTCGGCCACGGCCTCGGTGTGCGTACCGGCACCGGCGAAGGTCACCCCGACGTGGTCGAGGACGACTGTGGAGCCGGGCCGGGCGGTCACGAGCCGACGAGGTCCGGCACGATGATCTCGTCCAGCGGTGACTCCGACTTGAGCTGCTTCAGCTCCATCCCGGCCTTGACGTTGGCCTCCAGGCCAGCACGGTTGATCTTCAGGCTCCAGGTGCCGCTGGGCCACGAGGTGAGTGCCGCCTTGGCCGCCTCGGGCGGCAGGTTGACCGCGGTGGCGTAGGCCTGGCTCGCCTTGTCCGGGTCGGACGAGATCAGGTCGATCGCCTTGCCCACCGCGTTGACCCACCGCTTCAGGGCGTCCCGGTTGGCGTCCAGGAACTCCTTGCGGACCGCGAGGCAGGTGTCCACCCACGCCGGCATGTACTCCCGGCTACGCCAGACGGTGCGCGCCTCGCCGCCCAGCGTGAGCTTGTCCAGCAACGGAGACGCGCACCAGGCGACGTCCACCACGCCCTTGGACGCGGCGGTCCACGCGTCCGGCGCCTCGCCGGCCGGGACGACCTGCACGTCCTTGCCCACGGTGAGCCCAGCCTTGGTGACCGCGGTGCGCGCGAAGTAGTCCGAGTTGGACCCGGGCGAGCTCACCGCGATCTTCGCGCCACGCAGGTCGTTGATCGTCTTGATCTTGGAGTTGGCGGGGGTGATGAAGTCGATCGAGGCGGCGTTGAACTCGCACGCGATGATCCGCAGCTCCTTGCGGCCCTTCTCGTACGCGGTGAGCACACCGAGCGAGGACGGCATGCCGAACCCGATCGCCCCCTCCATCCCGCGGATGGTCTGCGTACCGCCGGGGAAGCTGATGTGCTCGATGTCCAGCTTCTCGTCCCGGTAGTAGCCGAGCTGCGCGGCGATGTGCAGGGGTGCCGCGTGCACCAGCGCGGTGGCGTGGCTGACCGCGGCCTGGCCCTTGAACGCCTCATCCTGCTTGGTCGTGGCGCCGGAGTCGCTCGACTTGTCGGCGCAGGCGCTCGCGCCGCCGACGGCCAACCCGGCAACCCCGACGCCGAACGCCCGCAGGAGCGAGCGCCGGTCCAGCATCGGTCGATCTGTATACATATTGCCTCCAAAGTGGATAGGCGCAGCACACAGCCCGTATCGCACCTAGGGCGCGCCAGCCATCGCCGATGGGCCGGTAACGGATGCACTGCGGCCGGATAGGCTGGAACGCACGCGGCGAGACGAGCCGTGCGGCTCCTATATGGATTGTGCGCGTGAGTCTGTCATGCCATGCGGCGGTGCCACGCAGAGCGCCCCTGCCATACTGCCGCCCACGCCAGACCACGTCAAGGTCGTCTAGTCACAGTCCAGCCACCTGCCACGCCGCCTGATAGTTCCACTTTAGACAGGAGCCGACCCGTGGAGATGACCGCGGTGGACTCCGGCGGCGCTACGGCAGACCTCACGCGACCTTACTTACCGTGCCACCTCCGTGACGTCCAGTGCCACCAGGTCGACACATAGCTGATCCGGCTGGCACGGACCCTGGCGTACGGCAGTGGAGTCGGGATCCCACGGCCTGCCGCAGCCAGCCCCGTCCCGCCTCTACATAGGACGTACGGCGGTCCCGCTCTTTCGGTGGGTTCGGGGGCGGTGGGGTGGTCAACCAGCCCGCAGGGTCGTGGGCGGCTGATGATGTCGTACCCGGGGTCTACTGTCCTCGGCATGCCGAGTGCGGAGCATGAGTCGCCGGTCGCGTTGGCCAAGCTCGACCCGGGCCTGGTGGCCTGGCTGCTGGCCAACGTGTTCGAGGTCAAGGTTCCCGACTACCACCACGCCCGGGCCCAGCCCACGGATGTGCGGGTGCTGGTCCCGCGGACGTACCACGCCGACGGCATGCTGCTGTTCTGCGACCTGGCCGACCAGCCGGTGCTGGCGGTGGTGCTGGAGGTGCAGCGTGGCTGGGACGCTGGCAAGCGGTGGACGTGGAAGCTTTATGTGGCCCAGCTGGAGGCCGAGCTGAAGGTCAGCACGGCGCTGGTCGTCTACTGCCCTGACCCGGCGCTCGCGCGGCGGTACCGGGGCATGTTCGAGTTCGAAGGGCTCAGCCTGCAGCTGCGGCCGTTTGTCTTCACCCCGGGCGACGTGCCGTTGGTCACCGATGTGCAGCTGGCTCGGGCCAACCCGGCGCTGGCTGTGTTCTCGGCGATCTGCCATGGCGGCGACATCGGCGTTGACGCCGTGTTCCCGGCGCTGGCCGAGGCGCTGCGTGTGCTCGGTCCGAGGAACGCGGTCTTGTACTATGACATTGTGCTGGCCGGGCTGCCTGCGGCACCCCGCGCACGTTGGGAGGCGTTCATGAGCACCACCGTCGGCTCCGAGTACCGCAGCGAGCTTCTCCGCGAGGTCGACGCCCGGGGCGAGGCCCGGGGCGAGGCCCGGGGCGAGGCCCGGGGCAAGGCCCTGGGCGAAAGCCGAGCCGTGCTGACCGTGCTCGACGCGCGAGGTGTGCCAGTGCCCGACAGCGTCCGCGAGCAGATTCTCGCCTGCACCGACCTGGCCCAGCTCGACACCTGGCTTAAGCGAGCCGCCACCGCGACCACCGCCGCCGACGTCATCGGCTGAAAGACCACCGCACCAGCGGATGCCCTCCTCACCACAGCGGGCGGCACAAAAGGTCCGGCGGTTCGTGCGTTGAACCAGTCCGGCCGGGTAGCTGCCGCGCAAGCAGTGTGCATGGGTTACAGCGTTTGACAGGGTGCTGCACGGACCACCTAGCCAAGATCAAAGTCTGAGGCTGACTCGACGGAGGTGGCAAGCTGTGGGCGCGGCTGGTTTCGAACCAGCGACCTCCCGCTTGTAAGGCGGGTGCTCTCCCGCTGAGCTACGCGCCCGGGCTGAGCGGCAAGCTTACCTTGCCGCACGTGGTCCAGCCGACACCCGTTGGGGGCGCGCCACCGACGCGCCCCCAACGCAGCGCGCGCTACGCCGCGCTGGCCTCGGCCAGCGCCTTCCGCCAGCCTTCCTGGTCGCGTGCCGCACCCATCTGGTTCACCTCGGCGAACCGTACGGTGCCTTCGGGGTCGATGACGAACGTGGCGCGCTGGGCCGTACCGCGTACCGCGTCGAAGACGCCGTACTCCGCGGCCACCGCGCCGTGCGGCCAGAAGTCCGACAGCAGCGGGAACTCGAAGCCCTCCTGCATCGCCCACGCCTTGTGCGCGAAGAACGAGTCCACGCTGACGGTCAGCACCTGCACGCGGTCGTTGACGTACTCGTTCAGGTTGTCCCGTACCTCGCACAGCTCGCCCTGGCACACCCGGCTGAACGCGAGCGGGTAGAACACCAGCAGCACGGTCCGCTCGCCCCGGAAGCCGGAGATCCGG
>DASSUC010000218.1:0-2319 GCA_035707405.1 Micromonosporaceae bacterium | reverse complement strand
GCCGCGCAGTCCGAGGTGGAGCACTACACCCGCATCGAGTTCGGGGTCATCGACCGGGATATCGAGGTCGGCGCCCACGCCGTCAACGACGTCGTCCACCTCGTGGCCGAGCTGCTGGACAACGCGACCTCGTTCTCGCCGCCGGACTCGTCCGTCTTCGTCGAGGCGCGCCGGGTCGGCGACCGGGCCGTGCTGCTCGTCGAGGACCGCGGCATCGGCATCATGCCGGAGCAGCTCAGCGAGCTCAACGAACGGCTGTCCACACCGCCGACGGTGGACGTGGCGGTGTCCCGGATGATGGGCCTGGTGGTCGTCGCCCGGCTCGCCAACCGGCACGGCATCCGGGTGGAGCTGCGCTCCGCTCCGGAGCGCGGGACGATCGCCGACGTCATGCTGCCGCCGACGGTTCTCGTGCCCCGGGCACTCGCCGGGCGCCTGCGCGGCGGAGCCATCGACATGCTGGGCCGGGGCAGCTCAGGGCAGTCCCGCAACCCGGTCGGCCCACCGCTCGCCCTTGAGAGCGGGCCGTCCGCTGGTGCACGACCGCCGGAGCAGCCGGCCCGCGCGTTCGACAGCGGACCGTTCGACCGGGCTGCGCCATACTCGCAGCGCTCGACGGATGAGCGTGGCCAGGCCGGCCCGGGCGCCCGCCCGGCGATGCCCGCCTGGTCGGACCTGACCGGTGCGTCCGGTTCCAACGGCGCCGGCGCCGGTCCGCTCAGCCCGCCACCGCAGGAGCCGCTGCCCCAGCGCAGGCCGGGCGACAGCCGTATCTTCGACGGCGAGGTCATGCCCGGCTCTCCGCCGGAGAGCCGGGCCAACGGGGCACGCTCCTCCAGCCGGGATGAGTTCGGGTCGCCGCCGGCCACCGCTCCGCCGGTGTCCAGCCCGCCACCAGCCGGCGGCTCGCGACCCGGTGGCGCACCGCCGCCGGCCTGGCCGCCGCCTCCACCCTCCGCGGACGGGTCCGACAACGGTGGCCCGCCCGCCGTGCCGGGGGAGTTCGCCGCCGCTCTCGACATGACGGCCGAGATCCCCAGGGTCCGCGGTGAGGACGGCGTGGCAGCGGCGGAGCCAACCACAGGGTACGGATCGGCGCCGGACAACCGGCCCCGGTTCGTGGACGAGACGATGGAGTTGCCGATCTTCCGAGAGCTGGAGTCCGCTTGGTTCCGCACCCGGCGGTCGGTGCCAGAAGAGGGTGCGTCCTCGGCGGCATCACCGCGTACCCAGCCGGGTGACGACCGCGGGCCAGTTTCCGCCGGCCGGGGCGCCTCCGGGCGTACCGAGGCACCGGCCGGTGCCAACTACCAGGCAGAGGCGGCCGGGCGCGAGGCAGCGCCGGCCGGGGTGCGGCGGGTTCCCGCACAGGAGCACACGAGCTGGGAAAGCGCCGCTGACGACGGGTGGCGGGCGGCTACCGCCGCCGCGGAGAGCCAGGTGTCCGACCTGACAGGTGCCGGCCTGCCCAAGCGGGTGCCGATGGCGCAGCTGGTGCCCGGCGGCGTGGACAAGAACGCGAGCACTTCGCACCGGCGTACGCCGGAGGCAGTACGTGGCCTGCTGTCGGCGTACCACCGGGGGGTGCAGCGAGGCCGTTCGCAACCCAGGGGTTCCGCGCCGGACGGCGGTAATGGGGCGGAAGGCAGGCGTCCTGACCTGAAGACGCCAGAGCGCACAACGACCGGGCCGCAATCTTCGCAGGCCGGCAAGGAGCAGGACGGATGACTACAACGCAAGATCTCGGCTGGCTACTGGCCAACTTCGCCGACCGTGTCCCAGGCGTCGCGCACGCGGTCGCCGTCTCAGCAGACGGCCTGCTCCTCGCGTCGTCTCGGGACCTGCCACGCGACCGGGCCGACCAGCTGAGCGCCATCTCCTCCGGTCTGGTCAGCCTCACCCAGGGCGCGGCCCGCTGCTTCGAGGGGGGTGCGGTGCTGCAGACGGTGGTGGAGATGGACAACGGGTTCCTCTTCCTCATGTCCATCTCGGACGGTTCGTCATTCGCGGTGCTGGCCGCCCGAAGCTGTGACGTAGGCCAGGTCGGGTACGAGATGGCGCTCCTGGTGGACCGCGTGGGCGATGCCCTGACGCCGCCGGCCCGGGCTGCGGCCCCGATGCTGCGCTGACCGGGCTGGCTGTTGACCGGCTCAAGATGCCGACCAGGCGCGGGACCATTGCCCGAGGCTTTCAGTGAGGGGGTGAACGGCGATGACCGATCGCGATGAGCCGACCGGTGCGTTGGTCCGCCCGTACGCCGTCACCCGTGGACGGACCAGGCCTCGGCTGGAGATCGCGTTGGAGGCCCTGGTTGAGACC
>DASSUC010000217.1:0-6827 GCA_035707405.1 Micromonosporaceae bacterium | reverse complement strand
CGCGACCCTCGCCTCGCTGCGCGACACCATCGGCGTGGTCACCCAGGACGCGCACCTGTTCCACGAGACGATCGGCGAGAACCTGCGCTACGCCAAGCCGGACGCCACCGACGAGGAGCTGTGGACCGCGCTGCACCGGGCGCAGGTCGGCGACCTGGTCCGGTCGCTGCCGGACGGGCTGTCCACTGTGGTCGGCGAGCGCGGCTACCGCTTCTCCGGCGGGGAGAAGCAGCGCATAGCCATCGCCCGGCTGCTGCTCAAGGCCCCGTCCATCGTGGTGCTCGACGAGGCCACCGCCCACCTCGACTCGGAGAGCGAGGCAGCGGTGCAGCGGGCGCTGGCCGAGGCGCTGGCCGGCCGGACCGCGCTGGTGATCGCGCACCGGCTGTCCACCGTGCGCGACGCCGACCAGATCCTCGTGCTCGACCGCGGCCGGATCGTCGAGCGGGGCACGCACGAGCAGCTGGTGGCGGCCGGCGGGCTCTACGCCGAGCTGTACCGCACCCAGTTCGCGGTGGCCGACTCGCCGCGGCCGTACGAGGCCGGGGTAGGGGTTGAGCCGGTCGTGGTGGTGTCCCGCCCGGACTATGCCGAGTGAGGCCGGCGCGCGCTACAGCGAGCGGACCGCCCCGCCGTCCACGGGCACGGACAGACCCGTGAGGTAGCTCGCCGCCGGCGACAGCAGGAACGCCGCCACCCGGCCGAACTCCTCAGGCTCGCCGAGCCGGCGCAGCGGGATCGCGGCCTCGGCCTCGGCCTGGGCGCGTTGCGGGTCCCCGGTGGCGGCGAAGAGCTCACGGTTGCGGTCGGTCATGATCCGGTGCGGGAGCAGGCTCAGCACCCGGATGCCGTGCGGGCCGAGCTCGTCAGCCATGTCCTTGGCCACGCCCGCGAGCCCGGGGCGCAGCCCGTTGGAGATGCCGAGCCCGGGGATGGGGGAGCGGGTCGAGCTGGAGAGCACGAACGCGACCACGCCACCGGGGTCGAGGACGCCGGCCACCGTACGGGCGGCCCGGACCGCGCCGAGGAACACCGCCGCGAAGGACTCCTGCCACTGCTCGTCGGTGACGCTGGCGGCCGTGCCGCGCGGGGGGCCGCCGACCGAGATGAGCGCGCCGTCGAGCCGGCCGAAGCGGTCCCGCGCCGCGGCCACCAGCCGGTCGGCGGTGGCCGGGTCGGCCAGGTCGGCGGAGAGGCCGACGGCGTGCTCCTCCCCGCCCAGCTGGGACACCGCCTGGGCCACCCGCTGGCCGTCCCGCGCCGACACGACGACCCGCGCGCCGTCGGCGACCAGGCAGGAAGCGGTGGCGAAGCCGAGCCCCCGGGACGCGCCCGTGAGCACGTACACCCGCCCGGCAAGTCCGAGATCCATGCCTAGGATCCTGCCGTACCGGGCGGGGTCCGGCCGATGCGGGTCGGCCCTGCCGGCGAGCGGCGGACGGCCTCCTCGACCAGGTCGAGCACCGGGCCGAGGTGGTCGGCCGGCCGGCCCATCGCCAGGTGCAGCACGAGACCGTCGTACGCCAGCTCCAGGAGGTGGGCCAGCACCGCCAGTGGTACGTCGTCGCGGACCACGCCCGCGTCCCGTTGCCGGCGCAGCCGCTCCCGGGTCGCCTCCGCGATCGTCTCTGCGCGCTGGGCCCAGCCCTTGGCGAACTTCGGATCCGTGCGCAGCCGGCGGGACACCTCGAGCTGGGTGCCGAGCCAGCCGGTGACCTCGGGCGCGCTGGCCGGGTCGGCCGCCCGGGCGAGCAGGTCCCGCATGACCTGCACCAGGCCGTGCTCGGCGACCGTGGCGGTCATGGCCGCCGCGTCGTCCTCGGCCACGGCGAGGAACAGCGCCTCCTTGTCGCGGAAGTGGTGGAAGATCGCGCCGCGGGAGAGCCCGGTCTCCAGCTCCAGCCGGCGTACGGTGGCGCCCTCGTACCCGTGGCGGGCGAAGCAGGTGCGGGCGGCGGCGAGGATCTCGCGTCGCCGCGCATCGAGCCGGTCCTGGCTGACCCGGGGCACGACCCGATCGTAATCCGTACGTACGGCTTGCGGTGGAGCCTAGCGGCGCGGCCCGACCAGCAGCGCCTGAGCACCGCGACCCACCCGGCCGGTGTCGTCGTAGAGTTCGGTCTCGGCCAGGCCGACCCCGCTTCGGTCGAGTGTGGAGTCGGCCCGGGCGCAGAACCACTCACCCGCCGGTGCCCGGTGCAGGTGGACGGTCAGCTCCGTGTTGATGAACCACCATGCCCCGAAGTCGTAACGGCTGGCCAGGCCGTTGCCGCAGTCGGCGAGCGCGACCAGCCGTTGCAGCGGGCTCGGCCGCTCGCCGGCCACGACCGGCAGCCGAAGCCGGGACCACGCCACCGCCGGGCCGGGGACGTCGAACCCGCCGGCTGCGAAACGCCACTCCACCGCCGCGAGAAAGCCCTTGTCGCGCCACCCGTCCGGCGGGGCCGACCCGGTGGCCGGACGGAGGGGCGCCGCCGCAGGGCTGAGTGGCCCGCCGCCAGGCAGGTCGAGTGCTGCCGTGCGTACCCGCCAGGCCCGGGCCCGCACGCCCGCCCGGCCGGCGGCGCCCAGCTCCACCTCGACCAGCTCGACGCTGCGCCCCGGGCGCGCCACCCGCGCCTCGACGCGCACCTCGCCGGTGGGCAACGGGCCCAGGATCTCGAAGGTCAGCCGCGCCACCTGCGCCGGGCCCGGGACCGAGCTGGGTAGCCGCTCGACCGCGCGGGCGATGAGGGCGCAGGGCGGACCGCCGTGCTGGACCCCGGGCTCCCACAGCCCCTCGGTGTGCCCGGTGGCGAGGAACCGCTCCGGCGCGCCGGTCGGCAGGAAGAAGGCGTCGGACACGACCGCCATTGTGGCCTGCGGGTAGCCTGCGCGCTGTGACCCCCTTGCGCCCGCTGACCGTAGCGGCCGTACAGGCTGAGCCGGTCCCCGGGGACGTGCGCGGCAACGCCGCCGCCGCCGGGCGTCTGGTCCGCCGGGCGGGCGAGCGGGGCGCGGTCGTGGTGGTCCTGCCGGAGCTGTTCCTGCCCGCGTACCACCCGCCGACCCTGCGGGCGGACCCGGCAGCGACCGACGTGGCCGCCGGCGACGGCGGCCGGGTGGACGACCCGCGGCTGGACCCGCTGCGCGCCGCGGCCCGCGACTGCGCCGCACTCGCCGTCGTGGGTGCCGCGGTACGCCACGGCGACGGGCGGCGTACCTGTTCGGTGCTGCTGGCCGACCGCACCGGCACCGTCACGGTCGCCTATGACAAGCAGCACCTGTGGGGGCCGCAGGAGAACACGCTGTTCACCCCGGGCACGGCCGGCGCGACGCTGGTCGTCGACGGCTGGCGCCTCGGCTTGGCGGTGTGCTACGACGGCTGCTTCCCCGAGCACGGGCGTGCGGCGGCGGACGACGGCGCGCACGGCTACCTGTGCCCGAGCGCGTACCTGGAGGGCTCGGCCCACCGTCGCGACCTCTACTACGCGGCCCGGGCGCTCGACAACACCATGTATGTGGTGTTCGCCAACGTGGTGGGCGGTGTGCCGCCGTGGCGCTTCAACGGCGGCGCCGCGGTCTACGACCCGCAGGGCCGGGCCCTGGCGCGGGCGGACGACGGTGGTGAGGCGGTCGTCGTGGCCGGTCTCGACCCGCAGGAGCTACGGGCGACCCGCAAGGCTCACACCATGCTCGCCGACCGCCCGGCCGACCTGGGTGGACCACGGCGGGTGCTGCTCAGGTAACCGGGGACTGTTCCAGCGCCGCGCGCTCGGCGTAAGGTGCCGGCGTGCCGTTGTTGCTCCTCTCCCTGGATAACACCCTGATCGATAGGATCGGAGCGTTCCGCGCCTGGGGAGTGTCGTTTCTGGAGCGGCTCGGCGCGCCCGAGTACGACATCGACTGGCTGCTGGATGTGGACGCGGACGGGCTCACCTCGCGGTGGGACCTGGCCGACGCGCTGAGGGAGCGCTACGACCTGCTCGTACCGGTGATCGACCTGGTCGAGGAGGTCCACGAGGGGCTGCTCGAGCACGTCCGGCTGGACCCGATGGTGGCGGCCGCGCTGCGCATCGCGGGCGACGCGGGCTGGGTGCCGGTGGTGGTGAGCAACGGCGACGCGCGGTTGCAGGAGCAGAAGATCCGCCGTACCGGGCTGGACCGTTGCCTGGCCGACTGGGTGATCTCCGGGGCTGTCGACGTGAGCAAGCCCAGCCCGCGCATCTTCGAGATCGCGGCCCGGCGGGTACGGCTGAGCCTGCGCAACGCGTGGCTGGTGGGGGACAGCCCCGAGGCGGACATCGGCGGCGCCGCCGCGCTGCGCATCCCGAGCGTCTGGCTGCACCGGGGCCGCCGCTGGACGGACCCGCGCTACCAGCCGACCCGCGTCGCGGACGGGGTGATCGATGCGCTCCGCGCGGTGTTCGACGCGTACGCCCGCACCTAGTGTCGTGACCAGCCCGGCGAAAATCGCTTGCGCTGTCTCACGAGGGCGGCGATGCTCGTGCCCTTGGCACCGCGCCGGTCGCCGACGTCACGCGTTGCGTCGGCGGTGGCTGGTGCCGCGTTCGCTGTCCGGTGCCGCCGGTCCCGGTGCCCGGCTGGAGCTGGATGGAGGTCCTGTCGTCATGGCTGTTGCCCGGCCGCGTCCGACGCTGCCCTCATCCACTCCACGCTGGGAGATCCGACAGTGCCATCCTCTGCCCGCCGGCGCGGTCTCGACGCCGACGACCTGACCTATCTCAAGCAGCTCCACGAGCCCACCTCCTGGGACCTCAGCGACGACGGCCCGCCGGCCGGCGACCGCTGGTCCAGCTGGGACGACGAGGGCGTGGTACGCGGGCCGCAGCCCTACCCGGACTGGCTCGTCACCGAGCTGGCCGCGGTGGACACCGAGCTCGGCATCCTCAAGACCGGCAAGGAGGCCGACGTCCACCTGGTCTCGCGCACGGTCCCCGGCACCGGCCGGGAGTGCCTGCTCGCCGCCAAGCGCTACCGCGACAGCAACCACCGGCTGTTCCACCGCGACGCGGGATACCTCGAGGGGCGGCGGGTGCGCCGGTCCCGGGAGAACCGCGCGATGGCGCGGCGCACCGACTTCGGCCGCGGGATCATCGCGGGCCAGTGGGCCTACGCCGAGTTCGGCGCGGTCTGCCGGCTCTGGGAGCTGGCCGGCGACTTCGGGGTACGGCCGTTCGTGCCGTACCCGGTGCAGCTGCTCGGCACCGAGCTGCTACTGGAGCTGATCGGCTCCGACGGCGAGGCGGCGCCGCGGCTGGCCCAGCTGAGACCGGCACCGGACGAGCTGGCCGAGCTGTGGCGGCAGCTGCTCGACGCGCTCGTCATCATGGCCCGCGCCGGGCTGGCCCACGGCGACCTGTCCGCGTTCAACCTGCTCGTCCACGACGGACGGCTGGTCCTCATCGACCTGCCGCAGGTCGTGGACGTGGTGGCGAACCCGCAGGGCCCGGCCTTCCTGGCCCGGGACGTGCGCAACGTGGCCACCTGGTTCGCCGGCCGGGGACTGTCCGCAGTGGACGCCGACGGGCTGTCCCGGGACCTGCTCGCCGAGGCCGGAATGCGGTAGCCACCGGCCGGAACGGTCAGCTCGCCAGCATCCGGCGCAGCACGAACTGCAGGATCCCGCCGTGGCGGTAGTAGTCCGCCTCACCGGGGGTGTCGATGCGCACCACCGCGTCGAAGGCGACCCCGGTGTCCGTGCTGACCCGCACGGTCCGCGGCATGCGGCCCGCGTCGAGCTCGGTGATGCCCTCGATCGCGAACGTCTCCGTGCCGGTCAGGCCGAGCGAGTCCGCGGTCTGGCCGGCCGGCAGCTCCAGCGGCAGCACGCCCATGCCGATCAGGTTGGAGCGGTGGATCCGCTCGTACGACTCGGCCAGCACCGCGCGCACGCCGAGCAGCGCCGTGCCCTTGGCCGCCCAGTCCCGCGAGGAGCCGGAGCCGTACTCCTTGCCGGCCAGCACCACCAGCGGGACGCCGGCCTGTGCGTACGCCATGGCCGCGTCGTAGATGGTGGTCCGCTCGCCGGTGAGGTGGTTGACCGTGAACCCGCCCTCCGGCAGCTTGCCCACCCCGGGCACGAGAAGCTGGTTGCGCAGCCGGATGTTGGCGAAGGTACCGCGGATCATCACCTCGTGGTTGCCGCGGCGGGACCCGTACGAGTTGAACTCGGCCCTTTGCACGCCGTGCTCGGTGAGGTAGCGCCCGGCCGGGGAGTCGGGCTTGATCGAGCCGGCCGGGGAGATGTGGTCGGTGGTCACCGAGTCGCCGAGCTTGGCCAGCACCCGGGCGCCGGTGATGTCGCTGACCGGCTGCGGGGTGGCCGTCATCCCCTCGAAGTACGGCGGCCTGCGCACGTAGGTGGACTCCGCGCCCCAGGCGAAGGTGTCCCCGGTCGGCGTGGGCAGGCAGCGCCACCGCTCGTCCCCGGCGAACACGTCGGCGTAGTCGCGGGTGAACATCTCGCTCGCCACCGCGGCGGCGATCACCTCGTCGACCTCCTTCGCCGACGGCCAGACGTCGCGCAGGTAGACCGGCTGCCCGTCCGACCCGGTGCCCAGCGGCTCGGTCATCAGGTCGATGTCCATCGTGCCGGCCAGCGCGTACGCGACCACCAGCGGCGGGGACGCCAGGTAGTTCATCTTCACGTCGGGGTTGATGCGCCCCTCGAAGTTGCGGTTGCCGGAGAGCACGGAGACCACGGACAGGTCCTCGGCCTGCACCGCCGCGGAGATCTCCTCCGGCAGCGGCCCGGAGTTGCCGATGCAGGTGGTGCAGCCGTAGCCGACCAGGTGGAAGCCGAGCTTCTCCAGGTACGGCACGAG
>DASSUC010000216.1:0-20534 GCA_035707405.1 Micromonosporaceae bacterium | reverse complement strand
AGCCGGCCGGTGCGGGTGGGCAACGAGGCGTGGCGGCAGCGCCAGCACGACGTGCTCGGGGAGGTGCTGGACGCGGCGTACCTGTTCCGCGACCGGCTCGGCCCGCTGCCCGACGAGATCCGTACCCTGCTCGTGCAGCTGGCCGACCGGGCGGCGGACGCCTGGCGCCAGCCGGACTCCGGCATGTGGGAGATCCGCGGCGCCGAGCGGCACTACCTGTCGTCGAAGGTCCTCTGCTGGGTGGCGCTGGACCGAGCGGTACGGTTCGGCGACGCGCTCGCCGAGCCTTCTTCGCGGGCGCGTTGGGCGTCCGAGCGGGACGCCGTCCGGCAGGCCGTCCTCGACCAGGGCTGGCACGACGGCGCCGGCGCTTATACGGGTGTCCTCGGCTCGGCCGAGCTGGACGCGTCGGCGCTGGTCATGCCGCTGGTAGGGTTCCTGCCCGCGGACGACCCGCGGATGCGCGCCACCATCGCCGCGGTCGAGTCCCGCCTGGGGGCCGATGGACTGGTACGCCGTTGGGCCGAGGACCCGGCCGGGTTCCTGCTCTGCACCTACTGGCTGGTCGAGTGCCTGGCGCTGGCCGGTGAGGTCGACCGGGCGGCGGAGTGGTTCGACCGGGCGAGCGGCTGCGCCAACGACCTCGGCCTGCTGGCGGAGCAGGCGGATCCGGCCAGCGGTGAGCAGCTGGGCAACTTCCCGCAGGCGTTCTCGCACATCGGGCTGGTCAACGCAGCCTGGCGGCTGACCGAGGTGACCTCAGGCCAGTCCCGGTAGCGGCGCGTCGAGCGGGAGCGGGCGGGAGCCCTCGCGCTCCGGCCCCAGCACACCGGGCTCGAAGCGGCACTGGTTGATGACGTACCAGAACTCGCCGTTGACCGTGCCGGAGACCTTGTGCCAGCCGTCCCCGAACGCGGCCCAGCCGCCGCTGCCAAACGCTAGCAGCTCGACCGTGGGCCGCCGGGCGGGGGCCGGGACGGGCCATAGCGCGATGACGGCCCCGCTGGCGCTGGCCACCAGGGACCCGTCCGGCGCCCACGCCACCGCCCACACCGGGCCGGTGTGCCCGGAAAGCTCCCGCACCGGGGCACCCGTGGCCGCGTCCCACAGGGTGACGGCACCGGAGGAGGCGCCGGTCGCCAGCAGGCCACCGTCGGGTGCGAAGGCGGCGGCGTTGAAAGCGGCAGCCGCGGCGCGGACCTGGCGCTGCGCCCCCGTCCCGTCCGGCGGCGCCGCGCCGGTGAGGTCGGCCTGGTCCAGCTGCGCCCGGGTGACCCGGGCGTCGACCAGCGCGGCGCGGCGCAGCCGGGCGCCGGCCAGCACCGCGCCGGTCAGGTCCGCCCGGACCATCCGGGCGCCGGTCAGGTCCGCGTCGCGCAGCTGCGCGCCGGCCAGCCGCGCCTGGTCGAGCCGGGCCCGGACCAGCGTCGCTCCGGTCAGGTCCGCCTCGGTGAGGTCCGCGCCGGCCAGCGTGGCCTCGGTGAGGTCCGCGCCGCGCAGGTCCGCGCCGCGCAGGTCCTCACCGGTCAGGTCCGCGCCGCGCAGGTCCTGCTTGGCCAGCCGGGCACCGTGCACCTCGGCTCCCAGGCGCTTGCGCACCTTCTCCGCGTTCTCGCTGGTAGCGAGGCCATCGGGTGAGGTGGCGAGCACCGTCCGGGCCCACCGTTCGGCGGCCTGGCGCCCAGCCAGGTCGACGAGGAACTCCACCATCAGCGGCGACATCGACCGGGTCAACGGCTCGGGCCGGGCGTCGCCGTCGCCCAGCCTCGCCGCGCAGTCCCTCGCCACCAGCCACTCCAGCACCGAGCGGTGCTCGAACCGGAACATCCCCCCGGCGTCGCGGGTCAGCAGCGTCGACGAGCCGAACAGCTGCGCGGCCTCCGCGACCGTGGGCGCCCCCTTCTCCACTGTGGGCGCCCCCTCATCCACCGTGGGCGTCAGCTTCGCCAGCGTCTCCGCGGTCTCCTGAAGGTCCGCCAGGCCCAGCTGCTCGCCGGGCGCGCGCCACATCCGGGCCGCGAGGTCACCGACGGCCAGCCACATCTCCTTGCGGGAAGGGGACTTCGGCTCGCCGAGCCGGCGCCACTCGTACTCGATCCACTGGTCGAGCAGCTCGTGGTAGAGCGCGGCGGCGGTGATCTCACCCACCCGCCGGTGTGCATCGACCAGCCGCTCCTCATCGATGCGGCCGATGAAGCTGAGCATCCGCGGGTTGTGCGAGAGACCCAGCAGGTCGCGCACGTCGCGCAGCAACCGCAGCCGCCGGGCGGCGGCCTCGGCATCACCGAGCAGGTTGGTCAGGAACTTGAGGATCTCCTTCTCGCTGAAGCCGCACAGTTTGACCACGCGCCGGCCCGAGATCACGGCAAGCCGGTCGCCGAGCGCCGACATGATGTCCGCGTCGGTGAGGAAGTAGTGGTCCCGACTGGTCAGCACCACCTTCGCCCGGCCCTCGGTGGCCTGGATCACCGTGTTGAGATGCTCTGTGGCGCGTTGGTAGGTCACCCGCTGCGCCAGCTCGTCGTAGCCGTCGAAGAGCAGCGCGATGCGACCCTCGCGTAAGAGATAGCGGAATAGCGGCATGTCGATACGACGATGGCCGCCGACGGTGAGCTGAGCGGCGACGAGCTGGTCGAGCTGGTGGGTCTTCTCCAGGTCGCGCAGGTGCACCAGCACCGGCACCGCCGGGTCATCCTCGGCGTGCATGCGTCGGGCCAGCTCGTACAGCAGGAACGTCTTGCCGTGCCCGAACGGGCCGAGCACCAGGGCGAAGTGCCCTTCCGGATCAGCCAGCCATCCGCGTAGGTCGGCCAGCAGGTCCAGCCGCACATCGGTGGCGCCGAGCTCGCAGTAGCGCTGTGAGATGTAGAGCCGGGACGGGTAGACCAGGTCGCTCACCAGCTGTTCGGCCTGCCAGGTCGCATACGGCCGCAGGTCGTAGCCGAGCTGGAACTCGGCGAAGCTGAGCAGCTCGATGCCTTTGCGCTGGGCCAGCTCCCGCAGCCCGGCCGGGGCCGGCTCGCCCTCGTACACCAGCTTGGATCCGACGGCCGCGCCGCTACCCCGGAACCGGGCATCGATGCGCTGGTGGAAGCGGACGATGTGTTCCCGGGTGACCGGCCCGTGGACGGCGCCGATCGGGAACGTCTCGACCATCAACGGCCGGTCGGGGTCGATCGCCCGGTGGCAGGAGACCCGCAGGTAGCGCTCGTCCGACCCGCTGCCGGCCTCCTCCACCCGAGCCTGCGGGTTGCGCAGCCGGTAGACCTCGGCGATCCGTTCGAGCAGGCTCTCGGCCGGCCTCGGCCCGGCGGTCCTGCGCCATTCGCGTCGTTCCTTCAGCGCGTCGACCATCCGGTCCGGCATGGGCTGGAAGGCGCTGTGCACGCCGGGGAAGCCCAGCGGGCCCAGCGGCACATGGCGCCGCCAGTCGTCACCGTCCTCGCTGAGGGTGGTGTCACCGATCCAGCGCTGGTAGTGCGGGTCGAACCGCCGTGCCCACAGCCGCACGCCGTCGGGGGCGAGCTGCACGATCTGGTACTGGTCGGGCACACCGGCGGGGCGCTGCCCCGGCAGTGTGCCCGCGCTGCCCGTGCCCAGCACCGGCCGCGCGTGCGCGCCGGTCCAGGTGACCAGCGAGCCGCGTGGCTGGCCGTGCACCACCGCGTGCAGATGCGGCGCCAGGACCGCGCCGAACCGGTCGGCATCCCGCAGGCTGGCATCGTGGCCGTGGGCACCGCGTAGCGGGCTGTGGTGCAGCACCGCAAGCCGCAGCCAGCCCAGCTGGCCGCCGTGTCTGATGCCGTGCCCGAGCCGCTCGGCGAACCAGCGCAGCTGGTCCTCACCGACCCAGCCGTAGTGGTCACTCTCCCGGTGGCTCTCAGCCATGGTCGAGTTCAGCCCGGCCACGATGAGTCCAAGGTCGTCGAACTCCACATAGGACCACGGCTCGTCCGGCGGCAGCGCCCGCCCGTGGAACCGCTCGACCAGCTTCGCGTACGGCTCCCACTTCGCCCAGTACGGCTTTACTGGCTCTTCGTCCACGGCCTCCCGGTCGAGGAAGTACGCCTGGCACTTCTTCCGGTTGACGTCGCTGCTACCGGGCACCAGCACGATGCGGTCACGGCTCAGCCCGAGTCCGAGCGCGAGGTCGTCGAGGAACGCGTACGCCGCCTCGTACTCCTTGGGTATCGCCGACTGTGCGATGTCGCCGGCGACGACCACCAGATCTGGCGTGACACCCTCGCGCTCGCGTAGCCGGCCCAGGTCCTCCAGCAGGCGGCCGGCCGGGCCGCCGTAGCGATGGCCGGCCCCGGTCACATCAGCGCCGGCCACTCCGTGGTCTATGCCGAACCGCAGGTCCGCCAGGTGCAGGACGGATACCTCGGCCGGCCGGGGCGATCGCCGCGCAGGCGCCCCCGGGCCGGGCTGCGCCCGTGCCGCGTCGAGCGCCCGGCGCAGCACCACAGCGGAGATCGCGTACGCGTCGGTCGCCTCGTCCTCCACCGCCGCTGCCTGGAGCGCGCCAACCACCTCGCCGGTGTCCGTGCGCCAGACCGGCCCACCGCTGAAGCCGGCGCCAATCCGGAAGATGCCCTCCAGGCGCTGGTTGACCTGGAACCGGCCACCATCGACCGCGCCGAGGAAGCGACCGCTGACGAAACCACCCGTGCGCCGCTCGGGCGACGGCCCGAACGCCCGTACCTCGAAGTCGCCGGCATCGCCCTCGACCAACCGCAGCACCACCAGGTCCGGAGGCGGCGGCGCGAGGAGCGCGAGCACCGCCACGTCCCGCTCGTCGAAGTCGTCCGCTGCCTCCGGCGCCCACCACCGCAACACCGCCGGGCGGGCCGGCAGCCGACCGGCCAGTGCGAAGTCGACGGCGAGCTCGACGGCCTCCGGGCGCTGCCACTCCCGCTTCGGGCGGCCCTGCGCGGTGTTGACCACGTGTGCACAGGTGAGGAGCAGGCCCTCGCCAACGTGGAAGGCGAGCCCGACCGGGCGGCCGTTGCGCAGGACCCGGAGGATGCCGTGCTCAGGACCGGCCATCGGGCCGCTGCCCCGGGGGCTCGGGCTTGCGCCAGGTGACCGTGAGCGTGAAGTTCGCCTCGGCGGTGCCCTTTGTGAAGATCAAACCGGTCTCCCCGCCGATGGTCAGGCCCAGCTGCATGCCGATCTCGTCCGGAGCCTGCTCGGCCGACCGCAGCCGGGTCAGGATCGTGTTGATCGCCGGCATGACCTTGCCGAGCGAGGCGGCCAGCGAGAAGGGCGCCCGCGCGGCGCCGTCGCCCTCGTCGGAGGCCAGCTCCACCCCCTCCAGGTCACGGCGGTCGACCTCCACCTCGATGAACCCGTCGTCGCCGTCACCGACGGGCACCTTGAGCAATGTCCTGGCCACCAGCCCTCCGGTATTACGCAGCCGTGCCTAGCCGCCCGACTTTTCCACGTAAGGGCGGCGCGGGCAATCGCCCGGAATGACTACACCCGAGTGCCGATGCAGAACAGGTGACCGGCCGGGTCGCGCATCACCACCAGCCCGTTCTCGCGGTGGGGTTGGTACTCGGCCGCCGTGGCGCCGTGCTGGTGCAGCAGCGTCGACCACCACAGCTGCGAGATCACGAGTCCCTGCTACGCTCGTAGCATGGCGACTACAGCTGCGATTCCTTCCCGCGACCTGCGCAACCACACGGCGGAGGTGCTGCGCCGGGTCGAGTCCGGTGAGGAGATCGAGATCCTGCACAACAACCGGCCGGTGGCGAAGCTGGTGCCCCTACGCGGGCGCCGCCAGTGGATCCCGGCTACCGAGGTCATGGCGCAGATCAGCGCGCTCGGACCCGACCACACCGGTATGGCTGACGAACTGCGCGACATGATCGCCGACACCACAGATGACCTGCCGTGGTAACCCTACGACGAGCAGTCGCCGATACCTCGCTGTTCATCGGCTTAGAGGCACGTCGCTTCGACGACCAGGCCCTCAACCGGTTGCTGCTGGGCGTGTCCGTGGTGACACTGGGTGAGCTGCGGCTTGGGGTGGTCGCCGCTCGCCACGATCCGGAGTCTGCCTCGCGACGACTGGCAACCTATGAGCTGGCGCGACAGTTCGAGCCGATACCTATTGATGAACGCGTGGCCGATGCATGGGCATTGTTGGTGGCGAAAGTCCGCGCCGAAGGGCGCAAGGCACCTATCAACGACACGTGGATCGCCGCCACCGCGCTAGCCCACGGTCTTCCGGTCGCCACCCAGGACAACGACTACGACGCCATGCCTGGCCTGACCGTTATCAAGCTCTGACCGCCGGCCGCACACGCCACGCCGCGCCCACGCTCGGCGACGCCGACAGCGTCTCCGCCGCCAACCCTGCGCTGTCAAGGGGCACCCGACGGTCGACAACCTGGGGACAACCGGATCGCAACTGGTCGGTGCTGGGCTGAGGCGATAGTCCCCCAGCCAGAAAGGACCGACCTCCAATGATCCGTCTACCGGCCTCGAGGTCCAGACTAGGGGCGAGGCTTGCCCTGGCCGCAGCGGCGACCGCGCTCCTGTCCGGTGCCGTCGCCGTCACGGCATCCGCGTCCGCGTCGACGACGGCGACCCCGATACCGACGGTAGCGCCGTCACCGACACCGATCCCGGTGCTGCCCACACCGCTGGCGATGGCCTCCAACCTCGACCTGGAGTGCTACCGGACCAACCCCTACACCCCGCCGACCACCACGGTCGTCACTCGCCACCTCAACCCCGCCCTGGCCGACCTGCCAGCCGAGGCGGTCACCCTGGGCAACCGCGACAAGCTGTGTGTCCCGGTGGCGAAGAACAACGTCCTGCCGCCCCCTGGCGTGATCGACTTCGTCAGGTTCGTTGACCTGTCCTGCTACCGGATCCAGGGCATGGCGGTCAACCGGATCCTGCGCCTGCACCACCTCAACCCGGTGCTGCGGAACATGGGCGTGCCGGACAACCACTCCGCCATCACCAGTCCGCAGCACCTGTGCGTACCCGTGATCAAGAATGGTGTGGTGCCACCGTCCCATGTGCTACGTCTCGTCCAGCACATCGACCTCAAGTGCTACGGCACCAGCCTCACCTCACTGAACATCCCGTTGACCCTCTCGCACCTCAACCCGGTGCTGGCCAACCTGCCCCGCCACGCTGCCCGGGTCACCGACGGCCGGCAGCTGTGCGTGCCGGTGGCCAAGAACAACGAACTCATCCCCGCCGATGTGCTCAACATCGTGCGCTGGATCGACCTTCAGATGTACGACATCGTCACCGACCCGCTGCCCGTGATGGTCAACCTCTCCCTGCGCCACATCAACCCGTCGCTGGCGAGCCTGCCGCCGGAGTCCGCCAGCCTCGTCCAGGCCATCCAGCTCGGCCTGCCCGTGGCGAAGAACAACATGATCCCGCCCAGCTGACGTCCAGTCCTCAGGGTGGCGCCGGCCGGGGTCATCCGGCCGGCGCCGCTCCGCACGCCAACGAGATGGTGGGCGTACCGGCTTCCTTATGCTCTGCTCGTTTTGTTGGTGCAGAGCATAAGGAGCGCGCGGGGTAGCCACACCAGGCGAAGACGTCGGCTGTCGGGAGGGGAGCCACACAGCCCCGGTCGCACCCGTCGGAGCGGGCGTGGGCGACGACCTGGCTGGCCGGCGTAGCCCCACACTCAGATCCGGGTGCCGACGCTCGGGGCGGCGGATAGGGGTGCGCGGGTGGGGGTAGGTCTGACCTGCCCGTCACCGGACGGAGCCGGAGCAGGGCTTGGCCCGGCCGGAGGCCCGACGCATCCGGCCAGGAGCGCCATAGCCGCTGCATCGATTCGTCCCTATGCCTGGGCTGTGATCATCAGGTTACAGTCACGTTACTTTGTGCGACTGTCGGATACCTGTGCCCCCGCTGTCGCGACGCGGGGCTGTCCAGGCGACTGGCGCATAAGGTTCGATGGGCAACGGATTGAGGAGTGGTGTGGGGACTGACGGAGCCGAGAGCATGCCAGCCCGCCACCTTGACCCCGACGCATCGGCGTGGTTGACCGGCCAAGCCCTGCCCGGGCGCCGGATCGTCCACACCGCACGGCTGGCGGGCGGCTACCGCAATGACAACCTGCTCCTGGTGACCGACCTCGGCGACCGGTTCGTCCTGCGCCGCTACCTGCACGCCAACGCGTGCGCCATCGAGGCGGCCCTGGCCGGGCGGCTGGCCGGGTCGGTGCCCGTCGCCGAGGTCGTCGCCGCCGACCCCACCGGCGAGGCGGCCGGACAGCCGCTGCTGCTGTCCCGCTTCGTAGCCGGCACTCTGGCCAGCGTGGCGCTACCGGGGCTCGTCGCCGGTGAGGTGGGCGGCGAGGCGGGCGCGCTCGGGCGGGCCATCGGCCGCACCCTCGCCCGGATCGGCGATACCGGGTTCTCCCGCCCGGGGTTCTTCATCGGCGCGGACCTGGAGCCGGGCCCAGCCGGCATGGAGCCGGCGGCGGACCTGCCCGCGTTCGTGGAGCGCTGCCTGCGCGCCGGGCCGGCCGAGACCGCGCTCACCCCGGCCGAGCTGGACGCGGTGCGCCAGCTCGCCGCGGACTCCGACCCGGACCTGGCCGCCGTGCAGGGTGCCCGCCAGCTCGTCCACGCCGACTTCAACCCCAAGAACCTGCTGGTCACGCGCTGCCGCGACGGTTGGGTGGTGGCGGCCGTCCTCGACTGGGAGTTCGCCTTCAGCAGCTCGCCGTTGGTCGACATCGGCAACATGCTGCGCTTCGCGCACGAGCGCCCGCCGGCCTTCACCGAGGGCTTCCTGGCCGGATACGAGGCGAGCGGCGGTCACCTGCCGGAGGGCTGGCGCCGGACCAGCCTGGCGCTGGACCTGTTCTCGCTCGCCGACTTCCTCACCCGCCCGCCCGACCACCACTACTTCCGCCGCGCCGTGGCCCTGCTACGCCGGCGCACCGCAGCCTTTCGTTGATCGTTGGACGGCTACCGACAACTCTCCCGGCGTTTCTTGCCGGTAGGCGTCCAACGATCATGAGCGCGGTGTCGGTGGCAGGATCTGGCGCAGCCGGCTCGGCGGCGTGGGGCGCCGGCCCCACTCCCGGGGATAGCCGAGCGACACCTCCTCGAACGGCACCCCGTCGACGTGGATGGTGCGGGGGATGTGCAGGTGGCCGTAGACGACCGTGGTGGCGCTGAAGCGCAGGTGCCAGTCTGCGGTGAGGGTGGTGCCGCACCACTGGGCGAAGATCGGGTAGCGCAGGACCAGCGTGGGCTCCCGTACCAGTGGGAAGTGGTTGACCAGCACGGTGGGCAGCTGGGCCGGGCGCTGCGCGAGGCGGCGCTCGGTGGCGGCGACCCGGGCCCGGCACCACTCCTCGCGGGTCGGCCACGGGTCGGGGTGCAGCACCATCTCGTCCCGGCAGACGATCCCCTCCTCGTACGCGACCGCCAGCGCCTGCTCCTTTGTGGTCACCCCGTCCGGGCGGAAGGTGTAGTCGTAGAGGAGGAACAGCGGCGCGATGAGCACCGGACCGCCAGGCCCGGTCCAGACCGGGTACGGGTCCTCCGGCGTCAGCACGCCGATGCGCCGGCACATCTCGACCAGCGCGTCGTACCGTGCCTGGCCACGCAGGGTCACCGGGTCGCTGGGGTGGGTCCACAGCTCGTGGTTGCCGGGTGTCCATATCACCGTTGCGAAGCGGTCCCGCAGCAGCGTAAGAGCCCACTCCACGTCCTCGAAGAGCTCGCCGACGTCCCCGGCCACCAGCAGCCAGTCCGCCTCGGACTGCGGGCGCAGCTCCTGCACTATCTGCCGGTTCTCCTGGTACGCCACGTGCACGTCGCTGATCGCGAGCAGCCGGCCGGCTGCCGAGGGGTCTGCCATTCGGCCATCCTAGGTTCGGCCTCCACTCCCGCCCTGCTCTGGACCGGCGGTAACTTTCCGGTCGCGACCGTCTCCCGCAGGTTGTCTTCTCCGTGGCAACATCACGGCATGCATCGACGTCTCTTCGCTCGTACCCTCGTGCTGACACTCCTCGCAGGCGTCGCGGTCGCCACCGGCGTGCCGGCTGGCGGCGCCGCCGCCCAGCCGGCCGATCCCGCGGTGGCCGGGCTCACGGACACGATCGACACGTTGCTGGCCGACCCGCGCCTCGCCGGCTCGCAGGCGGCGGTCGTGGTGCGCGACGCGACCACCGGGGAGGTGCTCTACAACCGCAACGGCGAGCGCCGGCTGCTCCCGGCCTCCAACACCAAGCTGCTCACCTCGGCCGCGGCTCTTTCGATCCTGGGCCCCGGCTACCGGTTCACCACGGACGTACGCACCGACGGCGCGCACAGCGGTGTGGCGCTGCGGGGCGACCTCTACCTGCGGGGCACCGGCGACCCGACGCTGCTCGCCGCCGACTACGACGCGCTCGCGGCCAAGGTCGTCGCGTCCGGGATCCAGGTGGTGGAGGGTGACCTGGTCGCCGACGACACCTGGTTCGACGACCGGCGGCTCGGCACGGACTGGGCGTGGGACGACGAGTCGTTCTACTACGCCGCGCCGGTCTCGGCCCTGAGCGTGGCCCCGAACACCGACTACGACGCGGGGAACGTGATCCTGACGGTACGGCCCGGGGCGGCGGCCGGGGCCGCACCGGTGGTGACGCTGACCCCGGAGACCGGGGTCGTCACGATCGACAACCGCGCCACCACGGTGGCCACCGGCGGCAACACGCTCGACATCGAGCGGACGCACGGCACCAGCCAGATCGTGGTCAGCGGCGCGATCCCGGTGAACGGGGCGGCGACGACCGTGTGGATGTCGGTGCCCGAGCCCACCGGGTACGCCGCCGACGTGTTCCGCCGGGCGCTGGTCCGCCACGGCGTGCAGGTGCTGGGCAGCACCCGGCTGGGCGTGGCCACCCCGGCTGACGCCCGCCCGCTCGCCACGCACGAGTCGATGACGCTGACCGAGCTGATGGTGCCGTTCCTCAAGCTGTCCAACAACGGCCACGCCGAGGTGCTCACCAAGGCGATCGGCCGGCACGTCTCCGGGCAGGGCACCTGGCCGGCCGGGCTAGCGGCGATCCGTACCTCTGTCGCCGGCATGGGCATGGACGTGGCCGCGCAGCGCCAGGCCGACGGGTCCGGGCTGTCCCGGTTCAACCTCATCCCGGCGCTGGAGCTCACCGACCTGCTGGTCGCGGCCCGGGCCGAGCCGTGGTTCGGCCCCTGGTACGACGCGCTGCCCATCGCCGGCAACCCGGCCCGGTTCGTCGGCGGCACCCTGCGTACCCGGATGCGCAACACGCCCGCCGCCGGCAACGTGCATGCCAAGACGGGCACCCTCACGTCCGTCTCCGGCCTGTCCGGCTACGTCACCGACGCGGACGGGCGGCCGCTGGTCTTCTCGATCCTGCTCAACAACCAGCTGCTCGGGGTGCGCGACATCGAGGACCGGATCGCGGTGGCGCTCGCCTCGTTCACGGTCAGCCAGGTGGCCGGCCAGGCGGTGCCGTCGCTGCCGGTGCCGGCGCGGGAGGCGCCTGCGGACATCGAGTGCTCCTGGGTGAAGCCGGACGCCTGCTGACGTCTCCGGCGTGGAGGTCGTGTCCGGCGTGGAGGTCGTGGAAACGCGCGGCGACCCGCGGGTCCACGACCTCCACGCCGGCCCCGCGGGTGCTCGGGGTGACCGTGCGGGATGTGCCGATGGGCGACGGGCCGCCGTACACCCTCCTGGAGGCCGACGGCCGTCCGGTCGCCGGGGCCATGCCCATCGACCCGGCGTGGGGTCCGATGCCCACCCGGTGGACGGTCTACTTCGCCGTGGACGACTGCGACGCCGTGCACCAGGAGGCGCTCCGCCTCGGCGCCACGAGCGGCGTGCCGCCGCAGGACTCCCCGGCCGGCCGCTTCGCCGGGCTGGTCGACCCGCAGGGCGGCGCGTTCTCCATCATCAAGAACAACCCGGACCTCACCGTCTGAGCTGGGCGCCGTCACCTCCCGGCGCGCTCGACAGGCCGGGAGGGCGGTCCGCCGGTACCGTCCAGAAGGTGGGTATCCAGGGGGGAACCGAGGTTACGACCTTTCCGGTGGCGTTCGGCATCGACGCGCCCGCCGCGGCGGTGCGGTACGCCGTCTACCGCGGCTTCGCCGACACCGGCGCGCCGCCGTCACCGGGGGAGATCGCCGAGCAGGCCGGGCTGAGCGTGCCGGAGGTGCACGCGGCACTGCGGCGGTTGCAGGATGTGCACGTACTCGTCCTCAACCGGGCCGGTGACGCGGTACGGATGGCGCACCCGTTCTCCGCCGCGCCGATGGGGTACGTGGTGACGGCGGGTGGGGTGAGCCCGGCGACCGGCTTCCCGGGCGACCGTGTCTGGTGGGGCGGGTGCGCCTGGGACTCCTTCGGCATCAGCGCCGCGCTGGGCGAGCGGGTCACCGTGACCTCGCAGTGCCCGCACTGCGAGGTGGTGCTGCGCCACACCAGCAGCCCGGAGGACCCGCCGGCGCTGGCCGCGGTGGTCCACGTGCCATGGCCGGCCTACTACTGGTGGGACGACATCGTGGCGACGTGCACCCGCATCCGTACCTTCTGCTCGGCGGCGCACGCCAGGCGCTGGCTGGCCGGGCGGGACGACGGCGGTCGCGGCGGCCGGGAGGGGACGGTCGTCGCCCTGGAGCGGATGTGGCTGCTCGGGCACAGGTGGTACGCCGACCGGCTCGACCCGCAGTGGCGCCCGCGCTCGCGCGAGGCGTCCCAGGAGATCCTGGCGGGCGTCGGCATGACCGAGACCTTCTGGGACCTGCCTTGACCCCCGTGACGCCGCGTCCGTCCGCCGTCGCGGATCGGGGCACCCGGTAAGCTGCCCCGGATGCGGGCCTTACAGCATCGTCCATTGAGGACTGAATGAGACTCAGCCGGGTCCTCCCAGCTCCGGTCGTCGACGGGGCCGGTTCGCAGCAGGAGGCGGCGGGTGGACGGACGCCCCGCGCCGCGGCGCCGCGCTGGGCCGACGTCGCGCTGGTGGTCGTGGTCTTCGGGGCCGGGCTGCGGCTGTGGAGATGGGCCAGCGGGCTCCCGCTGTGGCTGGACGAGCAGCTGGTCTCCGGCAACCTGCGCGACCGGGGGTTCGCCGCGCTGGCCGGCCGGTTGGACGACCAGCAGAGCGCGCCGTTGGGGTGGTTGTGGGCGCAGCGTGCGGTGGTTGAGGTCTTCGGCACCGGCGAGCGCGCCCTGCGCGCCGTGCCGGTGCTCTTCGGGATCGGCACCCTCCTTGCCGCATGGCTGGTCGGGCGGCGCTGGCTGGGCCCGGTAGGTGCGGTGACAGTGGTCGGGCTCTGCGCGGTCAACGGGGCGTTGCTGACCTACAGCACCCAGGTGAAGCAGTACTCGGCCGACACCTTCTGCACGCTGGCGCTGCTCGCCTTGGCGGGTTGGGTGGCCGAGGCGCCGCAGGCGGCCCGGCGCATCGCCGTATGGTGGGCCGCGGCCGTCGCCAGCTCGTGGCTCAGCATGGGCGCGGTCCTGGTTACGCCCGGGCTCGCGCTGGTCCTCCTCGCCGCGGTGTGGTGGCGTGGCCGGTGGACGGCGGCGCTGCGCGGCGTGCTGCCGGGGCTGGTCTGGTTGGCCTCGTTCGCAGCGCACCACCTGCTGTCGCTGCGCCATGCCACCGGCAACGCCTACCTGCAGTCGTTCTGGGCGGGCCTCGGCTACCCGCCGAAGGCGGCGGGGCCGGGCGCGACCGCAGAGTGGCTGTGGGACCGGCTGTCGGTGCTCGCCGGCGACCCGCTGCGGGTGGTGCCGGAGAGCACTCCCGGGCCGTGGGCGGGCGCGGGTGTCACGCTGTTCTGGCTCGCGGTTCTCGCCGGCGCGGTCGTGGCCGCCGGCCGGCGGCCGGCGTTCGGCCTGCTGCTCGCGGTGCCGCTGCTGTCCGCGTTCCTGCTTGCGGCCGTGCGGGTGGTGCCGCTCGCGGGCCGCCTGGCGCTGTGGGTCGTGCCGTCCCTGTTCGTCGCCGCGGCCTGCGCGTTCGACGCCGCCAGCGGGGTCGGGTACGGCTACGCCGCCCACCCGCGGGTCCGCGCACCCGCGGTCGGGCTCAGCGCCGCCGCCGGCCTGGTGGCGCTCGCGCTGCTGGTACCGGCCGGAGTCCAGGCGGTCGCGAGCACAGCCAGCGTCCCGAAGGTGGACGACCGCGCGTCGGTCGCCTGGATGAGGAGCCAGCACCAGCCCGGCGACCTGACGCTGGTGGTGGGCACAGCCGGTCGGGCGCTGGAGTGGTACGACCCCACCGGGACGCTGCAGCCTGTGCGCACCGTGGTCTCCGGGGCGCCGGCGGGCCGCTGCGACCCCGAGCAGCTGCGCCGGCTGGCTGTGGGCTACCGCCGGGTGATCGCCTACGCCGGCGACCGGATCCACCCGTACCGCACGACGTACCTCCTGCTGGAACGCCAGCTGCCGACGCTGGGCCAGCTCGTGCAGGTCCGCCACTTCGGTGCCGGACACAGCACCGTGTACGTCGTCGACCTGCGGCCGGCGCCGCCACCGGTGCCGGCCGCGACCGGGGACTGCGTCACGGTCAGGTAGCCGTACCCAGACCGCGGAGCGTCAGCCGGCGTCCTGCCAGAGCCCGAGGATGTTGCCCTCGGGGTCGGAGAAGTAGCCGGTGTAGCCCATCCCACCGACCTTGCGCCTGGTCTGGACCACCGCGCCGCCCAGCCGCTCGACCTGCTCCAGCACCTGGTCGACGTCGTCGACCTGGATCGTGATGATCGGCGTACCCATCAGCTGCTGGCGGAGGAACATGCCGCCGTTGACCGCGCCGGGCTGGGTCGGCTGGCCGCGCTCGTCGGTCGGCGTGGTCTCGATGGTCACGTAGTCCATGCCCGGCACCGGGTTCATCGCCCAGCCGAACGCGTCGCGGTAGAAGGCCTGCGCGCGCTCGGGGTTGTCAACCGGCAGTTCGAAGTGGACGACCTGGTTCGCCATGACCTCTGAGCGTACGCGCGCGGTCACCGCGGGATGACCCGAGTGAGGAAGTGTGTCGCGGTCATCTAGAGTGGCAGCGCGCGGCCAGCTCGCAAGCCAGGAAAGGCGAAGCGCGCGCCCCGATCGCCTGCCACGGGGGAAGCGGGCGATAGGGGCGCGCGGGCTCAGCATAGCGGGCCGTAGCGTTGGTGTCACGGGTGCGCGCAGGCCTCGCGCGTGTCCGCCACGGTGCCGCGCCGCTGTTGACGGGAGGCAGCCCGATGACCACCTCGACCTCGGTGGAGGACCTGTCACCCGGCGACCACGCCTGCCTGACGTTCTCCGACAAGGAGGAGCGGCTCGACATCATCGCGGCGTTCATCCGGGACGGCCTGGGGCAGGGCCACAAGGTCGTCTGCTTCACCGAGTCGGTGCCGCCCGACCGGCTGGCGACCGAGCTGCTGGAGCGGGAGGTGGCCACGGACGAGCCGCTGCGCCGGGGGCAGCTGACCGTGCAGACCTGCGACGAGGCGTGGCTCTCCGGCGGGCCGCTCACCGCGGCCCGGATGATCGACGTGCTCGGCGGCCAGCTCGACCTGGCCAGCCGGGAGGGCTATCCAGGCTTGCGGGTCACCGCCGACATGTGCTGGGCCACCCGGCCCATCGCAGCGGTCGAGCAGCTGGTGGTCTTCGAGGCCGAGGTGTCCCGGCTCTTCACCGACGGCCGGCTGACCGCGATCTGCCAGTACGACCGGCACAGCTTCGACGCGGTCACGCTCGCCTTCGCCGCCGCGGCACACCCCCGGGCGGTGGCGGCCACCGTCTACCACGAGGACCCGGTGCTGCGGGTGTGCCGCCAGCACAGCCCGGCCGGCGTACGGATCGCCGGGGAGATCGACTACACCCGGCTGGACGTGCTGGCGCACGCGCTGAGCGAGGCCCTGCGCCTGGACCACCACCCGTATCTCAACCTTGCCCAGCTGCGCTTCATCGACGCCGCTACGGCGAGCGCGATGGTGCAGGCCGGGTTGAGCCTGCCGGCGGGGCGCCGCATGGCCATCGCCTGCCGCGGCCTGGTCCACAAGATAGTTGAGCTGGTCGGCGGGACCGACCTCCCGCAGATCCGGGTTGTGGTGGCCGATGGGGAGCCGTGACCGGGCGGGTCAGGCGGGCGCCGAGGCCGGCCTGGCTCGTTCCCGCGGCCCGGCAGCGCTGGACCAGGCGTTCGACCGGCAGGGGCTGGTCGCGCTGCGGGCGGCGGTGGCGGCTCACGGCACCGGGGTGGGTGTCCCGCCCGGACGGGTCGACGACCTTGTCGTGCTCGCTCACGAGCTGGCCAGCAACGCGGTACGCCACGGCGGCGGGCAGGGCCGGCTGCGGCTGTGGCGCGCCGACGGGTTCGCCCACTGCGAGGTCAGCGATGACGGCCCAGGGCTCGCCGACCCGGAGGGTATCGGCCGCCAGCGGGCGCCACTGGCGGCCAGCGACGGCCGGGGACTGTGGATCGTGCGCCAGCTCGCCGACGAGGTACGGGTGCGTACCCGCCCCGGCGGCACGGTCGTGACCGCGCTGCTGCGCCTGCCCAACCACGCCAGCCCGCCTGGCCAGGTGAGCAGGCAGGGCCGGTGAGCCGGCCCCGCGACGCCGGCCATGTGCCTGGGTCGACCGGGCGGCTACGCCGGCGTGCCCTGCTCGGCGGGGCGGCCGCGACCGGGGTCGCAGGGCTCGGCCTGGGCCTGTCCCGCACCGGCGAGCTGCCGGCGGCGTTGGGCCTGCGGGGCGGCGGGGAGGGCGCGGAGCCGGTCACCATGGCGATGCACCTGCACGGCCCGTTCAGCGAGGGCCAGGCGAGCATGGCGGCCCACCTGGCGCAGGCCCAGCGGCTCGGCGTCGACGTGGTGTGGTGGACCGACCACGACTGGCGCATCAGCGGGTACGGCTACCGCGAGGCGGTCCGCTTCGACGGCTTGGAGGAGGACGAGGACGGCCGGTGGTGGCGGTGGACCCCGGAGCGCGAGGGTGCGTTGCGCGCGGGCGGCGGCGAGCTCGTCGACGAGCCCCGCTCGCCCGACGAGCCGGGACGGGCGATGCGGCTGTCCGCGTCGGGCGAGGGCACCATGTGGTACGCGGCCAGCGCGTGGAACTTCACCTACCGCACCAGCCTGGCCGGCACCGAGCTGGAGCTCGACGTGCTCCGGGAGACCGCAGCCGGCCGGCTCCTGGTCGAGGTGACCGCCTCCCACCATCCAGCCACCGGGGGACGGCCGGCGGGCCAGTACGCCGTCTGCTACGAGGTGGGCGGCGACCGCCCCGGCATGGCCCGGCGCGCCGAGGGGCTGCGCGGCGTGGTGGAGCTGCCGGCCCCGGCCGGCCGGTGGCAGCGGCTGCGGCTGCGCCCCGTCGACGACATCGCCGCCATCTGGCCGGACCTGGTCGCCGAGGACAACTCCCTGTTCCGGTTGCGGGTGGGGCTCACCGCTGGGCCGGCGGGGCAGCCGGGCGGCACCGCCCGCGCGGTGGTGGACCGGCTCCGGATACGCCGTACGCAGCGCGCCGGCCAGGCCGGCCTGCACCTGCGCGACGAGCTGATGCACCGGTACGCCGCCCGCTACCCGCAGGTCGCGCAGCGCAGCGGGCTGGAGGTGTCGCTGGTGCGGCACCTCAACTGGTACGGCGGCGACCTGCGCCTGCCCGACTACGGTGGGCGGCCGCCGGTCATCGACCCGTCGCTGCCCGCGGCCGAGGCGATGGTCGGGCTGGTGCACCGGGCCGGCGGGCTGGTCTCGTACAACCACCCGATGCAGGGCGAGGTCGCGCAGCCGGGCGCGCTGGCCCGGCTGCTCGTCGACCGCCAGGCGCTCGGCTGCGACCTGGTCGAGATCGGCTACCCGGGCGACCTGGACAAGCTGCTGTGGGTGCTCGACGCGACAGCGCGCAACGCGGTGTTCTACACCGGCGTCGGGGTCTCCGACGACCATGCCGGCACCGACTGGCTGGAGCAGCGGGCCAACTACCTGACCGGCGTCTGGGCGGCGTCGACCGGCACCGCAGACCTGCTGGGCGGGCTGCGGTCCGGCCGGGCCTGGTTCGCAAACCCCAAGCACTGGCGCGGCGTGCTGGACCTGCGCTACGCCGGGCGCGGCGCGATGGGCGGGGCGCTGGTGACGGCGTACCCCCGGGTGGAGGTGACCGTGCTCGCGACGGACCTGCCGGCCGGCGGGGCGCTGGAGCTGCTCGTCGGCCGGGCGGACCTGGCCGGGGCGGCACCGGCGGTGGTGCGCACGACCACCGTGCCGGCGCGGCAGGTGCGCGGCGGCAGCTACCGGATGTCGGTGGAGCCGGGCGGCGGGGCGTACCTGCGCGCGGTGGTCCGCTCCGGCGACGGCGGCGTGGCCGGCGTCGGCAACCCGCTGTGGCTGCTGCGGCGCGACCCGCCGCACGGCATCCCGGCGGACCGGCGCCTCACCGCCTGACCTGAGGCAGATGTCTATAGGTCTTCCGGTCGATCCGTGCCGGTCCTACCGTCGCGATATGGAGCTGGAGCTGCGCCACCTGCGGTCGATCTGCGCGATCGCCGAGACGGGCAGCGTCACCAAGGCGGCGGCCGTGCTCGGGCTGGCGCAGCCGGCGCTGACCGCCCAGCTCCAGCGCATCGAGCGGATGCTCGGCGGCCCGCTGTTCGAGCGGGACCGCCGCGGCGCCCGCCCCACCGAGCTGGGCGAGCTGGTGCTGGCCCGGGCCCGGGTGCTCCTGCCGGCGGTGAAGCGCCTACAGGACGAGGCGGTCCGGTTCGCGGAGGCCGGCGAGGTGCTCAGCCGCTACCGGATCGGCGCGGCCAACGGCCCGCTCCTGGGCGGGCTGGTGCACCGGCTCGTCACCGACCACCCGCACGCGCAGGTCACCACCCACGCGTCGTGGTCAGGTGAGGAGCTGGCCGACCTCGCCTGCGCCGGCCGGCTGGACTACCTGGTCATGGGGGCGTGCGGGAACGCGTCGCCGGTAGCCGAGGCGAAGCTGGTGTGGCGTACGGTCGCGATGGACGCGGTGTTCGTCCTGCTGCCCGTCCGTCACCGGCTCGCCGGCCGGGACGAGGTGGACCTCGCCGACCTGGCCGACGTCGCCTGGGTCTTCTCGCCCGGGGACGGCTGCTTCGCCGGCTGTTTCGCCGCCGCCTGCGCCCGGGCCGGTTTCACCCCGCGGACCATCTTCCAGACGGACCTGGGCAGCGCCGTGGACCTGGTCGAGGCGGGTACCGCGGTGGCGCTGTGCCAGCCGACGTTCCGCCGGATGCCGGGGCTGGTCCCGGTGCCGGTGGCCGGGACCCCGCTGCGCTGGCGGCAGGTGATCGGGTGGCACCCGGACGCCCCGGCCGCCGCGTACGGGGACCGGATGCTGGGCTACGCGCTGGACGCGTACGCCGACGCGGTACGGCGCAGCCCGCGGTACGCGCAGTGGCTCATCCGCAACCCGCGGTTCGGAGCGGAGCGCCCGCAGTAGGCGCCCCGGCGCCCGGCGTCGGCCTTCGCCGCCGCCCTGACCAGCAATATGAATAAGTCAATATCTATACTTGTCATTGTCTATCGGTTACCGTCAGCGACACCGAAGTACTCGCCCCTCACGGAGGAGTGACGGATGGACCGAAGACTCCGCTCCCTTGTGGCTGCCATGGCGACGGCGACCGGCGTCGTCGTCGCACTGGGCCTGCCGGCCCAGGCAAGCCCGAGCGCCGGTGACGCGGCGCAGGCCCCGCAGGCCGCCACGGCCGCCCCCGCCGTGGCGTCCCCGGCGATCCTCGCGGCGATGCAGCGCGACCTCAACCTCACCGCGGAGCAGGCCCGGCAGCGGGTCGCGCGGGAGTACGCCGCGGCGCTCACCGAGGCGAAGCTGACCAAGCAGCTCGGTGCGGCATTCGGCGGGGCGTGGCTCAACGCCGACGCCAGCGCCCTCATCGTAGGCATCACCGACCTCGCCCAGGCCGACCTGGTCCGCGCCTCCGGCGCGCAGCCGCAGCTCGTGGCCCGCAGCCAGCGGTCGCTCGACACGCTCAAGGCCAGGCTGGACGCGAGCGCCGCCGGCGTGTCGAAGTCCATCTCCGGCTGGTACGTCGACGTGCGCGCCAACGACGTCGTCGTGCTCGCCAAGCCGGCCGCGGCCGGCGCGGCCCACGCGTTCGTGGCCCGGGCCGGGGTGGACGCCCGAGTGGTCCGGGTGGTCGAGTCCACCGATTCGCCCCGCCCGCTCTACGACGTGCGTGGTGGCGACGCGTTCTACATGGGCGGCGGGCGCTGCTCGATCGGCTTCTCGGTGAACGGCGGCTTCGTCACCGCCGGCCACTGCGGCAGCCCGGGCACGCCCACCAGCGGCTACAACCAGGTCGCCCAGGGCACGTTCCAGGGCTCGTCGTTCCCTGGCAACGACTACGCGTGGGTCGCCGTGAACGCCAACTGGACCCCGGTCGGCGTGGTGAACAACTACAGCGGCGGCACGGTGGGGGTCTCCGGCAGCACCGAGGCGGCCGTTGGCGCGTCGATCTGCCGCTCCGGCTCCACCACCGGGTGGCACTGCGGCAGCATCCAGGCGAAGAACCAGACCGTGAACTA
>DASSUC010000215.1:0-10018 GCA_035707405.1 Micromonosporaceae bacterium | reverse complement strand
CCGGCCGCTGGTGCTCACGCGCAAGGAGTTCGACCTGCTCGCCTACCTCGCCGCCCGGCCGGGCCGAGTGGTGACGCGCCGGGAGCTGCTGGAGGAGGTATGGCGACTGCCGTCGGTGGGCGAGGACCAGACGATCGACGTGCATCTGTACTGGCTTCGCCGAAAGCTCGGCGAGACCGCGGCGAGACCGACGTACCTGCACACCGTGCGGGGAGTCGGCATCAGGTTCGCGGCACCGGACTGAGAGCCGCGCTGGCCCTGGCCAGCGTCGCCACCTGCGCGACCTTCGGGCTCGCGTACCTGGTGCTGGAGGCGTTCCTGCCCGAACCGGGTCGCGACCACGGCGCGCACGCGGCGTGGTGGGCCCTTGGCGTGGTCACCGCGGTCGCGCTGGTCGCGTCGGCGGTCGCCAGCCACCGGCTGGCCGGCCGGGCGGTGATCGCGGCGCGGGGCCTGGCCCGCGCCGCGCGGGCGCTCGGCGAGGGCGACCTCACCGTGCGCGCCCCCGTCACGGGCCCCGGTGAGCTGGCCGAGGCGGGCGCCGCGTTCAACACCATGGCCGACCGGGTGGCCGCCTCCATAGCCGCGCAGCGCGAGCTCATGGCGGACCTTTCGCACCGGCTGCGCACGCCGTTGACCGCGGTCCGGCTCGAGGCGGAGGCGGTGGAGGAGGGGCGTGCCGTGCCGCGCCTGCGGGACGCCGTCGACGCGCTCGAACGCGAGGTCGACGCGCTGATCCGGACCACCCGGTCCCCCGCTGCCGACCCGCAGCCGCAGGCCCTCACCTGCGACGCCAGCGAGGTGGTCCGGGAACGGATGGCGTTCTGGGCGCCGGTGGCTGAGGACCAGGGCCGGCCGCACCAGGTCCGCGGCGCGGCGCGGGCGGCGCCGGTGGGCGTGCCCCGCGCCGACCTCGCCGCCGCCCTCGACGCCTTGCTCGGCAACGTCTTCCGCTACACGCCGCAGGGCACCCGGTTCGAGGTGGCGGTGTCACGCCGCAAGGGCTACGTGGCGGTACGCGTCGAGGACGCCGGCCCGGGGATCGCCGACCCGCAGCGGGCCATGCAGCGGGGCACCAGCGAGCAGGGCTCGACCGGTCTCGGGCTGGACATCGTGCGGCGGGCGGCGGTGGCCGGCCGGGGCACCGTCGACATCGGCACCGGTGCGCTGGGCGGTGCGAGTGTGGTGGTCCTGCTGGTGGACGCGGAGCAGCCGCCCCAGGCCAAGCCGCGGTTCGGGTTCGTCGGGCGGCGGGCCCGGGAGCCGGGTGAGCGGCGCTGGGGCGACCACCGGCAGCGTTGAGGATTGCGGGCAGCGCAGGTCTTCCTTAGGTCTGCGTTAAGTCCAGCCCGGCCACCTTGCCACGCCGGGCGGCGCGACTAAGTTCGTTGGTAACCCCTGCATGCGCCGGACGCCCAGCCCCCCGTTCCCACTCACCGGTGCGATGCACGCCATTGGGGCGCCGCGGTCCGCAGTGGATGTCCTTGCGGTGGACACATCCACTGTGGACCGGTCGGGCCCGCAGCGGCTGGGCACGCGGTCGGAGGTCCCCTTGTCCGGCCCGATGCCCACCGCAGCGGCCGGCCGAGCGGCAGCCCTGGACGGTTGCCAGGGCCCGGCGACCGCCGCGAGGGGGTCAGACCGGTTACGGGGTCGATGGGGGTGGGTGGGTTAGTCCGGCCCGCCCACCCCCAATATTCATCGCTACGGCACCGAGCGCTGGGCGGCGAGCCTGGACCACTCCACGAGCAGGAGCGTGGCATCGTCGCGCAGCCGCCCGCCCTGCTGGTCGAGGACGGCGTGGCTGAGCCGCCGCAGGGTCTCCGCGGTCGGCAGCCCCGCAGTCGAGTAGCGCTCGGCCAGATCGACCAGGTGGGCCAGGCCCGATCGCTCGCCGTCGGCGCGGCGCGCGTCGGTCACGCCATCGGTGTGCAGCAGCAGCCGGTCGCCCGGTTCGAGCACCGCCTCGCCCAGCTCGCCCGCCCCGCCCGTCCGGGCGGTCTCGTGGCCGAGGCCGAGCGGCAGCCGATGACCGCCGCCGAGGGTCAGCACCGCCTTGCCCCCGCGCAGCACCAGCGGCAGGGGATGGCCTGCATTGACGTAGCGGAGGCGGCCGCTGTTCTCGTCCAGCTCGGCCAGGATCGCGGTGACGAACCGGTGGTCGGTGAACTGGGACGTCAAGGCCTGGTCGGCGGCTTCCGCCATGGCGTGCAGGCCACCACCGGCCCGGCGTGCGGCGCGCATCGCGGACAGCGCCACCGCGCAGGTCATGCTCGCCGACAGGCCGCGCCCCACCGCGTCGAGAACGGCCAGGTGGATGGCTGCGTTGCCCACCGCATAGTCGAAGCCGTCACCTCCCACCTCGTAACACGGCTCCAGCATCGCGGTCAGCACGAACCGCTCGGTCGCGAAGGTCGACGGGGGCAGCATCTGCCACAGGAGCTCCGCCGAGGTGGACATCGGCCGGGACCGGCGGGTCCGCTGCAGGGTGTCGCCGTACGCCTGCTTGGACATGATCAGATGGCCGGTGAGCCCGGCGAGGAGCAGGCAGCCTTCCCGCACCACGGCGTCGTCCGGTGACATCTGTTCGGGCAGCACCACCTCGAGCACGCCGAGCCGCTCGGTGCCGTCCACTATCGGGACCCACAACCGCGACGGCCGCTCGTGGGCGACCACCGTCCGCAGGCTCGTGAAGGCCCGCCCGGCCATGGTGCCCTCGACCGGCAGCCGCTCGTCCCCGCGCGGGTGCCCGCCGGGCGGGCGCAGGTCCACCCCGGACGCCGGCCGGGACGTGGCGGGCAGCGCGCGGAGGCTGCGCTGCTCCATGTCGACCAGGTAGGTGGTCAGCTCGACGTCGAGTGCCCCAACCGCTGAGCTGACGAGCTGGCCGAGGGAGTCGGGCGCCGCCAGATGTGCCTCATGGAGGATCCGGGCGAGCGCCCTGTGCCAGTCCTGGAGAGCGTCGTGCATCGCCCACACGCTAGCGTGCCTGGCGCGTGCGGGTACGCCGCGAGATCACCCGCTACCTGCTGGGTAGGCCGAACAGCTCGGCGACCAGGGTGATCCGCAGCACCTGCGCGACCAGGTCCTGGGGGTTGCGGACCCGCATCGACATGCCGCGCTCGGCCGCCGCGGCGCGCGCCTGCAGCAGCGCCCGGACCCCGCTGGAGTCGAGGAACGGCACACCGGCCAGGTCCACCACGAGCTCACCGGCCTGGTGCGTGGCGATCGCGTCGCGCAGGGCGCCGGCGAGCTGAGCCTCGGTGTCGAGGTCGACCTCGCCATGGACGCAGACCACGACCACTGCGTCGGCGGTCTCCGTACGTACGTCCAGCACCCACCGACCATACGTCAGCGCCTCTGCCCAGCCCAGCCTGGTACGGGTGGAGCCATCCCGCGCCCGGACGTGTCCGCGCCTTTCCCGGCGCGGCGCTGACGGCTGGGGACCCTATGGCGTACGGTTAACGCGGCGCGGTGCGGGCCCACAGACTGCCGCGTCGACACCGATGACGTTCGGGCTGTGTGTCCGGTTGAAAGAGGTGGGTTCGGTTGGCTAAGGGGCGGATCATTCGGTTCAACCCGTCCAGCGGGTGGGGATTCATCGCCCCCGACGAGGGCGGGGAAGACGTGTTTGTGCACGCGTCCGAGTTCTCAGACCCCACGCAGGTGCGTACGGGCACCTCGGTCGAGTTCGAGGTGATGGAGGGCCAGCGCGGCCCGAAGGCCTACGGTGTGCGCATCCTCGAAGGCGCGTCCCCGATGCGCCGGCCGGTGGCGTCCACCCGACGCCAGTCCGACGAGTCGGGTGAGCTGGATGGCGCCGAGGGCGAGCTGTGCGACGTCATCCCGACATCGGCGTACGCGCGCGAGATCACCGATGTCCTGATCGCCGTCGCGCCGGGTATGACCGCCGCGCAGATCGTGCAGGTGCGGGAGCGCCTCACCGCGCAGGCCCGGCACCGGGGCTGGCTCGAGGACTAGCGCCACGCTCCGCGCCGCCTCCGGCCCGGACAGCCCGCCTCAGCGACACCCCGTCCCCGGTACAACGACATCCCCGGTACAACGACATCCCCGGTAACAACGATGTCCCCGGTACAGCGACGGTCGCCGCCGTACCGGGGACGGGCGTGCGGGCGGGCATCGCCAGCCTTACGCGAGGTCCGACTCCAGGGCGTTCTTGATGTTCTTCAGGAAGCCCTTGGTCACCTCGGCGTTGGACCGGCTGGCGAACGGCCGGACCAGGGGCACCATCACGCTCGGCACCGGCAGGTCGACCTCGGACTGGGTGTCGAGCTCCAGCGTGGTCACGTTGGGGCCGTTGCCGGCAGCGGTGCGGTAGACGCCCCATACCTTGAAGTTGTGCTCGCCGTAGGGCTCCCAGCGGATCTCGGCCGGGTCGGAGACATCGAACTTCACCTGGTAGTCCGGGGTCAGGGTGACCCCGCCGTTGGAGAACTCCTCCAGCTTGTAGTGGTAGACGTCGTCACCGACCGGATCGATGCTCTTCACCGAAGGCATGAGCCGGCCGCACGTCGGGACGTCGAGCAGGAACTTCCGCACGGTGTCCACATCGGCGTGGATCTCGACGCTCGCCTTGGCTTCTGACTTGACCCAGGTCATTCGCTCTCCTCCAGAGGGGGTTGAAGGGTCGTGCCGGCGTACCGCCGGACCGATCTTGGTGACGTCATCGCGCGCACTCGAGACGGGAGAGACAAGTCACCGGACGAGGAGCCTACGCCATCGGGTCGCTCCGGAACTGCTCGCACCGGTGCGCCAGCGCCGGCCAGCCACCATCCGCGATAACGCCTGGTGAGATAGCGGTTGATGCGGCCCCGCTGGCTACCGCCCGCTGTCCGGCCCTCGCGCTGCGCAGGCCGCGGTGCTATGCCGTGGCTACCCGTCCCCCGGCTGCGGCGAGGAACCTTCCGACTGCGGTGGCGGCCTGCTGCGCGCTCGCGCCCACCGCATCGGCGAGGAACCCGTCCGGGCCCACCCAGTCTCCGGCCAGGAAGACGCCGGGACGGCCGGGCACGCTCACCTCCGGCCGGCCGTTGAGCCCCGGACCGGGCAGCGGCACCGCGTTGGTCACCGTTATCCGCGGCAGGAACCGCGCGTGCAGCAGCTCCGCCCGCCAACCCGGCTGGTACGCGTCGAGCAGCCCCTCCAGCTCGGCGCGGGCCTGTGCAGGCCCGGACCGGGCCGCCGCGGCTCCAGTGGCGGGTCCGGCGGGCGGGGCCGGCGCGGCGCCGCCGTAACGGAGCAGGTGGACCACTGCGCCCGCACCGGCGCCGAACCGTGCACGCGCCGAGTGCACCACGAGGTAGACAGGCTGGTCGACGCCGTAGAGGAAGATCCTGCGGGGGTCCGGCAGCCGGCGCAGCGCGACGTCCAGGCAGGCGGCGTGCACGGGCGGGCCGAGGCCCGCGGCGAGCTCCGGCCGCTCGGCCAGGCGCAGCGCCCGCGCCGGTGCCAGCCCCGCCAGCACCACCGCACGCGCCACCAGCCGCCGGCCATCGGCGAGGGCCACCGGGTACGGGCTGGCGTCGCCGTGCACGCCCACCACCCGCGCTCCGGTGATGACCTCGACGCCACGGCGGCCGGCCGCCGCGATGAGGCCGTCCACCAACGTCTGCCAGCCACCGTGCACGTAGCGCACCCCGAACCGGGCGACGGCCAGGTGCTCGGCCACCATGTCCGCGCTGGCCCGCCCCGGGTTGTCCAGGTAGGCGGCGATGCGGACCAGCGACGCGGCGGCGAGCCGGGCACGCTCGGTCGGCAGCACCCCGGCGAGCCACTCGGCCGCCGTCATCCCTGCCAGCCGCGGGGTCCGGCGCACCATGGCGAACAGGCGGGCCATCGCCGAGCGCTCGCGCAGGGTCAGGAACCCCGTGGTGAGCAGGCCGGGCACGGTGATGAAGCCGCGCTGCGGCGCACCGCCGAACAGCGCCATCGCCTGGCCCAGCGGCGGCGGGGCGCCCGGCACGGACACGCCGAGCCGGCGCAGCGCGCTCCGCAGCGGGCCGCGGTAGAGCGCCCGGGGGCCGAGGTTCATCCGGTACCCGTCATGCCCCGTGCTGCGGCCGCGTCCGCCCAGCTCCCCGGCCGCCTCCAGCACGGTCACCCGCCGCCCGGAACCGCCGAGCAGCCCGGCGACGGTCAGACCGGCCAGGCCGCCGCCGACCACCGCGACATCGACAACCTCGCCCATCAGCGGCTCCCCACCGGCGGTGCCTTCCGACCCGGTCAGCCTATGCGGAAGGTACATCCGATGAGTTGTGTGTGGCGTGCCGGCGGAGGAGGCCGGCGCCCAGGCCGGCGTAGCCGGCGCCGAGCAGGAAGCCCAGCCAGTCCTCCAGCGGCATCGCCGGTTGGACCAGCTTCCAGGCCGCCACGAGCACGGCCCAGCCGCCGAGCACGGCAAGCGCCCACCAGCCCCGCCGCCCGGTACGCCGGCGCAGGTCGCCGCCGGCCAGGATGAGCCAGGCGCCGAGCAGCACCTCGGAGACGAGCCTGAGGTCCTTGCCGATGTCGGCGGCGACGGTGTGCACGGTGAGGACCGCCTCCGGCCCGCCGGCCGTACCCCGCTGCACGGCCTGCTGGTACGCGTCTGCGGTGACCGGGCTCGCGGCGAGCAGGACCACCAGCCCGACCAGGGCGATGACCACGGACACCGTGCCCACGACCGCGGCGGTACGCGCGCCGAGGTGCTCCCCCAGCAGCCACGGCACCGGCAGCAGCAGCACCTGTGACAGCAGGTAGAGCAGCCACATGCCCTGGTACAGCCCGCGGTGGCGGTCCACCCAGGGCAGCAGGGCGCGCGGGTCGTCGAACATGTCGACCGACAGCCCGGCCGGACCGAGCACCGCGAACAGGTAGGTCACCATGGCGAGGAACGCCACCCCGGCGGCGACGGCGAGGGCTCCGGCCACGCCGGGCCGGCCCTGGCCCACCTCGGCCAGCGGCTCGGATGTGTCCATGACGGTCAATCCTGCACCAGCACTGCCGCCCCGTTGACCCGGTCCGCGGCCAGGTCGGCGAGGGCCCGGTCCGCCGCGTCGAGCGGGTAGCCGGTGACGGTCACCCGGAGCCGGTGGCGTGCCGCAAGCTCCAGCAGCTCGCGCCCGTCGGCCCGGGTGTTCGCGGTGACCGAGCGCAGGTTGCGCTCGTAGAAGAGGTGTCGCTGGTAGCTGAGCACGGGCACGTCGGTCAGGTGGATGCCGGCGACGGCCAGGGTGCCACCGCGGTCGAGGGCGGCCAGCGCCACCGGCACCAGGTCCCCCACCGGGGCGAACAGGATCGCCGAGTCCAGCGGCTCCGGTGGCGCGTCGTACGCGCCGGCGGCGGAGGCGGCGCCGAGCTCCATCGCCAGCTCCCGGGCGGCGGCGGACCGGGTGAGCACGTGCACCGTGGCCCCTTGGGCGAGCGCGACCTGCGCCGCCAGGTGGGCCGACGCGCCGAACCCGTAGACGCCGAGCCGGCCGCCGGGCGGCAGGGCGCAGCGGCGCAGCGCCCGGTAGCCGATGATCCCGGCGCACAGCAGCGGGGCGAGCTCGGCGTCGCGGTACCCGTCCGGCAGCCGGTACGCGAAGTCGGCCGGCACTGTCGCGTACTGCGCGTAGCCGCCGTCGGCGTCCCAGCCCGTGTACTGCGAGGACGGGCACAGGTTCTCATCGCCGCGCACGCAGTAGCGGCACTGCCCGCAGGTGTGCCGCAGCCAGGCGATGCCGACCCGGTCGCCGGTCGCGTAGCCGCTCACCTGCGGGCCGACCTCGACCACCTCCCCGACCACCTCGTGGCCCGGGACCACGGCTGGCCGGTGGACCGGCAGGTCGCCCTCTGCCACGTGCAGGTCGGTCCGGCACACCGCGCAGGCGGTGACCCGTACCAGCAGGTCCGCCGGACCGGGTCGGGACACCGGCCGGCGGGCCAGGACCAGCGGTCCGGTGCTGACCGGGCCCGGATGCCGGACCTCCCAGGCGATCATCGTCATCGCGCGGCTCCTCCCAACGTCCCAGGCGACCCAACGTCCCAGGGGACCCAACGTCCCGGTGGACCCAACGTCCCAGGGGATCAGCCGGCCGGTCCTGGGGGAAGATAGGGCCATGAAGGCACAGCTCGGCGACCGGCTCGTCCTCGAAGGCGCCCACGTCGGCGACCGCAGGCGGATCGGGGTCATCATCGCGCTCCGCCGTGAGGACGGCACTCCCCCTTATGTCGTGCGCTGGCTCGACAGTGGCCAGGAGTCCCTGGTCTACCCCGGTTCGCAGGGGCGTATCGAGCCGGGGGACCAAGACCCGACCGGGACCGCGGACCTGCCCAGCACCCAGAGCTGAGCAGCTGCGGTTGAGGGCCGGCCGGCCCGCGTACCCGGCCGTGGCCTGCATTTGGGGGCCCAAAGTCCCGCAGGCAGCGGCCGACGGACCCTGCCAACCGCGTCATAGGAAGCCGTCGAATTGGGGGTGACAAACGAGGAGACGAGAGAGGACGTGAACCAATGACCGCGCTGACCACCCGTCCTACGGGCAGCGTGAAGCCCGTGGTGACCGGCGAGGTCGCCGCAACCGTGCCGGAGACCCCCGCCATCACCAGCCGCGAGACCACCAGCCATGTCGTCACCAGGTACGTCTGGGCGGGTCTGCGCATCGCGCTCGGCTGGGTCTTCCTGTGGGCCTTCCTGGACAAGACCTTCGGGTTCGGCTTCGCCACCCCGGAGGCCCGTTCATGGATCAACGGCGGCCACCCCACCCAGGGGTTCCTGCGCAACGCAACCGGCCCGTTTGAGGGCTTCTACCACGAGATCGCCGGCTCGGCCTGGGCGGACTGGCTGTTCATGATCGGCCTCGCGGGCATCGGCATCGCGCTGGTCGCGGGCATCGGGATGCGGATCGCCGCGGTCACCGGTGGCATCCTCCTGGTGATGATGTGGACCGCCAGCCTGCCGCTGGACAACAACCCGTTCATGGACGACCACCTCGTCTACGCCGGCCTGCTGGCCGCGCTCGCCCTGGTGGGCGCGGGCCGCACCTTCGGGTTCGGCCGGTTCTGGGAGAAGACCGCCCTGGTCAAGCGACTGCCCTGGCTCAAGTAGCCGGTAGCCCGGCGAGGAGCCGGCAGCCCAGCTCCGCGTCCCCGGTGGCCACGTGCCGACCGGGGACGCGGCACGTGCGCCCGTCCTGTGCCCTCACGGCAGCGGCTGGGCCTCCCGCACCGCACGGGCGAGCCGTTGCAGCGCCGGACCGGGCTCCACCCCCAGCTCCCGGGAGAGCACGCGGTGGCACCGTAGGTACGCGACACAGGCGTCGGCGCGCCGGCCGGCCCGGTAGAGCGCGAGAATCTGCTGCTCGGCGAAGCGCTCGTGTAACGGATGCGTCGTGACCAGCTCGTCCAGCACCGGCAGCAGCTCAGCGTGGCGTCCCAGAGCCAGCTCCACGCTGATCTGGTCCTCGTACGCCAGCAGCCGCCGCCGGTCGAGCAGGGCGGCCGTGGTGCCCAGCCGGCCGATCCCGGCCACGTCCGCCAGCGAGGCGCCCCGCCACAGCGACACCGCCGCCCGGTAGTCCCCCGCCGCCTGCGCCAGCAGCCCCGCCCGCCGGGCGGCTCGGGCCCGGCCCACCAGCCGTTCGAACTCGGCCAGGTCGAGCTCTTCCGGCCCGACCGACATCTGGTAGCCCGGCGGCCGTGACTCCAACCGGGCACCGACCAGCCGGCGCAGCCGCCACACGTACACCTGCACGTTCTTGCGGGCCGTGCGCGGTGGCGCCTCTGCCCACAGCCCGTCCGCGATCTGGTCCACCGAGACCACCCGGTTGGCGTGCAACAGCAGCAGTGCGAAGACAGCCCGCTGCTTGGCCGGGCCCACCGGGGTGAGCTGCCCGTGTGCCCACAGCTCGACCGGACCCAGCAGCCCGAACCTCATCCGTTCGCCCCTTGCTGAGCTGGCGCGCCGTCACGCGCAGTTTAATCGAAGAATACCAATTTTTAGGACGGGTCAGGAGACCACCGCGTTTACCGTGCGCAT
>DASSUC010000214.1:0-9997 GCA_035707405.1 Micromonosporaceae bacterium | reverse complement strand
CACCCAGCGCGTGCCGGGAGTCGCCCACGCCGTGGTGGTCTCCTCCGACGGGCTGCTGGTGGCAGCCTCCGACCAGCTTCCCCGCGACAGCGCCGACCAGCTGGCCGCGGTCACCTCCGGGCTGTTCAGCATCGCCACCGGAGCCGCACACATCTTCGAGGGTGACGAGGTGCGGCAGACCGTGGTGGAGATGGGCCGCGGCTACTTCCTGGTTATGTCGATCCGGGACGGCTCGATCCTGGCCACGCTGGCCGGGCGCGAGGCGGACATCGGCATCGTCGGGTACGAGATGGCCCGGCTGGCCAAGCAGGCCGGCGAGATGCTCACCCCGGCCCTGCGCGCCGAGCTGCAACGGGCGCTGCCCCGCTGACCGGTGCGCGGCCTGGTCGGCCATGCGCCGGCCGCTATGCGGCGGCCTCAGCCCACCTGTCGAGCGCGTCGTACAGCAGCTCGGCCCGCTCCGGGTCGACAGCCCCGTTCTGGGTCCACCCGACGATCCTGCCCTTGAGCTGGAGCACCAGGCTCGGCATGTCCCTGCGCGGCGACTTGTCGATCTTGTCGATCTCCTTGCCGATCATGATCGCGACGTCCTCGTCGATCTTCTCCTCCTCGCGCCCCTCGTTGAGGGTCCCCCGCAGCTGTGCCATGGCCTCAGCCTCCGAGACCGGGGTGCCGGTGGGGCTGGCCGAAGGGTCCGCGCTCGGCATGGCGGAGCTGGACGGCCCCAGCGAGACGGGCGGCGGCGTCCCGGAGCCGGCGAGCCCGGTGGGCCCCGCCCCCGCGCTCCCGCCCGTCGCGCTGCCCGCCGCCGGGCCCGCGTTGCGGGCGTCGGGTGCGGTCGCCCCGGCACCACCGCCACCGCTGAAGCGGGCGGTCGCCTCCGAGATGAGGTCCTCGCCCACCCCGCTGGCCAGGCCGGAGGCGGCGAGCAGCACCAGCACCCCGGCCGCGGCGATGCCGGCGGCCTGGGTCCGGCTCCACCCCCGACCGGAGGATGGCTTCAGGTGCCGGGCCATCGACGCCCGGTGCCGGGCCAGGACCGCCGGCACCAGCCGCACCTCCTCGCCCTCGGCGGCCGCTGCGAACTGCGTGACGACGGTCGCCAGCCGCCGGGCCACCTGCTCGGCCGGCGGCCGGTCACCGGCGCGCAGAGCCAGGCAGTCCAGGCAGGTCACCGCGGCGTCGTCGGGCAGGCCGGCGACATAGGCGAACGCCTCGACCGGGGTCCCCGCGTGCGGGTCGGTGCCGAGCAGCGTACGGCCCAGCAGCACGCCGAGGGCGCGTACGTCGTCGGCCGGGGTCAGCTCGACCCGGGGCGCCCGGGTAGGCCCGGCGAAGCCGATGATCTTGGCGCCGACATCGGTCAGCAGCACGCTGCCGGGGCCCAGGTCACCGTGCACCACGCCACGGGCATGGGCGGCGGCGAGCGCGGAGGCCACCTCGGCGGCGGTACGCACGGACAGCGGCCAGGGCAGTGGACCGTCGGCCAGGCGCTCGGCCAGCGGCACGCCGTCCAGCAGCTCCAGGACGACGTACGGCACCAGCGTCTCGTCCAGCCCCCGCGCGTCGCCGAAGTCGTACACCGCGGCCGCGTGCGGGTGGGACAGCCGGGCGGCGGTACGGGCGCGCTGGTGGATCCAGGCCCGGTCGTCGGCGTCGTGGGCCGCGCTGGTGAAGACCTTGACCGCCACCGGCCGGCCGAGCACGTCGTCGAGCCCACGCCACACGGTCGCGTCCGGGCCGGTCGCGAGCTGGTCGACCAGCACGTAGCGCCCTGCCAGCGGGGTGCCGGAGCTGAACGACCGCATGGCCGAGAGTGTGCCGTACCCGGGGGCGGGACCGGAAGCCGACCACCGGGTGGGCCGCTGGCGTGCCCCCCGTCAGCGCCCAGAGGCTGCTGACGGCCCGCCGGTCATCGCCGAGCGGCTGTCCGGACGGCTGCCCGGGTGGCTGTCCGGATCGGTGTCCGCATCGGCTGTCCGGATCGGCGGAGGTGCGGGGGAGGGTCACCGGGTCGCGTGACCGGTGACCCTCCCCGCCGGGCAGGCTGTCTCAGCCGGCCAGCGTGCTGATCGCCTGCGCCCACCGGAAGAACTTGTTCGTGCCCAGGTCACGGACGGTCTTGATGCCGAACGCATCGAACAGCAGCTTGGCGTCCTGCTCCGTGACCCCGGCGAGCGCGCTCACCGGAGCGTCCGCGATCTCCGCGGCGCTCTTGCCTTCCCAGCCCTTGTCCAGCTTGGTCTCGAGTCCCAGCATCATGCTCCTTCCACACTGGCCAGGCACTCGCCAGGCCGGCAGGGAGGATATGCGAGGCGTGCCGTGCGGCCCAACCGACCGTCCGGCTCCCGACCCCGTCCGGCTCCCGACCCGTCCGGTACGGGCCCACTTGCCCGGGGCCTCCGGCCCGGCGAGGATCAGCCAATGCGTTGGGGGATCACCGTCCCGTTCGCCGGCGTGCCGCTGGCCGAGCACCGCGAGCTCTACGCCGAGCTGGCCGACGCTGGCTACACCGACCTCTGGTCGTCCGAGGTGGCCGGCGCCGACGCGTTCACCCCGCTGGCACTCGCCGCCGCGTGGCGGCCCGAGCTGCGCCTGGGCACCGCCGTCGCCCCGGTGTTCACCCGCGGTCCCGGCCTGCTGGCGATGAGCGCGGCCGCGCTGGCCGAGGCCGCCCCCGGCCGCTTCGCGCTCGGCATCGGCGCCTCCTCGCCGGTGCTGGTCAGCGACTGGAACGCCCGGTCCTATGTGGACCCGTACGGGCACGCCCGGGACACGCTGCGCTTCCTGCGCCGGGCACTGGCCGGGGAGCTGGTGGACGAGCGGTACCCGACGTTCGCGGTGCGCCGCTTCCGGCTGGAGCGCCCACCCGCGGTGGTCCCGCCGGTCCTGCTCGCCGCGCTGCGCCCCGGCATGCTGCGGCTGGCCGCGGCCGAGGCCGACGGCGCCATCCTCAACTGGCTCTCCGTCGAGGACGTGCCGCGGGCGCTGGCCGAGACCGCCGCGGCAAAGCCCGGCTTCGAGGTCGTCGCGCGCATCTTCGTGTGCCCCACCGCCGACCGGGGGTACGCCCGCGCGGCCAGCCGCCGGATCATCGCCGGCTACCTGACCGTCCCGGCGTACGCCGAGTTCCACCGCTGGCTCGGCCGCGAGGACCTGCTGGGCCCGATGTGGCGCGCGTGGGCGGCCGGCGACCGGCGGGCCGCCGCCGAGTCGGTCCCCGACGAGGTGGTCGACGCCCTGGTCGTGCACGGGGACCCGGCCGCCTGCGCCGAGCACGTCCGCCGGTACGCGACCGCAGGGGTGGCCACCCCCGCGGTCGCGCTGCTTCCAACACCGGAGCTGGCCAAGGGCGGGACGGAGGCGCTGCGCCGCGCCGTACGGGCGCTGGCTCCGCGGTGACACCGGAGGTGCTCGGCGACGCGCTGGCCGCGGTGGCCCCGCTGGTGCCGCCCGCCAGCGGGCGCCGGCTGCTCGTCGGCATCGCCGGCCCACCCGGCGCCGGCAAGTCCACGCTCGCCAGCGCGCTCGCCGCGGAGCTGCGCCGCGGCCACGGCGCGCACGCCGCGGTGGCCGTACCCATGGACGGGTTCCACCTGGCCAACGCGGAGCTGGAGCGGCTGGGGCTGACCAACCGCAAGGGCGCCCCGGAGACCTTCGACGCGGCCGGCTTCGTACACCTGCTGCGGCGCCTGCGCGCAGCCGACGAGACCGTGTACGCGCCGGCGTTCAACCGCACCCTGAACGAGGCGGTCGCCGGGGCGATCCCGGTCGCCCCCGAGGTGGGCACGGTCGTGCTCGAAGGCAACTACCTACTGCTGCGCAAGGAGCCGTGGTCGGGCGTACGTCCCCTGCTGGACCTCGCGGTCTACCTCGACGCGCCCGAGCGGGCGCGCACGCCGGCGTTGCTGCGGCGGCAGCGCTCCCGCGGCCTGACCGAGTCCGCCGCCCGCGCCTGGGTCAACGGCAGTGACGCGGCCAATGCCAGGATCACCGCCGCCACGCGGGACCTCGCCGACGTCGTGCTGACCCGCTCCGGACCGTGAGAGCCTGTGGACACCGCAGTCATCTTCTGTGGATAACTTGCAAATCCGCAGGTCAGAGCGGGTCACGGGGTCGGCGTCTGCTGTGGATTACCGGGGGAGGGGGACTCATACCGCTGGGTGCAGACCAGCTCCGAGGGGACCGACAGCTCGGTCGAGTAGACGGCCAGCACGGTGAAGCAGTAGTTCACCGCCGGTTCCAGGCTGTAGGTCGTGTACGACGTGCTCCCCGGCTGCAGCGCCGCGAACACCCGGGACGGCTCCCCGGTCGGCGCGCCGGAGACGACCACCGGGACCGGGTCGGCCGGGCCCAGCCAGCGCAGCGTCACCGAGTCACCGTCGTCGCTGAGGCGTACCCCGGTGACCGGGCCGGTGTCCACCGGGGCCGAGGTGGTCGGGGTGGCCGGCGGCGGCGCCGGCGCCGCGGACACGAACCGGAACACGACGGTGGCCGCGACCGCGAGGATCGCCAGGCCCGCGAGGACCGCGGCGACAACCACCGGGGTACGCCGCCGCCCGCGCGCCTTGTGCCGGGGGTACGCCGGGCGCTGCGCGGCCTGGCGGACGGCTCGTTGCCGGTCGGTACCGCCGGCCGGGGCCGGCTGTGCCGGTGGCGTGGCTCGGGCGCGCGCGGCTGACCGGGTGGACGCGGCCGGCCGCCTCGGCGGAGTCGACCGGGTGGGCGCAGCTGGCTGCGGGGCGGTCGCCGGTCGGGCCGGGACCACCCGTGCCACCGGCGGGTCGGGCCGTGCCCTGACCGCGGGCAGGTTCGCGGCCGGTACGGTCTTCGCCTCCGGCGCCGCTGCTCCCGTCGCTGGCTTGCGCTGCGGGTCCGGCCCGGCCCCGGGCGCTTGCCCAGCCGGCGACGGTGGTGGTGGCTGCGGCTGGGCGGGCGCGCGGGCCGGCGCCGGCGGAGCCGCCGCCCGCCGCTGTTCCGGCGGGCGTACCACGCGGTCCGCGGCGGGTGGAGGTCCGGGTTCCGGACGGGCCACCGGCTCGGGGTGGGCCGGCCGCGGTGCCTCCTGAGCCGGCGCGTCCGGGCTGTCCGGGCCCGCCCCGGCAGCCTGCGGTGCCGAGCCTGGCCGGTCAGGCTCCTCGGCGGCGGCGGGCTCTGCCGGCGCGGCCACGCCGGCACCCCGCTTTCGCGGGAAGATGCGGGTGACCGGTGGCGGCAGGGCCGGGGCGGCGGTCGGCACCCCGGCCGGCACCGGCCGCGTGCCAGGCTCGGCGGCCGGTGCCTGGCGCGTGCCGGGCTCGGCGGCCGGTGTCTGGTCCTCAGGCTGGCGCGCCAGCCCCGCGGCAGCGGGTGGCTGCCCCGGCGGTGGGCCCGAGCCGACAGCCGGCGTCGGGGAGGCCGTCACCGGCTCGGTCGTCGCTGGGTCCGACCCGGGTCCGGGCCTGGTCCGGGAGGCGGCGGCTGGTTCGGTTGCGGCCTGGGCCAGCTCAGGATCGAGTTTCAGCCGTGGCGACCCGGCTGCGTCGCCTGAGTCCCCCCGGGCGCTGGCCGCCGGCCTGGTTGTGCTGGGCTCGGGCCCGGTTGTGCTGGGCTCGGGCTCTGCTCGGGCAGAGCTCCTGTGCTCGGGCTGCGCTCGGTTAGGGCTCTCCGGGTCGCGCTCCGCCTGGGCAGAGTCCTCCGGCTCGGGCTCTGGCTCGGGCTCTGGCTCGGGCTCTGGTTCGGCCGCGTGCCGGGGGCCGCTGCGGCGCCTGCGTACCGGTGTCCCGGGAGCGGCGGCCGGCTCGCGTGGCTGCACCGCAGGCAGCTGCACGGTCAGCTCGGTCAGCCCGACCGAAGGGCCGGGCGGCGGCGCGGCGCCTGGCTGGCCCGGGTCCTGAGCGCCGTCACTGTCGATGTAACCGGTGGCGGCCTGCACGGCGGGGTGGGTCGTGCCGAGCACGTCCGGGCCGAACCGGGAGACCATGGCGAGGTTGCGCCGCGCCTCGTGGCGGTTGCCGAACTCATGCGCAACGACGCCGAGGTCGTACGCGAGCAGCAGCATGAGCGGGTGGCTGTCGGCCAGCCGCAGCTGCCCGGCGGCCTGGGCCGTCTCCAGCACCCGCCGCGCCCCGGACAGGTCCCCGGCCTCGCGGTGGTACGCAGCCAGGAGCCGCGCCGTCTCGATCACCTGCGGGTGCTCCCCGCCGTACGCGGCCGAGGCGATCTCCCACGCGTCCTCCAGCATCGCCCTGGCACCCGCCAGGTCACCTCGGTCACGCAGTGCCTGCACGTCCGCCACGATGGCGAAGAGCGGGGAGGGCGCGGACATGTTCGTCATGCTGCCTGGAACCGGGCGTACCGCGCCACCCAGGAGTACGTCAGAGTAGCGTTGCCGTGACATCCAGCTCGACCAGCTGGCCCCGGTAACCGAGCCGGGCCACGCCCAACAGGGTGGCCGCGCTGCTGAAAGCTGGGCCGATGACCGAGCCCTGGAGCCGGCGCCAGGCCGCCGCGAGCACCGCGTTGTCGTCCGACACCACGTAGGTCACCGTCCGTACGACGTCCTCGGGCGTGGCTCCGGCGGCGGTGAGGGCCGCAAGGGTGTTCACCGCGACCTGGTCGACCTGTGCGTCGATGTCGCCTTCGCCGACGAGGGCAGCGGAGCGGTCGAGCGGGCACTGGCCGGCGAGGAAGACCAGCCGCCGGCCGGTGACGACGGTGACATGGGCGTACCCAGCGGTTGGGTGCAGCGTCTCGGGGCTGTGGCGGATGATCGACATGCGTCGAGTCTTGCCCGCCCTGCCGCGGTGTGCACTCCGGTTTCGAGGTGCACTGGTCTCCCGTGTACAGTTATCGCCCGTGCGCCTCGCCGACCGGCATGCCGCAGGCGGTCCCATCCTGCGATCGCCGGTAGAGTGGGTGCATCAGGTCCGGGTGGCGGAATGGCAGACGCGCTAGCTTGAGGTGCTAGTGCCCGTATAGGGCGTGGGGGTTCAAGTCCCCCCTCGGACACATACCAAATCCCAACGGTGCTCGCCAAGATCAATTGTGGCGTGCACCGTTCGTGTCTCCGGTGAGTAGGTCAGCCGGAGGTGCAGGCTGCGGTACAGGTCGAGCTTGTGCCCGGGTGGGGCCTCGTGCAGTGCCGCTGCGATGTCGCCCAGCTCGGCGACCAGGGAGGCGATGTCCTCGGCGGTCATCGGGTCCGCGGGGTCGACCTTGCGCGTGGCGGGACGGCTTGCCAGTGCTGTGTCGTGCTGCTGTTGCGCCTCGGCGATCCAGGCCGCTACGACCGTTGGGCTGGCGCCTTCGTCGAGGGCCTGCTTGTAGCGGGCGATCTTCCGGTCGAGCTCGGCGGTGATGTCGCGGTCGGGCCGCTGCCTGGGGGCCGCCGGTGGGACTGCTGCGCTGGCTTGGCGGGCCAGGAGCTGGGTCGTCTGGTCGCGGTGTGAGGGGTCGAAGACGCAGGCGAGCCAACGGTCGATCGGCTCGGTCGCGGCGTCCTCCCGCATGATCACATTCTTGGGGTGGTCGACGCGGTTGGCGAGGGCGTAGTCGGCGGGGTAGCGGCACCGGTAGTAGGCGACGTCGTGGGAGTGCTGGCCCTGCATGCGGCGTTGGCACACCGAGCAGTAGATGAGGCTCTTGAAGATGTACGGGTGCCGTGTGCGGTGCGGCTTGTGTGGGGCCGGTTTGTGTGCGCGGGACCCGAGCAGGTCCTGGGCGGCGTTGAAGGCCTCATCGCTGACGAGTGGTTCGTGTACGACCTCGTGTGAGATGATCCATCTGTCTGGTGGGTTCCACCGCATGACCGGCTGGTGTCCCAGGGCGACGTCGTCGACGTTGACCAGGACCTCGTCGGTGCGTTGTTTGTTCCAGACCTGCCTGCCGGTGTAGCGGGGGTTGGTGAGGATCACCCGCACGGCGCTCTTGGCCCAGGCGCGGCCGTCGCGGTGCGGGTTGCGCTCGCGGTCGTAGGCCGAGGGTGAGGGGACTCCCTCGCTGGTCAGGGCTTCGGCGATGGCCAAGATGCCGTTGCCGTTGAGGAAGTCGCGGAAGATGCGCTGCACGACCGGGGCGGTCTGCGGGTCCGGTGTCAGGCCGTGCAGGCGCTTGCCGTCGGCGGCCTTGTGCGGGTTGGGGTGCGGGCCGAGGTCGGTGAGGGTGTAGCCTGGGTGTAGCCGTGTGGTGGTCGGCCGCCGAGGTAGCGGCCTTGCATCTGCGTCTGGGTGGCCATCGAGGTGCGCACGCGTACCTTCACGCGGGTCCGCTCGCCCTTGCTCATGCCGCCGAAGACGGACATGACAAGGTCGTGTGCCTCGTTGTCGGGGTCGATGGGGCCGCCGACCTCGGGTACCCACAGTCTGACGCCGAAATGGGCAAGGACGGGGATGGTCAGGCCGTACTGGTTGCCGTAGAAGGCGCGGTGTGGCTCGCCGATGACCACGTTGTCGAAGCCCCGGTTCGGGTTTCGGAGAGCCGCAAGGAGCCGGCTTGCCTCGGGTCTGCGTGGCCACGGGGTTGAACGGCTGTCCCCGATGTCGAAGTAGCGGTCGACGATCTGTCCGCCGGCCGGGGTGATGAGGTTGTTGGCGAGTAGGTGCTGCCAGTTGAAGGACGACTCGGGGTCTTGGTTGTCCTCGGTCGAGACGCGTCCGTAGAAGGCGAAGCGGTGCGCGTGGCGTGAGGTTTCGGGTAGTGGGCGTTGGTTCATTCGCGCTCCTGGTGCGGGTTGTTGTCCGCTGTCTGTGCTCGTCGTGCGTCTCTTACCGCGATCAACAGTCTGAGCAGCGCGCGGGCGGCGGACGGGTCGAATGTTGGCTGCTCGTTGGGCACGAGCACGCGTAGGTCGGTTGTGGCGTTGCCGGAACGACGTTCTGTAGGGTCGGAATTGTACGCCTGGTTGGCTGGTTTTGGCGGTCGGTTTCCGCGGTGTGGCATTGTTCCCCTGTGGGGTTCGTGATGCTGGTGCATCGAACGCGAATGACCACGGGGAACCTCCTTTCATCAGTGGCTCGAATGTGACTACGGACGCTCGTTCGAGGGAGGACTGCCTGCCCTCGTTGAATGGTGGGATCGTCGGGTCGAGGAGTTGCGGGAAAAGGCGCCGCAGCTTCGACATGACGGACAAGTCGTCCGTCTTACGATCCGGTAATACGCAGATTCGGCCGACGTCGCCGATGTGGCGGTGCGGCCGAATCATGCAGTCAGTTTGGAGGACCTTGCAGGTCATCTCACGATTCGTCTCAGCGCGGCCTCGGGCCGGTTCCGGTCTTGAGCCCTACCAAGATTGTTCCGGGCACTGGGTGGAGCGCTGCGGCTGACCCGAGACCCTTGTGTGCAGGTTCGGATCCTCGGCGGGGCGCACCACCTCGACGGGTGACTCGTCGGCGGTCAGCACCGGCTCGGCCAACAACGCCGCCCGCATCGCCGTGTCGAACCCGCCATGCTGCAGCTGCCTGGCCAGCCGGGTGTTGGCCCGGTCGATAAAGCCCGGCCGATATTGATTCGTAAGGCAAATGTGCCGTGATAGAGTTCCTGCTATGGATGTTGTGGTGAGGGACGCCCGGCGGCTTTCCCCGCAGGCGCAAGAGGATCTGCGCCGGCGGGCGGTGGCGGCGGTCAAGAACGGGATGTCCCAGGCGGCAGTGTCCACTGTGCTCGGTGTGTCACCGAAGACGGTCTGGCGGTGGGTGAACAGCTTTGACAGCAAGGGAAACAAGGGCCTGAAAGCCGGGCGGCGGGGGCGGCGGCCGGGTGAGCAGAAGGCGTTGACCGCCCAGCAGGAGGCATGGGTCCGCCGGGCGGTTCTGGGCAAGAATCCTGAACAGATGGCTTTGCCTGGTTTGGTGTGGACTCGTCTGCAGGTAAGGGATTTGCTGGCGTTCCGCAGCTGAGGGCTGATTCTGGACACACGGCCGGGTAAAAGCCCAGGTCAGCGGATCACAGGTGGCCGCGGAACGCGAAAGCCACTGGACACACGATCAACTTCATAGGCCTTGTGTCTCAAAGGAAGCAG
>DASSUC010000213.1:0-21341 GCA_035707405.1 Micromonosporaceae bacterium | reverse complement strand
GGTCCGGAACGACACCACCTGGATGATCACCGAGAACGTGATGATCACGAAGAGCATGCCGATGATCGGCAGCAGCAGCATGGTGCGGGTCGCCATGGCCAGGCCGGCGATCAGGCCGCCGAGCGCCATGGAGCCGGTGTCGCCCATGAAGATCCGCGCCGGGGCCGCGTTCCACCACAGGAACCCGACGCAGGCGCCGGCCGCCGCGGCGGCGATCAGCGCGATCTCCAGCGGGTCCCGGACCCGGTAGCAGTAGTCCACCGTGTAGAACGGGTCGCCGCACCAGTGCCGGTACTGCCAGAACGCGATCAGGCCGTACGAGGCGATCACCATGACCGAGGTGCCGGTGGCCAGCCCGTCCAGGCCGTCGGTGAGGTTCACGGCGTTCGTGCTGGCCATGACGATCGCGACGAACAGCACCACCGCGACCACCTTGCCGATGTCGAGCCAGGTGTCGCGGACGAACGAGATCGTGGTGCTGCCGACCGTCTCCCCGTTGGTGCTCGGGAAGTAGAGCGCGACCACCCCGAACACGCCACCGACCAGCAGCTGCCCGACCAGCTTGCCGCGCTTGTTGAGGCCGAGGCTGTTGCGCTTGCGCACCTTGAGGAAGTCGTCGATGAACCCGACCGCGCCGCAGAAGACCATCAGGCCGAGCAGCACCAGCGCGCTGACGGTCGGCGCGACCTGCGCGATCTGCTCCTCCGGCAGGGTGGTCAGGGCGGCGTGGCCGGCCGCGTACGCGGCGAGCGTGCCGATGATGAACACCACCCCGCCCATGGTCGGCGTGCCCCGCTTGACGTGGTGCATGGCCGGCCCGTCGGCGCGGATCGGCTGCCCGGCCTTGAGCCGGGTGAAGGCACGGATCGCAAGGGGCGTGCCGAGCAGGCTGACCAGGAACGCCACCGCCGCGGCGACGATGACCGCCCTCACCCGCCCACCTCCACGCGCAGGAAGTCCGCCACGTCCCAGGTGCGGTACCGCGAGCCCTTCACCAGCACCACGTCGCCCGGCCGCAGCTCGTCGCGCAGCACCGCCACGGCCGAGCGCTGATCGCTAACCAGCACCGACTCTCCTCCCCACGTCGCCACCGCCGCCGCGCCGTGGTGGATCGGCGCGGCGGGTTCGCCCACCACGACGAGCCGGTCGACGCCGAGCTGCGCGGCGAGCCGACCGACCTCCTCGTGCCCCGACCGCTCGTACTCCCCCAGCTCGGCAAGGTAGCCCAGGACGGCGACCGTGCGCCGGCCCCGCCCGATGGCGGACAGGGCCCGCAGGGCCGCCGCCACGGACGCCGGGTTGGCGTTGTACGAGTCGTCGATGACCGTCACCCCGTCGGGCCGGTCGAAGACATCCATCCTTCGGCTCGATATCACCCGCAGGTCGGCGAGGGCCTCGGCGAGCACGTCCACGGGCAGCCCCGCATCGAGGGCCACCGCCGCCGCGGCCAGCGTGTTGCCCACCTGGTGGGCACCGCTCACGCGCAGCCGCACCGCCGCCTTTGCCAAGGGCGTGACCAGCGTGTACGACGCCCGCCCGCGCTCGTCCAGCGCCACGTCCCGGGCCCGCACCGTCGCCTGCGCCGCCTCGCCGAAGAGCACCACCCGGGCCGGGGTGGCCGCGGCCATCGCCCGGACCCGCCCGTCATCGGCGTTGAGCACCGCCACGCCCTCGGGCGGCAGCGCCTCGACCAGCTCCTGCTTGGCCCGGGCGATCGCGTCCACCGAGCCGAACTCGCCCAGGTGCGCCACGCCCACGTTGAGCACCACGCCCACCCGTGGCGGGGCGATGCCGCACAGGTAGCCGACGTGCCCCAGCCCCCGGGCGCCCATCTCCAGCACCAGGAACCGGGTGTCCCTACCCGCGCGCAGCACCGTGTGCGGGTGGCCCAGCTCGTTGTTGAAGGACCCGGCCGGGGCGACGGTCGGCCCCAGCCGGGTGAGCAGCTGGGCCAGCATGTCCTTGGTGGTGGTCTTGCCCGAGGAGCCGGTGAGCCCCACGACGGTCAGCCCGGGCAGCCGGTCCACCACCGCGCGGGCCAGCCGGCCCATGCCGGCCAGCGGGTCGGCGACCAGGACCATCGGCACCCCGGGCAGCTCCCGCGTGCCGAGCACGGCCACCGCGCCCGCGGCCAGCGCCGCCGGCGCGAAGTCATGCCCGTCCACATTGGCCCCGGCGAACGCCACGAACAGCCCGCCGGCACCGACCGCCCGGGAGTCGAACTCGACCGGGCCGGTGACCCGTACCCCTGGGTCAGCCCCGGCCAGCCGGCCGCCGACCGCGGCGGCGACCTCGGCGAGCGTGAGCGGGATCATGCGTACCCGCCGAACCGGGCGGCCAGCGCGGCGGCCAGCTCGGCCCGGTCGTCAAAGGGACGCACCTCGCCGCCCACCTCCTGCCCGCGCTCGTGCCCCTTGCCCAGCAGGGCGACCACATCGCCAGGCCCGGCCCGGGCGACGGCCTCGGCGATCGCCTCCCGCCGGCCCGCGACCTCGACCACCTGCGCGCCGCACGCGTCGCGTGCCCCGGCGAGCACCTGCGCCCGGATGCCGGCCGGGTCCTCGGTGCGCGGGTTGTCGTCGGTGACCACCACGAGGTCCGCACCCTGCGCCGCCGCCCGGCCCATCAGCGACCGCTTGCCGCGGTCCCGGTCGCCCCCCGCACCGATCACGCAGATGACCCGGCCGCCCCCGGCCGCCCCGATCGCCCGCAGCGCGGCCAGCGCCGCGGTGATCGAGTCCGGCTTGTGCGCGTAGTCCACCACGCCGGTGACCGGACCCGGCGCGGCCACCCGCTCCAGCCGGCCGGGCACGCCCGGGCACGCGGCCACGCCCTTGGCCGCCACGTCGGGGCTCACCCCGACCGCCACCAGCGCCGCGATGGAGAGCAGGGCGTTCGCCACGTTGTGCCGCCCGGGCAGCGCGACCGCGGTGTCCAGGGCGACGCCATGCGGCCCGACCGCGGTGAACCGCTGCCCGTACCCGTGCCCGGCGATGCCGACCGCCCGCCACGTCGCCGCCGGGTGGCCCGCCGCCGAGTAGGTCACGGTGGCCGGCCGCAGCAGCGGCGCCAGCGCCGGGTCGTCCAGGTTGAGGATCTCGACGCCGCAGCGCCCGTCGAAGAGCATCGCCTTGGCCGCGAAGTACTCCCCCGCGTCGGCGTGGAAGTCCAGGTGGTCCAGGCCGAAGTTGGTGTAGCCGCAGGCCGCGAACCGGGTGCCGGAGACCCGGCCCATCGCCAGCGCGTGGCTGGACACCTCCATCGCCACCGCGGTGACCCCGGCCTCCAGCGCCACCGCGAAGATCGCCTGAAGGTCCGTCGCCTCCGGCGTGGTGCGCACGCTGTCCAGGACGAGGTCGCCGAGGCGGGTCTCCACCGTGCCGATCAGGCCCGGAGTGTGCCCGGCCTCGCGCAGCCCCGACTCGATCAGGTAGGCGACCGAGGTCTTGCCGGCCGTGCCGGTCACCCCGAGCACGGTGAGGGTCGCCGTCGGGTCGCCGTAGACCCGGGCGGCGGCGAGCCCGAGGGCGGCCCGCGGGTCCGCGACCACGAGCGCCGGCAGATCAGCCGCGGCCGCCGCGGCGGCTCCGGCCTCATCCGTGAGTACGGCCACCGCCCCGGCCCGTGCAGCGACCGGTACGAAGTCCGCCCCGTGGCGCCGGGCGCCGGGCAGGGCGGCGAAAAGATCACCTGGCCGGACCTCGTCACTGGCGTGGGTGATCCCGGTGACGGCAACCGGTCCCGGCTGCGCCGGTCCTCCCGGCCCGCCTGGTGCGGGCGCGCCAGGCTCGCGGGGCACCGCACCCAGTAGCGCCGCGAGGTCTGGCAGTGGGCTCGCGGTCACGCTGCGGGGACGCGGATAGCCGGGCACGGCGCTAGACCCTACCCGCTCGCCGGTAACAGGCACTGCGGGGTCACGACGACGTGGCGCGCGGAAGGCGATGAGCCTACCCCCACCGCCCAGGGGAAGTTGAGTTGACCTTGGAGTGCTGCGGTTGGCCTCGCCTGGTCGCGCCGCAAACGGGTGGACAGGCGGCAGCCGGGCAGGTGGGATGGGTGCCCTTGGGCAGCGACAGCATTCGTCCAGCAAAGGAGGGCCGGATGTCCCGCGGCGGCCTGCGCCCCGGCGAGGTGCCCATCGACGCGGCTCTGGTACGCCGGCTGCTCACGGCGCAGTTCCCGCACTGGGCGGGCCTGCCCATCATGCGGGCTGAGCTCTTCGGCACCGACAACGCGATGTACCGGCTGGGCCCGGACATGGCCGTACGGCTGCCGCGGTCTGCCCGGTGGGCCCCTCAGGTCCACCGGGAGCAGCGGTGGCTGCCGTGGCTCGCCGCCCAGCTGCCGCTGGCCGTTCCGGTGCCGCTCGCCATGGGTGCCCCTGCCGAGGGCTACCCGTTCCACTGGTCCGTCTACCCGTGGCTGGCGGGCGAGAACCCGGCCATCGAGCGGATGACCGACCCATGCCGGGTGGCGTGGGACCTGGCGGGGTTCATCTCCACGCTCCAGCGGATCGATCCCACCGGCGGTCCGCCGCCCCGGCCCAGCAACGCCTTCCGCGGCGTGCCCTTGGGCGATCGCCGCCCGTCGACGGCCGAGGACTCCAACGTCCGCCGCCGGATCTCGGCCCTGGCCGGCATAGCGGACACCGGCGCGTTGACCGCCGCATGGGAGGCCGCCCTGGCCGCCGCCTCGGCGTGGGACGGCCGTCCCGTCTGGCTCCACGGCGATCTCACCCCAGGCAACCTGCTGGCCGTCGACGGCCGGCTCAGCGCGGTCATCGACTTCGGGTGCCTGGCCGTCGGGGACCCCGCATGCGACCTGATGGTGGCGTGGACGTTCCTGTCCGCAGCGGGTCGCGCGGCGTTCCGCGCGGCGTTGCCGGTCGACGAGGCGACCTGGGCGCGGGGGCGCGGCTGGGGGCTGGCCATGGCGCTGCCCTCCCCGGCAGACTTCTCCGACGCTGACCCCGTTCGCGCGGCCAAGGCCCGGCGCCTCGTCGCCGAGCTCATCGCCGACCACCGGCACGAGATCGACCACCGGCACGAGATCGACCACCGGCACGCGAGCCGGTCGCACACCGTGGGACCCGGCGGCTGCGAAGAGTCTGTCCGGGTTCAGCCCGCCTGATCCGGGACGCCCTTTTCTGCCTGATGCCCGACCCGGTATGGTCGGGGCCTCAGCCCGTCCCGGGAGTCCTGAATGCGCCGTATCGCTCTGGCCATCGTGTCGGTCCTCGCAGTTGCGGCGGCGATGTCGACGGAGACGACACCGACGAAGGTCCCCGCAGCGACCACGCCGAGCCAGGACAGCCATACCGTCCCGGCACCGCCGGTGACGGCGGCGCCGTCGACCGTGCCGATCCACCCCACCAGGGGCTCCGGCCCGAACGGGTCGCACCTGAGCACCGGCTCCCACGCGGTCGCGCTCACCTTCGACGACGGCCCCGACCCGGTCAACACCCTGCGCCTGCTCGACGTGCTCTCCGCGGCCGGCGTGCGCGCCACGTTCTGCGTCAACGGGGTGAAGGTGCAGCAGCACCCCGAGGTCGTCCGGCGCATCCACGCCGAGGGGCACGCGCTGTGCAACCACAGCTGGCGGCACATCCGGCAGCTGGGCACCTACGGCCAACCGCGCATCAGGCGGGACCTGCTGGACACGAACAACGCCATCCGCGCGGTCGTGCCGGACGCGGTGATCAGCTACTTCCGGGCACCGGGCGGCGCGTGGACCGACGACTACGTCAAGGTCGCCGCCGAGCTGGGGATGGTGTCGATCCACTGGGACGTCGACCCGAGCGACTGGCAGAGCGAGGTGTACGGCCGCGGCCCGGCGATGGTGAACCACATCATCGACGTCCTGCGCAGCGAGGTCCGGCCGGGGTCGATCGTGCTCTCGCACGACCACTGGAAGCCCGACACCACCGAGGCGTACCGGCTCCTGCTGCCGTGGCTGAAGGAGCACTTCACGCTCGCCGCGCTGCCGCCCGGCGGTCTCTGGTTCACCCAGCCCGGAGCCCGGAACGGGTGGACCGGGCCCTACTAAGTGGACCGGGTGGCCAGCGGGTGCAGGTGTGCCGGACAACGCGTCGGTCCACGCTCTGCCCGTCAACCTGGGCAGTCTCCGGGTCGCGATAAGGAGCTTCCGCCACCATAGGCCTTACCCTCCAAAGCGCACCACAGGCACACCTAGTCCTCGACCAACGCCGATGAACCCATCGCCGGCGAGAACAGGCGGCATCATCAGGTCGCGCCTGGCGGTCATGTACCCCGAGGCGTAGGCTATCGTCTTTCGACCGGGGGACCTCATCCTCCGCTCTGGAGCGATGAGGTCTTAGCGTGTTGAGCGTTTGAAGGGATCCTGCCTTGGGGAGGGGAAAGACCGGTGCCGGGGCCAGGGCGGATGGATCCCGCCGCTGAGCTGCGCTCCTCCCTTATAGCCGCGTTGATGGACCTGCCGTTTGTGAACGCTCTTTCGGATCGCCGGATGCTACTGACCCTGATCCGACGGGACGTAGACCGCTTTCCGGACGTCCAGGAGCGTCCGGACGCACGCCTACACGTGATCGACATCGTACTCGCCTGTTTGGCCCATCCGGGCGGCCTACGGGCGCTCGGCATAGCCTTGGAGACGATGGCGCCGTATGCCGGCGGCACGCGACGCGCCCGCCAGCTTCTCGAGTCGGCGACCCTGTCGAGCCTGCTGCCGGAGAGCGAGCTGGAGCGGGCACGCGAGCTTCTTCGCAGAGCCGCCAGCCGGCTCAGCGCACAGCTATGGTCGGAGCTCATCAATGAGATTCCGGTCCCTGCCGCCCCGTCGAGGCCGGTCACGCTGATCGACGCATTCGACCATCTCGCAAGGGAAAGAGCCGGTTCCGACGGGTTGCCGCCGGCGATGTCGCTCCTTGAGTACGTCGCCGCCGGCTGCACCAATGGACAGCTCACCGTCGAGCTCCGGGATTGGCTGGACCGGCAGGCGGAGTGGCTTGAGGTGCGGCCCGCGTTGCATACGTTGAGGGAACAGCTGTCCACTCGGACGACGAGTGGCACTAGCGATGATGCATCGGCTCCCTTCGCCGAAGATGACCAACCCGCCAATCTTGCCAACCGAGCTGTCGAGACCAGTGATGGGCGGGCCGCCGCCCTGCGCTCGAGCAGCCTGGATAACGGCATTGCTACTACGCCCGCAGACTCAGAAGTCCCTCGAGATCATACGCTGCCTCCGACTCTTGAGGAGCGGTATGGGCAAATAGGAGAATCGATGTCACCTCCCACACCGACCGCGTTCCGTGACGTTGAGAGGCTTCCTCAGGTGTGGGGTAACGTACCACCGCGAAACCCCAACTTCACCGGACGCGAGGTCCTGCTACGCGACCTTCACGACAGGCTCGCCGTCGAACGCGAGGCGGCCGTGCTGCCCCACGCGATTCACGGCATGGGAGGCGTCGGGAAGTCACAGCTGGCGATCGAGTATGTACACCGCCATCGCGGAGACTACGATCTCGTCTGGTGGATACCGGCGGAACAGCCCGGCCAGATCCTGTCCGCGCTGACCGCTCTGGCTCACCGTTTGGCGTTGGACGTCAGGGATGAGGCCAACACTGCGGTCCCGGCGGTACGTGAGACGCTGAGCACGGGAAGCACGCCGTACCAGAACTGGCTGCTCGTCTTCGACAACGCCGAAGCGCTGTCCGAGGTTCGGCCGTACTTCCCGACAGGCGGCGCCGGCAGAATTCTGGTGACGTCGCGTAACCCGGAATGGGCTGAGGTTGCCCGGTCACTTGAGGTCGATGTGTTCACCCGAACAGAGAGCAAGACATTTCTGACGAAACGCACCCCTGAGCTGACCGAGGAAGAGGCCGATCGGCTCGCCGAAGCGCTTGGCGACCTCCCGCTCGCGGTGGAACAAGCGGCCGCATGGCGGGTGGCGACCGGCATGTCGGTCGATGAGTATCTCCGCCTGCTGGAGGAGAAGCGCATCGAGCTACTTGAGCTGGGCACGTCTCCCAACTATGAGCTGTCCGTCGCCGCCGCGTGGAACGTCTCACTAGACGAGTTGGAACAGGTCAACGCAGGAGCACTGCAGCTACTGCAGATCTGTTCCTTTTTCGCGCCGGAGCCGATCTCCCGCGATCTGTTCGCCGGCTCCTCCGTCCCGATCACCGACCCGCTCGACGAGACATTGGATGACCCGATCAGGCTCGCTCGGGCGATCCGGGACATCCAGCGCTATGCACTGGCCAAGTTCGACCACCGTAACGGTACGTTGCAGATACACCGCCTCGTGCAGGCGGTGCTGGTCGGCCGCATGGATGAGGAACGCCAGGAGGTGACCCGACGGGGAGCGCATATACTTCTCGCCAACGGAGACCCCAAAAATCCCGCGTTTCCTGGCTACTGGGCGCGCTACCGGGCGCTACGACCGCACGTCACGGTCTCCAAGGCGGTCATGTCGCCGGACAAGAGGGTTCACCGGCTGGTCTTCAACATGCTCAAGTTCCTGTACTACTGGGGCGACCATGAGGGCTGCGCCGAATTCGCCAGAGAGGTTCACGAACAACGGCAGGCCGACCTCGGCAACGACCACGAGCACACGCTCGATGTCGCAAAATGGCGGGCCTGGATTCTGTGGGTGCTGGGCAGCTTCAAGGAAGCCGCCCAGATCAATAAAGACTCATTGAACCTTTATCGGGCGAGATTCGGCGAGAGCGATGAAGGCACGCTTGACGCTATGACGAGAGTGGCGGCTGACCTACGGACCGCCGGCGACTTTGCCGGAGCCCTGGCCTTGGATCGGGAGACGGTCGAAAGGTGCCGCCGGGAACTCGGTGAGGACGACCCGGCGACGCTGAGAGCGGCGCACCATCTCGGTGTGAGCCTTCGCCAGGTTGGCGCCTTCGCCGAGGCATGGGAGATGGACAGCGACACATACCGTCGGCGTTCCGCGGTGCTTGGTGAGAACAGCAGCGACGCCCTAGCGACGCTCAACGACTCCACCATGGATCTGAGGGAGGGTGGTGACTACCGGGAGGCACGCGCGCTGCAGGAGGATGTCTATGAACGCTTCGTCAAGGTTTTCGGGCCGGAGAACCCGGCCACCACTCGCGCCGGGCGCAACCTCGCGGTGGCCCGACGCAAGGCCGGCGACCACGACGGCGCACGCAAACTCGCGGAGGAGGCGCTCGGCAGGTTTCGGGTCCGCTACGGCGATGACTATCCGGACACCATGGCCACCGCGCTCAACCTCGCCATCGACCTGCGCCAGACAGGGGACCTGGAGGGCGCCCGCGAACTGGGGGTACAGACCCTCCAGCGGTACGTGAAGGTCTTTGGCGAAGGGCATCCACACACCCTCACGGCCCGAGCCAACCTCGCGATCGTGCTGCGCCTCCTGGGAAACGTTAACGGCGCTTATAAATCCAATGTGGAGACTCTGGAAGCCCTTCACGCCAGGTTGGGCCCCGACCATCCGATCAGCCTTGTCTGCGCCACCAACCTCGCCAGCGATCTTTACGCACACGGTGAGCACCAGGCGGCCTACGAGCGCGACGTTGACACCCTGGACCGGTCCCGCCGGGCGCTCGGTGAGGACCACCCGTCAACGCTTGCGTCCGCGCTCAATCTTGCGCTGGATCTGCATGCCCTGGGCCGCGTTCACGAGGCCGACAAGATCCACGCCGATACGATGGCGCGGTTCCGGCGTGTCCTCGGTGCCAAGCATCCCGCCACGCTCAATGCGCTGCAGAGCATCCGTGCGGACTGCGACATGGATCCGATGCCGCTATAGGGTACGCCGGTTCACGCTGCGGGGCCGCGTGACGGCCAAACCACCGCACCAGATCCATCGGTGATGGCGGAACAGGGTCACTCAGAAGCTCCTTATACAGCGCGTGCACGAGCTCCGGGGTGCGCAGCAGAGATCGCCAGGCCGGGGTGCCGCCTTCGGCCGCGAGCGCAAGTCCCAGGCCGGTCCATGCGTCAAGATCGGTGCAGTCGCGGGCGATGCGGGTCAGGTAGCCCCTGGCAGCCCTGGTCGGCTCGCCGTCGAGGATGGCGAGGTCGGCCTGCGTCACGCCGGGCACGACCGGCTCTGCATTGGGTGTCAGGCCAGTTCGGCCGTTCGGTTCACCCCGCGCCGCAAGCCAGGCGCGGTAGAGCGTCAGTCTACTGTGCACCCAGGTCGGCCCGTCCGTCCGCACGTTCAGGCCTACGGGCATGGTGGCCGGCGGGTCGCGTCGGCGCCGCCACGCCATGGTTGCCTCGTCCACCCAGACCGGGTCAGCCGGGACGTTCCTGATCCGCCAACCGGCGTGGTGGTCGACTGCGGCGGCCCAGGCAGCACGCGCGGACTCGGCGTGGACCGGTTCTGCCAGCCAGGGGCGTAGCCGAGCAGTCAGACCGCGCACGAACCGGGCTCCCAGCTCGGTGAGGAGACCGGATCGCGCCAGCGTGTGCAGGCCGGTCCAGGTCTGGCGGCGGGCATAGGCGAACTCGAAGTCGGCTATCTTCAGGTCGCCTTCGACGGCCCCGCGCCGTTGTGTGCGCCAGAACTCGGTGATGCCGAAGAAGGCGTATGCCCCCTGAACCAGGCTGGCGAGTGGGCGCGGATCCGGGCGCCATGGCGCATAGAGCCGCTCCTGGTCGTCCTCACGGTAGAGCGTGATCAGATGTAGCAGCCCGCCGAGCTTGATGTGCTGGAACTCATGTACGAGTGTCACGGCGAGCGTCACCGGGTCGGGTGGAAGGGAGATCAGCGCCGCGCCGAAGCCATCGCCGGTCGACGCGCTCCGCACCGTCCAGGATGGGTCGTAGGCGAGCGGTGCGATCGACGCCAGCCCGACGGCCATCGCGTCGGCGGTAGCGGAGTGCCGGCGGCCAAGGATCTCCCAGGCGGCATCGAGCAGGCGCCGCCATGTGTCCACCGCCCGGTCGTCGAGGCGACTGGGCTCCACCGGATCGGCAAGATTACGATAAGGATCGATATCATCGAGGCTGACGGCCAGCGTCCTGGCGCCGGATCGACATCGCACCTGCCGTAGGCCCCACCAGTGCACCCCGTCCACCTCGGGCGCTGCCGGCACCACCACCTCGTGATCATGCACACGCAGGCGGCATGAGCCGCCGGTGCTGTCGGCGTCCGCAACCGCGTACCCGGTCACCGAGGGAAAGCGCGCGAGCCCCAGCGTCGGCAGTAGGACACCACCGCACCCGACCGGCACCCGGGTGCGCAGTGGCAGCCCGGCGTGGACCGCTGCGGCGAGGACTACGGCGTGGACCTGGCCCACTGTGGCCCAGAGGTTGGCGTCCCAGGCACCGTTCTCGCAGTGTCGGAGGGCGTGTGAGATCCATGTCCCGACCTGGGGATGGAGCAGCACCCCGTGGAGCGCCTCCGGCGCGCGGGCCTGTATCTCGGTCAAGGTTTGCCATACCGCCTCCGGCGGCGGCAACGCCCCGAGGAGCGCCGGTCGTTCGGTCGCCCGGTCGAGGAGCTCACAGAGCATGAGCAGCCGTCGGCTGTACCCGCCTGCCAGCAGAAGGCGCACCGTCACGGGTCCGCCCCCTCCGCGGGCGAGCTCGTCGAAGTGCTCGACCGGAAGCACCAGGTTGGGCAGTGGACCGATACGTTGACGGTGTGACTCGGGCACCTGCGCTCCTAACGAGTTCGAACCGCCGTCAGTCCACTCGACCAGGGGGGCCGGTTGAGATGTTGCTTCGTGGGCGTTTGACCTGGCGCAGAATGCGATCGAGAGACGGCGCCAGTACGGTCCGGTCGCAGTGGCGCAGTTCGACGATGGAGAGCCCGGTGAGGTCGATCAATTCGGTTGGGACCTGTCGAGATGATGGATCCACAGCGCTGGCTCCCCTTAGTCGCGTGAAGCTAGTTGATCCACCAACTGTACCCACCATGCGTGCCCTAGAAGGGTGGCACCATTGATCACCTCATTCGTTGTCATCAGTGTCCCAGAGAGACCCTGGTCGGGCCAGCATGCACTCGACGGTCAGCGCCCTGGGCTTTGCTGGATCGCCTAGCCACCGAGGGTGTTGAATCGGTCAGATCCGCACGCGTCCACGTGGCACCGCACAGGTCACAGAAGACGACCGATATGATAGCCGCCTATTACAGACGCCTCCTTGACAGCCAATCTGTCATGTTGCCGGAGAATGGGCCAGTCCATGAAGACGGGAGCGTTGATGGTGCGGTGTGCGAACGTGCGACTGCTCGTCGACGCGATCCCCCACCATTACCTGACCGGAACGGCGCGGCTGGCTCGGTGACATCGTCGTCGCCGCCGCGGAAGTGGTCGAGCGTATCTGCTGCGCCGACTCTTTCGAAGACCGGTCCGTGCCAGACGCTCACCGGTAGACGGCGAAGCGGGGCGGTCGGGTCCCGGTCGGTGGCACCCGGTAGTGCTGCAACGCGAACTGCATCATCTGCCGGAACGCCGGCCCGGCCACGGTCCCGCCGTTGCCGCCGGCGGTGTGCGCGAAGACCGCGATCACGTACTGCGGGGCGTCGGCCGGGGCCATGCCGATGAACGAGGCCACCTCACCGCTGGCGTACCGGCCGTTCTCGACCCGCTGGCCGGTGCCGGTCTTGCCGGCCACCCGGTAGCCGGCGACCGCCGCCGCCGTGCCGGTCGCGTCCGGCACCACGACCACGGCCTCCAGCATCTCCCGCAGCGCCGCCGCGTTGCCGGGGCTGAGCACGCGCCGGGTGGCCGGAGCCGCGGCGTTGACGACCTCGCCGCCGGGCCTGATGGTGGCGCGGACCAGGTGCGGCTGCATCCAGACCCCGTCGTTGGCGATCGCCGCGTAGGCCGCGGCCATCTGCAACGGGGTCACCGACACCCCGTGCCCCACCGGGATCGACCCGTACGACGAGCCGCTCCAGTTCTCCGGCGGCTGGACCAGGCCCTCCGCCTCGCCGGGCAGCCCGACGCCGGTCGGCACGCCCAGCCCGAAGCGCAGCTGGTACTCGTACAGCTTGCGTGGCGTCAGCGCGTCGGCGATGCGGATCGTGCCGACGTTGGAGGAGTAGGCCAGGATCCCGGGCAGCGTCATCCGGGCGCCGGGCGGGTTGGGGTGCACGTCGGAGAAGGTGGTGTCGCCCTTGCGGATGGTCGGGTCGACCACCACCGTCGAGTCCGGCCGCACCACGCCCTCCTGAAGGGCGGCGCCGAGCACGACCGCCTTGTGCACCGACCCGGGGTCGACCACGATCCCGGTCGCCACGTCGCCGCGCTGCGCAGGCGGCACCTTGAACGGGTCCGCCGCGTCGTACGGCGGGTAGCTCGCCTGGGCCAGCACCTCCCCGGTTCTCACGTCCAGCACCACCGCGGCGGCGAAGGTCGCATTCACGGTACGCATCTGCGCGGACAGGATGTGCTGCACCTCGTACTGGAGGTCACGGTCGATGGTCAGCTGCAGCGAGCTGCCGCGCTGTGCCGGCGTCTCCCGCCGGTACCCGCCCGGGATCTCCTTTGCCAGGTCACCGACGCCGATCTCGTACGTGCGCTCGCCGTTGACCCCGGCCAGCACGTCGTCGTAGCGGGCCTCCAGCCCGGCCAGGCCGTGCAGGTCGTCACCGGTGAAGCCGAGCAGGTTCGCGGCCAGGTCGTGCCCTGGCAGCTCGCGGCGCTCGTCGCGGCGTACCCCGACGCCCTTGATGTTGAGGGCCTTGACCGCGTCGCCGGTGGCGATGTCCACGCTGCGGGCCAGCCACTCGAACTGCGACGGCCGCCCGTCCGGCCGGTTGTGCGGCAACAGCTTGGGCAGCAGCTCGCTCGGCGGGACGGCGAGCAGCGGGGACAGCCTCGCCGCCGCCTCCGCCGGGTTGTCGATCATGCTCGGGTCCGCGTAGACGTAGCGCGCCTCGACGCTGCGCGCCAGCACGGCTCCGGAACGGTCGTAGATCGCGCCGCGGGGGGCGGCGATCGGCACCGTGTGCAGCCGGTCGGCCAGACCCCTGGCCGCGTACGTGCTGGCGTCGGTGACCTGGAGCTGCACCAGCCGCAGCCCGATGACGGCGAAGAGCGCGAAGACCAGCACCGTGGCCACGCGCAGCCGGCGCTTCGGCTCGCCCAGCCGCGGCGGCTGCACCGGCCGGCGCGAGACGCGCCGGCCGGGCCGGCCAGGGCGACCCGCGGCAGCGCCCCGCCCAGCCGCCGGGCGGGGCGCCCGGCCGGGCGGCAGCTCGCCGAGCCGGACCGCTGACGCGGCCGGGCGGCCGGACCCCCACGCGGTCGCCCGCCCCTGCCGCCCAGCCGCGCCACCCCCAGACCCCGCCACCCCACGCCCAGACGCCACGCCCCGCCCAGAAGCCACGCCCCGCCCAGAAGCCACGCCACGACCAGAAGCCACGCCACGCACAGAAGCACGGCGCCCCGAGGCAGCGGCCTGCCGGCCGGAGCCCTCGGCACCGCGGCCGGCGGCCACCACCTCCAGCGCCGGACGGAACGGGTCGGCGGCGCGGCCGGTCTTCGCCTGCGCCGCCTCCCGTACGCTGCGCCCCTTCGGCGTGTAGCGGCGAGCCTGCGACAGCGCGCTGCGCAGCGGCACCACCTTGGCACCGGTCTCGGCCCGCCCGGCCTGGCGCCGCCCGGCGGGGTCCGGCTTCCCGGCCACGGGTCAGCCCCCGCCGGCCGGCGCCTGCTGGCTGGTGATGCTCGGCTGGCTGGTGGCGGGCTGCGGCACACCTAGCACCCGGCCGTCCGGCATCCGGATGAAGGCCGGCGAGCCGGCCGGCACCAGGCCCAGCCGCCGGGCGGCGGCGGCCAGGTTGCCCGGGGACTCCTGCTCCGCGATGTCCTGCTGCAGCTGCTCCTCCTGCACGTTGAGTGCGGTCTGGCGCTGCTCCAGGTCGTGCAGCCGGAACGCGTTCTCGTTGATCTTGGTGTTGAGCACCAGGACCCCGAGCACCCCGCCGATCACGACAGAGAGCACCAGCAGCACGAACGGCATCCGCGGAGCCACCACGGGCGTCGGCGGCGCCACCCGCAGCCGGGGCGCGTCGAGCGTGGCCGGGTGCGCCCCGGCCACCTCCGGCTTCAGCGCCGAGCTGCCCTGGGTGGGAAGCTCGGCCGCCACCGGCGGCCCGCTGCGCGCCGTACGGGCGCCCGGCATCAGGCTCCGGCGCTCTGCCCGTTCCGCGGTCCGGCCCCCCGACCGCGGCACGCGCTGCCCGCCACGTGCGGTCGTCATGTCATCACCCCTCCCCCACGCCTGTCTCCTGTCGGTCGGTCGCAGCGGCGGGACCGGCTCCGCCCGCCGGCGGCTCCGGGCGCCCCGGATGCTCGAGGTGCTCCACGTGCTCCGGCGCCAGCGGCCGGGGCTGGTGCAGGGCGCGGACCCGCCGCGGTCGCTGCCCGGCCCGCCGGCCAGCGCGGCTCGCCGCACGTTCGTCGATGCATTCGGCGGCGCGCAGCCGGGCCGAGGCGGCCCGTGGGTTCGCCGCGACCTCCTCCTCGCCCGGCACCTCCGCGCCGCGGGTGAGCAGCCGGATGGTCGGCCCGCTGCCGGGCGGCTCCACCGGCAGGTCCACCGGCGCGGTCGACCTGGCCCGGGCGGCGAGCGCCTGCTTGACGATGCGGTCCTCCAGCGAGTGGTAGGCCAGCACCACCAGGCGCCCGCCCGGCGCCAGCGCGTCCAGCACGGCCGGCATCGCCCGCTCCAGCGCCGCCAGCTCGCCGTTGACCTCGATGCGCAGCGCCTGGAACGTCCGCTTGGCCGGGTGCCCGCCGGTGCGCCGGGCGGCGGCCGGGATCGCCTCCCGGACCAGCTCCGCCAGGCGCGCCGACGAGGTGATCCGCGCCCTCGCCCGCTCGCGTACAACCGCCGCGGCGATCCGCGCCGCGAACCGCTCCTCGCCGTACTCTCGCAGCACCCGGGCCAGCTCGGCGGCGGAGTAGCCGTTGACGACGTCCTCCGCGGTCATCCCGCCGGTGGGGTCCATGCGCATGTCCAGCGGGGCGTCCTTGGCGTAGGCGAACCCGCGGTCCGCGGCGTCCAGCTGGAGCGAGGAGACGCCGAGGTCGAACAGCGCCCCGTCCACGCCCGGGTAGCCGAGCCCGGCCAGCACGCCGGCGAGCTCGTCGTAGCGGGAGTGCACCAGGTGGGTCCGCCCGGCGAAGCGGGCCAGCCGCGTGCCGGCAAGGGCCAGCGCCTCCGGGTCCCGGTCGATCCCGACCAGGTGGACCTGGGGGTACGCGGCGAGCACCGCCTCCGCATGGCCACCGAGGCCGAGCGTGGCGTCGAGGTGCACGGCGCGCCGGCCGGGCCGGGACAGCGCCGGGGCGAGCAGCTCCAGGCAGCGCGCCAGCAGCACCGGTACGTGCGTACCACGCGGCTCGCCCATGTCCGACCCCCTGGTGCTCCCCTGGTGCACGACGGCCGCGCGCCGCACTGCCAGATCTCCATCCGCTTGCCGCCAACCGTGTGGCTGTCGACTGTGGATACTGCGCCTGGCGCCGGGGAAGGGGCGTCAGGAGCCGCAAGCGCCTGGAGATCTGGCGGTACGACGGCGGCCGGTGTCGCTGCGGCCGTCACAGCCCGCCTGCCAACACCCCCTCTTCGATGCCGGCGAATTCCTCTTCGCTCTCGGCCAGGTAGGTGTCCCAGGCCTGTCGGTCCCAGATCTCCACCCGGGTGCTCGCCCCGATCACGACAAGCTCGCGGTCCAGCCCGGCGTACTCGCGCAGGTGGCCCGGGATCGTCACCCGGCCCTGCTTGTCGGGCACCTCGTCGTGGGCGCTGGCGAAGAACACCCGGCTGTACGCCCGGGCGGCCTTGTGCGTCATCGGCTGTTCGCGCAGCTGTGACGCGATGCGCTGGAACTCAGGCATCGGGAACACGTACAAGCAGCGCTCCTGCCCTTTTGTGATCACGACACCTCCCGCCAGCTCGTCTCGAAACTTCGCGGGCAGGATCAGCCGGCCCTTGTCATCCAGGCGTGGGGTGTGGGTGCCGAGAAACATCGGCCCACCCCCCTCGGCGTACCCCCCGTGTGGCAGGGCACCCCCGCCCTGCCACAGTGCCCCACTGTACTCCACTTCCCTCCACCGTCAATGGAAAAGAGGCCATAACCGCCCTCATCCGAACGGTAAACTCCCTGCTCAGAACGGGTGGGGCAGGTAAGGGACAGCGCCGGCACCCCCCTTGCAGGTCCGCTATTTGACAGCGCCGACGCACCGAACCAACCAGGTACCTGATCCGCAGAAACCCCGTAACCACCGGCGCCGCCCGGCGCCGGTGGAGGAGAGTGGAGGGCGGGCCCGGTTCGCCGCCCGGTGACCGTCGGAGCGGGGTGATGCCGTTCGGTACCCTTCCGTGCGTGACCGACGGGAAACTGCCGCTGCGGACGAGGCTCGCCAGCACGGTGTCCCGGGGAGCCGCCGCGCTGTCCCGGGCGACCGGGCGCGGCGACGGGTCGGTCATCGGCGGCCGGCTCGGCCTGCTGATCGACCCGGAGCTGCTCGCCAACCTCGCCGCCGGCCGGCAGGTCGCGCTCATCTCAGGGACCAACGGCAAGACCACCACCACCCGGCTGACCGCTGCCGCGCTCGGTGTCCTCGGGCCGGTGGCGACCAACTCGTTCGGGGCGAACATGCCCAGCGGCCACACCTCGGCCCTTGCCCGCGCCGGGCACACCCCGTACGCCGTGCTGGAGGTGGACGAGCACTACCTGTCCTCGGTGCTGGCGGCCACCTCGCCGCGGGTGGTGGCGCTGCTGAACCTCAGCCGGGACCAGCTGGACCGGGCCAAGGAGGTGGCGATGATGGCCCAGCTGTGGCGGGACGCGCTCATCCAGCACCCGGACGTGCAGGTGGTCGCCAACGCCGACGACCCGATGGTCACCTGGGCCGCCACCCCGCAGGGCCTGCTCGCCGCCGGACCCACCGTCACCTGGGTCGCCGCCGGCCAGCGGTGGCACGACGACTCCTGGGTCTGCCCGCGCTGCGGCGCGCACATCGAGCGCGCCGGTGGGCAGTGGTGGTGCACCGGATGCCCGCTGCGCCGGCCGGATCCGCAGTGGACGGTTGACGGCGACGCGGTGGTCGACCCCACCGGCATCCGGCACCAGGTCACGCTGCGCCTGCCCGGACGGGTCAACCTCGCCAACGCGGCGACCGCGCTCGCGGTCGCCGCCGAGCTCGGCGTACCCGTGGCCCTGGCCGTGCCGCGGCTGGCCGAGGTGACCTCGATCGCCGGGCGGTACGCGACCGTGGCCCGCGACGGCCGCACGATCCGGCTGCTGCTGGCGAAGAACCCGGCCGGCTGGCTGGAGGCGTTCGACATGGCCGAGGAAGCGCCGACGCTGCTGTCGATCAACGCGCGGGACCCGGACGGGCTGGACACCTCCTGGCTGTTCGACGTCGACTTCTCCAGCCTGCGCGGGCGGCAGGTGCTGGTCACCGGCGACCGGGCGTACGACCTCGCGGTCCGGCTGGAGGTCGACGGCGTGAAGTTCACCCACGTGCGCTCGTTCGACCAGGCGGTCGCCGCGGTGCCACCGGGACGGCTGGAGGTCATCGCCAACTACACCGCATTCCAGGACATCCGAGCGGAGCTGGACCGTGTCAACTGAGCCCCGGCCCGGCCGGCGGGCCTGCGTCAGCGCGCTGCGCGTCGTGTGGCTCTACCCCGACCTGCTGTCCACCTACGGCGACCGGGGCAACCTGCTGATCCTCGCCCACCGCGCCAAGCGGCGCGGGCTGCCGGTCCACGCCGTGGAGGTGGCCTCGCACGAGCCGGTGCCCGACTCTGCCGACATCTACCTGCTCGGTGGCGGCGAGGACGGGCCACAGGCGCTGGCCTCGCAGCGGCTCACCGCCGACGGCGGGCTGCACCGAGCGGTCGCCCGGGGTGCCGTGCTCTTCGCGGTCTGCGCCGGCTACCAGCTGGTGGGCGCGTCGTTCTTTGCCAAGGGCGCGCGCTGCGCCGGGCTGGAGCTGCTGGACGCGCACTCCGACCGGGGCCCTACCCGGGCCGTGGGCGAGCTGGTCGGCGAGGTCGACCCGCAGCTGGGGCTGCCCCCGCTGACCGGGTTCGAGAACCACGGCGGGCGCACCCACCTCGGTCCCGACGCCCGGCCGCTGGCCCGGGTCAGCGTGGGCGTCGGCAACGACGGACAGACCGAGGGCGCCTGGCACGGCCGGGTGCTGGGCACCTACTCACACGGGCCGGCGCTGTCACGCAACCCGGCCCTGGCCGACCTGCTGCTCCGCTGGGCCACCGGGGACGAGGCGCTGGCTCCGCTGGACGACATCTGGCCCGGCCGCCTGCGCGCCGAGCGGCTCGCCGCGGTCAAGGCCGACTGAGCCGGCCAACTCGGCGGCTAGGACCGGTGCCGCGCCGCCGAGCCCAGACCACCATGCCTTGAGTACTGCCTCAATCAGTCTTCCTGCTCCTTGGCGGTTACCAGGTCACGCAGCTCATCGGCCAGGACGCGCGCCGCCGTGGCGAACCTTGCGCATCGCCGACCGCTAGGAAGGACACAACGTGCCAGACGACGCCGCAGCACTTGCCGTGTTCGGCTACGAGCTCGGGTTGTTGAAGCGCATCCGGCGTGCCGGTTGGTGGCACGCCGGTGTGCGCGATCCTGAGTCGGTTGCCGAGCACTGCCTGAGGGTTGCGCAGCTGGCCGCGATCGTCGCGGTCGAGGAAGGGGCAGATCCCGCCCGGGCCTCGTTGCTGGCGTTGTGGCACGACAGCCAGGAGACACGCACCGGCGACCTGCCGCACACCGCCGACCGCTACCTGGCCATACCCCAGCCACGGCAGGTCACCGCCGACCAGACGGCGAGGCTGCCCGAACGCTCCCGCGAGATGGTCCGTGGTGCGGTCGATGAGTACGAGTCGCGGCAGACCCCCGAGGCGCTGTGCGCCAAGGACGCCGACAAGCTGGAGATGCTGCTCCAAGCCGTCGAGTACCGCGACATCGGCGTCCACCGCGTCGGCGGCTGGATCGAGTCAGCACGCAGCGACCTCAAGACAGAGACCGCCCGGCGAATCGCCGAGGCCGCCATCGACCTGTCGCCGCTTGCCTGGCGCGACCGCTGACGCCCACGGGTCCGAGGCACCAGGCGGTGGGGTGCCGGCAGCGCATCCCACGGGCAGCCGGTGCGGCGTACGTAGCGGATCCCGTCGACGATGTCACCACGGGACTATGCCACCGGCCGGCACGTGCGGGCTGATCACACGACTACGCTGACCATCCGGCCGGGTACGACGATCACCTTCCTCGGCTCCCGCCCAGCCAGGTGCCCGGCCACCTCGGCCAGCGCGGCTGCCCGTACCTCCTCCTGGGTTGCGTCGGCCGCCACCTCGACCCGCCCCCGGACCTTGCCGTTGACCTGCACCGGGTAGGTGACCGCGGCGGCCGCCAGCCAGGCCGGGTCGGCGACCGGGAACGGCGCGTACGCCAGCGACTCCTCGTGCCCCAGCCGCTGCCACAGCTCCTCGGCGATGTGCGGCGCCACCGGGGCCAGCATCAGCACCAGCGGCTCCACCACCTCGCGCGGGGTGCCACCGGCGGCCGAGACCGTCGTGGCCCGGTTGGTCAGCTCGATCAGCTTGGCGATGGCCGTGTTGAACCGCAGCCCGGTCATGTCCGACCGGACACCCTCGATGGTGCGGTGCAGCAGCCGCCGGGTGTCCGGGTCGGGCTCCACATCGGACACCCGCGTCGCGCCGGTCTCCTCGTCGACCGCCAGCCGCCACACCCGCTGCAGGAACCGGTACGCTCCGACGACCGCGCGCGTCTCCCAGGGGCGGGAGACGTCCAGCGGGCCCATCGACATCTCGTACACCCGGAAGGTGTCCGCGCCGTAGGCGGCGCACATATCGTCGGGAGTCACTACATTCTTCAGCGACTTGCCCATCTTGCCGTACTCGCGCCTGACCTCGGTCTCGCCGTAGAAGTAGCGACCGTCCCGCTCGACCACCTCCTCGGCCGGGACGTGGACCCCGCGCGGGTCGGCGTACGCGTACGCCTGGATGTAGCCCTGGTTGAACAGCCGGCGGTACGGCTCGACCGATGACACGTAGCCCAGGTCGTACAGGACCTTGTGCCAGAAGCGGGCGTACAGCAGGTGCAGCACGGCGTGCTCGACGCCGCCGACGTACAGGTCGACCCCGCCGCAGTCGCCGGCGGCCTGCGGGCCCATCCAGTACCGCTCGTTCTCAGGGTCCACAAAGGACTTGTCGTTGGTCGGGTCCAGGTAGCGCAGCTCGTACCAGCAGGAGCCGGCCCACTGCGGCATCACGTTGGTCTCCCGGCGGTAGCGGCGCGGGCCGTCGCCCAGGTCCAGCTCCACCTCGACCCACCCGGCGTTGCGCGACAGC